>NZ_JBEZYD010000060.1:0-33626 GCF_040638335.1 Nonomuraea sp. NPDC026600
CCGCTCAACGCCCCGCGGGGGGGGGGGCAAACCCCCCCCCCCCGCGCCCCTCATCGTCATCCCAGGCCCCACTCTGCAACGGAGCGCCCCGTGTTCAACCGCGCCGACCTCGAAGACGCCAATCAGGAGATGCTGGCCGCCATAGCCAATTCCGTCAGCCTCCGGTTCATCACCGAAGCTGACCGCATGTTGACCCTCGTCAACAAGATCCGCGCGGAGCGCAACCTCGAACCCGCCCAGCTTTCCCAGGTGGTCGCGCTCCACGAGAAGACCGCCAACCAGCCGGCGCCGGGCCGCGCGTACGCGCTCCAGTGCGCGTTGCTCGCCCTCAACCCCGCCCACTCCTGACCGAACCCCTACGGCGGGCGGGAGGCCGCCCGCCGTTCCCGCCCACCTTGGAGCCTCACATGCGCGCCGCGCCCTACGTCACGCCACGCCAGCCGGTTCCCGCTGTCACACTGCGGCAGATGCGCGCGTGTCTCGCCTCCGACCCGACCCTGTACGGCGGCGGCGTCAAGAACGAGCAGGCGCTGGCCTTCCTCGCCCAGGAGGCCACCGACGTGCGCAACGGGTCGATCGACCTCCAGCGCGGCGTCCACACCCTCGTACGACTGTCCGCCGGCCAACTCGACGCCATCGACGCCGACCGGATGCTGCGCTATGCCGCCCACCTGCCCGACATCCGCCCCGGCGACGTCACCGTCCAGCCGACCCTCGACGTCGTCGAACGCTTCCTCAACGTCTCCTTCTAACGCCCCGGTCTGGGCGTGGCGCGCTGTCACCGCGCCCGCACCCAGGGGAAAGGACCCCTCACGATGCGCAGGCTCACCGCTCTGCCCGCCGCCGGCGAATGGCAGACCATCGCCCCCGGCACCTACCGTCACGTCTCCGGCGACCTGGTCGTCAAGGACGGCTTCGCCTACAAAGACGTCACCGCAGGGCAGCGCTACAGCCTCAAGGGCGTGGCCTGCCAGGCCGTCGAACGACGCCACCAGCCCGCCGACACGTAGCAGACACGGCCCCTCATCGGCCTCGCCCACCCTCACGCGGGGCGCCCTTGCCTTCCCGCACTTCTCCGTCCGAGCTTCCGCTCTCGAAAGGCACTGATGACCGACCCCAACGAGCGCTTCGTCCTCATCCACGAAGGCCGCTCCATGTACTACGTCGGCGACGCCCTCGGCCACCGCTACAACGGCCGCGACACGATCGCCGTCTACGCCGACGACCAGCCGATGACCCCGCTGCACCGCCCCGGCTGGTACGCCGCCGACAGCGTGGGCCCGCACGAGATCACTGTGCGCATCCCCGTCCCCGACCGCGTCGTCCGCTACACCCTCGTCGACCCAACGGCCGAGTCTGTCCGGTTCCCTTCCGTGCTCACCGTTGAGGAGTACCGGAAACGAGCTGATGACGGCAGCGACGTCTGGTGCGCGATGTACTCGCCCGATCGCGAGCCCGTCGACCCGCACGTCACCACCGTCCCCGGCCCCTGGACGGTGCTCACCGACGCTCCTCACCTTCCCGATGACCGCGTCGGCCAGTGGGCGCCCAGCCTGCCGACCGAACTCACCCGCCGACCCGAGTACCACTTCCTGTTTCCCGGCCTCCTGTGGGGACTACGCGCCGCCCTGCGCGAACGCATCCAGCAGATGCCGTACGTCACATACTGCGAAAACAAGGACCGGCGCCTCGAGGTCTGGATCGACGTTCCGCTGCAGGTGCCCGAGCACGAGTGGTACACGCCGGTGCAGATGGGGCGCCGCCGTCCCAAGCCGGTGCAGCGGCAGATCACCGTGAAGCGCCAACTCTCCCTGGCCGTGCCCGATGGTGTCTCCGGCGACTCCTACAGCGCGGCCCGCACGATGTGGGACGAGCAGGTCGCCCACTGGACTGGCATCGTTACCTCCGCGTCCGCGAAGGGCTGCAACACCTGCCACGGGCGCGGCTACGTCATCGACGGAGCCGAGGAGCACAACCGCGCATAGCCCGGGGCCGCCCGAATAGGCGGCCCAACCCCACCATCCACCCACCCTGGAAAGGGCCATCTCCGTGACTACCACCCGCGCCGTCCCCATCGACGTCACCTTCACCGCGACCGATCCCCGTCACCCCGGCAAGGGCGGCGCCTTCGTCTGGCGCGTCCCCAACGACTACTCCGCCGTCCTCGATGACCGCCTGCCCGTGTGGACGGTCACCTGGCCCGCCGACGGCCGCGACCTGTACGTGGACTTCAGCGACTACTCCCGCCGGCCGGTCGGTCTGCACGCCGACCTGAAGGCGCGCACGCTCGCCGACGCCTGGCAGATCGTCGAGGCATTCGTCGCCACGGATGGCTGGGACGCCGCCTTCCCCACGAGAACGGGCCTCTGGATCGAACCCGACGCCGATCCTGTATGGTCCGTCAACCGCCTGACCGGCACAGCAATGGAGCCCGAGCCCTCGCAGCCGGACAATGTCATCGTCGTCACCTGCGACCTCCACAACGCCGAAAGCCCGGGCGCCGGCGCCCTGTTCCGCTGGAGCAGCCCCGCAGGACTCGACGACCGCCGTCAGGAGTGGGCGATCTTCTGGACGCCGATGAAGCGGCTGGAGGTGCACTTCGTGAGCGGTCCCGCCAAGCCATCGGTCTCGCTGCACGTCAACCCGCAGCCCCTCACGTTCGACGCCGCATGGAAAGTCGTCAAGGAGTTCATCGCCTCCGATGCGTGGGACACCCACTTCGACGGCAAGCACCACCCGCACGGTTACACCGTGATCGCAGGTGGCCCGCGCCGGTGGGATGTTCGCCGTTCCGGAACCGCCGCTGACACCGGCGCGGCGGCCGACACCCCGGCTCCCGTCGTCGACGTCACCTTCACCCCGGGCGAGATCGGCGGCTCCTTCACCTGGGTGACTCCCGAGGGTTTCGGCTATCCGGCACGCGAGTGGGAGATCATCTGGCGGCCCGGCGGCCTTGCGCTGATGTGGTTCTCGCCCGGCTTCGCCGGCTACGAGGTTGCCGGCCTGTACGAACCCGAATGGCAGCCGGAAACTCTGGAGCAGGCATGGGACTCGGTCGAGGCGTTCGTGGCCTCCGACGCGTGGACGTGGGGCGATCCGGACGGCTGGGCCGGCAAGCGCGTGCCGATCGACCGTCACGGCGAGCCCGTCTGGACCGTGCGCCGCATCAGCCCCGTCACGTGGGAGAACGCCACCGAGGACCGACACCCGGACACGATCACGCTGCCGTACGTGCACGTCGACCACGACACGAACTGGCCGGCCATCGGCCCCGGCAAGCCGGAGTTCCCGTTCGTCAGCCAGGTGCCCGGTCGCGTGCACGTGGGCACGTGGAAGTGGACTCCCGAGCAGGCCGAGCAGTTCGCCGCGGTGGTCGCGTTAAAGGCGCAGCAGGCGCGCGTTCCGGACCTGGACGCCTACGAGGAAGTGGCGCTGTTCCTCGCGCGCCAGATGCAGCCGGACGACGGCGGCGACGTGTGCCACTCGCCGCAGTCGCTCGCCGAGGCGATCGTCCGCCGCTACTCGCTCCATCCTCGCAACGGCGAACTTCCCAATTAAATAACTCTCCTGTACGCTTTTAAATGTAAGCAAGTGAGATGGAAGGGAGGCGGTATGGAAGTCCTCGGCGTCTTCATCAAGGCTGCCGTCGGTGGCCTCGCGTTCTTCTGGCTGGGCGTGCTGCTTGGCAAGGTCGTGATCCCGCGCGTCTACGACATGGTCGAACGGTTCTACGCCGAACGGCTGCGCCCCTTGCTCCGCGCCCGTCGCGAGCGCCGCACACCCCGAAGCTGACCCCCTGAGGCGGGGGCGGCGCACCCGTGCCGCCCCCGCCTGCCTGTGCAAGCACCTGAGGAGAGCTGCATGCCCCGATACGTCCTCAAGCCCGCCCCGAACGTCGACGTGTACGTCATCTTCTCCACCGTCGTCATGGGAACGACCTGGGAGGGAAACCGCGCGGCCCTCGAGGAGTTGTACGCCGACGGCGGCGCCGACCCCGCCGAGGTGGCCGAGTTGCTCGCCCGCACCGACGCCACCGGAACGTCCGACAAGGACGGCACCGGCGGCTGGAACGACCCCGGCGTGCTGTTCCTCTACGAGCTCACGCAGCCCAGCTCGGCCCCCTGACCGTTCCTGGTGCGGCGCCCGCTCCTCCGGCGGCGCCGCGCCTCCGCGCCCGCCCTCTTCTCCGGGCCCGCCACGCCAGGCGGCCCAGAGAGATTCCCTCCTCCAGCTGGCACCGCCACTCGAAAGGCCGTCATGACCATCACCGCCCACGACGCCGAGAACGGCGCCGCCCTCGCCGACCGGCGAGCCGCCCTGGAGGACCTGCTGCGGTTCGCCGCCTGGCGAGGCCTCGACAACCCGGGCCACCCGCACGCCGCCGTGCTCGCCCGCCTGCGCGCCGCCCTCGCCGGCAGCGACCCCGCCCGGCACCGAACCCGCACCGCGCACTCTTGGGCGCGCTCGGAGAAGATCAACCGGCGCGGCGCCGTCGTACGCGGCGACGAGTCGTTCGCCGTCTGCCTGTGCGGCTGGGACTGGCACGACTCAACCCGTCAGGCGTGCCGCGCCCAGGCGCGCGCTCACCGCGAGGAAGCCACTCGGCTACGCGTTCCCGTCGCCGACGAGGCCGTCCTGCTCGACCTGCTCGATCCGTACGGGCTCGATCGGCCCCGCCGCGTCTTCACCGGCTGGACCGACGACGAACACTCGCCCAGCTTGTACCGCCCAAGCCGGTGGGTGACGGAGGCACCCATCGTGGCCGTGGAACCTCTGCCGTCTCCGGATCCGAGATTTCGCCGTGTGCGGCTCACCGTCGCACGCCCGGACCGGCCAGGCGTGGCTGCGGCCCGCCTGCGGGTGACGACGACGGATCTGCGCTACGAGCCGGACCCGCGCTTCGCCCGCAAGGTCATCGCCGGACTGCCTCCGTTGCCGCCGGATTCGGCGTTGCGGTCGCACCGTGACCCCGTCCGCCTCGCCGCCAGCTCCGTTCCCTGAACCAGGAGGACGATGGCGTCCTGAAGCTCCCGCCGGCCATGAAGTGGCTGACACGGCGAAGGGTCCGACCCGCCCAGGTCGGACCCTTCGCCGTGCCGCTGGCTACCAGCCGCCCAGGTGCCGCATGCCGCCCACGTGGCGGGCGCCACCGCCCACGCTCGTGGGTGTCCAACCGCCCGTGTCGCTGGCCATCGCCCAGCCGCCTTGATCACCGTGTCTCGTCATGTCGGCGAGCTTGCCAGGTTCGCGTGATGGCGGGCAAGATCCCCTGGGGGCGCCGACTGGTGGAACTCAACTGCGTCGACCACACCCCACGCGACAAGAACGGCCAGGCCATCATCAAGAACGGGAAATACGTTTTCGGCCACGTCTCCTACGACCGAATCTGGAACCTCGGAGGCACCGTCGAAGCCACCAACAAGATCATTTCGGTGAAGAAACCCTCGCCGGTGGAGTCTTCCGGACTGCTGACCGGCCGGTTGCGACTAGCCGCAACAACGGCTCTCAGACACCCGACCACCCCGGGTCGTGGCCAACGCCGACTTTCCATATAAATAACTATCCTGTACTATAAGAAGCACGAGCAAGGGGGAGTGATCTTCTTGCCGGACCTGCCGAAAGGAACGCCTGCATGGCACGCCGCAACATCACCCCCATTCGCCTGCACAACACCAAGGCGCGCGCCCAGCACGCGCTCGTCGACCAGGCCGTTCTGATCAGCGGGCCCGAGGGCTGGTACCCGCTCGCCCTCGCGGTCATCGACGCCCGCGAGGCGTACATCGACATGTACGTCGCCAACGGCACCCTCGAGGCCGACACCGAGCCCACCACCGAGCAGGTGCCCGAAATCTCCATCCTCGGCAAGACTCTCCAGGAGTGGCTGGACGCCCAGGAGGACCGGGTCGTCTACGCCCTCGCAGCGGCTGAGGAATTCCCCGCCCACCTCATGGCATATGTGTCGGCGAAGTCGCTCCGCTGGTGGCTGAACGTCGCCTTCGGCCTCATGCCGTCACAGAAGCACGTGGTGGACGAAGCGGAGAGGCGCCGCGTCGAGGCGGCGCGGGGCGTCACCGCGACTGGCGTACGCCAGGCCGAGACCGTCTGATCCTCCCCGCCCGTCACGCCGCCCCTGCCACGGCAGGGGCGGCGTTCCCCTTTCAAGGACCCCCTCACGATGACCGTTCTCCCGCATCTGCCCCCCTGCACCACCTGCCAGGCGAAGGCCGGGCAGCCGTGCCAGTGGGAACACGCCCAGCGCACCACCGAACCCCAGCCGGTACCCGCACCCATTCCCGCCTCCACCCTCATCGGCGCGGTCCGCGCGAACAAGGTGGAAACGCTCGACGACGTGCACAACTGCCTGACGCGGCTGCGCGAAATCTACGACGAGGGCGCGGGCGCGTACGGCGCAGCCATGGAAGACGCCCTCACTAAGAAGGTGCTGTGGCACGTCGTCAGCGGCCACGCCGATGCCGCCGCGATGGCGCGCGCCATCCTCGACCGCGCCGCATGGGGATCCGCCCGCTGAACCACCGACAGCCGCGCCGCCCCCGCCGCATCGCGGCGCGGCCACCACCCTCCACCCCCTCACCCCTTTCCGGAGCTCCATCGTGTCCTCGCACATCCGCATGACCGCGTCCGCCGCCGACATGGTCGCCATGATCGAGGCGAGCAGCCAGCGCAACATCCGCTCGTTCGACCAGCCCGCCCGCACCTACATCGACGCCGTCGGCCACGCCGCCCGCAGCGGACACACTCCGCAGATCACCGGCGACGTCGCCGACCTGCTGCGCCGTAATCCTCGCAGCGGTGCGTACCTCGTCCTCACCGCGCACCAGCATGCCGCCGTCCGGCTGTGGCAGCGGCACCGCATCACGTACGCCATCGACCGCACCCTGTGGGAGGAAGTCGGCGACACCGACCCCGACGACATCCTGCCCGCGAACCTGTTCGACCAGTTACCGCACAGCGACCCGTTCGTCGCCTTTCCCGAGCCGTTGGCGCTCGACCGCGAAGACGACCTGGTCGAGCACATCGTCGGCGTGTTCGTGACCGGGCACCTGCCCGCGTCAGAGGGCGACGACGCCGAAGCCGACACGTCCGGGTGCGGAACCATCGCGACCGTCACGGGCGACATCCTGCACGTCGGACAGTGCTCCACCCACGACAGCGGACGCGCAGCGATCAGTTTGTTGTTCGCCGGCGTCATGTACGGCGCCGACGGGCGGCCGCACCTGAAAAACGGCGTCGCCGACGTGCGCTGGACGCACATCGCGTTCACTATGGACGACGATCAGTCGCTCGCCGACCTCATCGACTACATCGTCGCCGAGCACGGCGACCGCGTCCCGGCCAACGCCTCCGGCGGAATCGCGATCAGCGTCAAGGGTGACCTTACGCTGATGCTGCGCCGCGCCGTCTCGCTGATCATCTACCTGTGCGCGGAGAACGCCGACATCGTCGCCGCACCGCGCTCGTCGGCGAACCGCCCCCGGGGCCGCCGGCCTGGGCAGCAGCCGAAGGCCCCGCGGGTGCTGAACGTCGGCTATCGCATCGGCGCGCAGCTGCGCACCTGGCGTGCGACGATCCGGCGCGCCTCCACCGCCTCGACGGGGCTGAGCGTCCGTCCGCACCTGCGCAAAGCCCACTTCCACACCTACCGTCACGGCAAGGGACGCGCCCTTCGCAAGATCCGGTGGCTGTCTCCGATCCCGGTGAACTTCCACGGTCACGACGCCGACACGACCACTGTGATCCCCGTCGCATGACCGCCGCGACCTCAGCTCAGTAACGCCATCGTCCAAGCCCTGTTCCTCCACACGAAGGCCGCCAGCCATGAGCGCGCACCATGTCACCTTGAACGACGTCACCTACCGGCCCTGCATCTATCCGCCATTCGCCGCGATCGCCTGTCGGGCCGCCGAGGTGTTCCGCGAGCCAGCCGGGTCGGAAGCCCGGGCCAGGAAGATGACCTATTTCGCCCAGCTGTACAACGTGAATCGACGCACTGCCTTCCTGATCGCCCGCAGCATCACGTTGCGCAAGTACAAGTACGCGCGCCTCGAGGCCGAGCGGCTCGAACGGCAGAGGATCGCCGCATGCCGAACTTGGGGCTGCTGCCCCGTCTGATGGACCGAGCCACCTGCACCATCACCCCCGGCCCCACAGAGAAAGAGAGCACCACCATGTCCAACCAGGACTCCCAACCGATCAGCATTTCCTGTGGCGACCGCGGCGCCACCGTTGAACGCGACGTCCTCGTCAGCGACGACACGAACGAGACCGGCGACTCCTGCCCGCGCCACACCTCCGTCAAGGAGCTGATCGCCGCGGCCGATCTTCCCAACGGCGCGCTGCTCAAGGAGTGCTTGCCGGAACTGGCCAGGTATGTCCTTCCCCCGCTTGCGCAGGCGCGGCCGCCGATCATCACCGTCGAAGACCTCGCCGGGCGCACCGACGCCGAGCTGGCGGTCCCCGGGTTCGGCGCGGGCCGCCTGGCCAAGCTCAAGGACGCGCTCGCGCAGCGCATCGGCCGCTCCGAGCCTCCAGCGTGATCAACCAAGACGCCCTCGTGGACCTGGTCACCCAGCTCGAACTTCCACGCCATCACGTCCGCACGATCCACAGACGCAACAACCTCCCGCCGGGCGAACCCCAGTGGCTGGGAAGCGCCTCCAGGAAAGAGAATCCACCTCATGAGCCTGCCCAAGGACCACGAACTTCTCCACGCAGCCGGAGCCATCGCCGCGGCGCTCGGCATCCCCCAGAACCAGCCAGCCGACCTCGCGGCCAAGCTTGAGCAGGAGGGCCGCAGCGACTGGTCCGCCAGTGACCTCCTCTTGGCCGCGCTCGCCCAGCTCGCCGAGCAACGTCAGGCGGAACACCGCTGGAGCACCGAACTGCGGCAGGCTGACAAGGCGATCGCCGAGAGCACCGGCACAACGTTCGCGTACGCGCTCAGCCACGTGAGCGGGCGCGTACGCGACGCGGCAGCGTCAGGCAAGCCGTGGCTGCTGCACGTACGGGGGCCGAATGGTGCCGGCGCGACCTTCCGCACCCTCGATGGCGTGGAAGTCGCGACGATCGCGAAGACGTGGCAGGGGGTTCTCGACGCGCAGTGGGCGGAGTGGCGGATGGAGCTGGAGTAGCTGCGGCCATGTGCACGGACACCCTCGGCGTGACCGGCCTCCCATGTGCGTTGTTGCGCGTGGGCGGTCGGTCCTGCCGTGATGGCGCTCAAATGGACATGGAAATAACTCTCCTGTACTTTATTTATGCGAGCAAGGAGGGGCGATCTTCTTGCCACCCAGGAGGACATGCATGAGCCATCAGTGCGACAGCGGTTGCGAGCCCACGGTCACCGACCACGGTGACGGCATCACCGAGACGTTCTACCCGCATGGCGGCGGCCACGACTTCCACGTCGCCGCCGCAGACACCCGCGACGGCGTGACCGTCTCCACCCACCGCAACTCCTACTACGTCAGGACGAAGTACACGGTCGTCGACCCGTACAAGAGAGTTGACCGCGAGACCACCATCAACGGCTGGTCCAGCGACGACGACATGACCACGTACGCCCTGCATGTCCTCCGCGTCACCGCATCCCACCTCGTCTGACATCCGCCCCCGTTGCCCCCGCCGCACCGGCGGGGGCAACGGCCACCCCCAGGACCGAGACCATGACCACTTCGCCATGCGCGCCCCGGCCGGCCGCCGAACCGCCGAGGCTGTTGGTGTTGCACATCGTCCAGACCCCAAACCGCGCCCTCACGCCGGAACTGATGTTCACCAGCCCGCTCTCTCCCATCCGGCTGCACATCAACAACGCCGACGGCACCTACGCGATCGCCCACCTCGCCGGCGAAGAACTCACCTACCTCGACCGCAGCGCCGCCGCCTGCGGCTGCCCGTGACCTTCGGCAAGGAGAACGCCCGCCGCATGCCACGCACGCCCAAGCCCGAACAGCGACAGCCCGGCGAGGACGTCGAAACGTACCGGCACCGGCGCGGCCCCTGGAACGCCATGGCGAACGCGGTCACGCCGCTCAAGACCGCCCGCTCGCACGTTCAGGCCGCCGTCCACGACCTGCGACGTCAGATGGCCGTCGCCCCGAACGACCGCTGCTACGCGCGGGAGATCCCCGCCTCACAACGCGAACGTGTCGCCTCCTGGGAGGCGGCAGTCACGGACGTGCTGGCCATCCTGAACGCGATCGACGCCGACGCCTGGCAGGACGAGGTGCGCCAGGAGATCGCCTGCCAGCCCACCCCCTGAGCCCGATGCGCGCCCGCCCAGCTTCCCGGGCCGGGCGCGCCCCCGAGAGGAGAACCCGTTGACGACCCCCCAGCGCCCGCTCAACCTCGACAAGGTCATCGCCGCCCTCGCCTACCGGGAGAAGGAGGCCCGGCAGCACGCCGAGCGCGAACGTGCCGAACAGGGCGCTGCGCGCGGCCGCCAGGCCGTCGCCGTCCACGTCCTGCTGCTGCCGCCGGATCAGCGGCCGGGCGACCCTTTCCGCGACATGGGCCTGGCCATGGACAGGGAGGTGGTCGGTCTTCAGCTCGTCGCCGACCTGCGCGACATGTTCGCCATCGACGGCAACGTCGACGCCGCCGAGGCCCTCGCGCACGCGCTCGACGCCCTCGCCGACATCTGACCCAGCCGCCGCGGACCCGTCCCCATATTCCGCGGCCCCCAACCAATCCCTCGAAGGAGCAGCGATGACCCGCATCTACTACGACACCGAATTCCTCGACACCGGCAAGAGCATCGACCTCGTCTCCATCGGCCTGGTTGCCGGCGAGCGCGAGTATTACGCCGTCAACGGCGGCATGGACCCCGTCGCGGTCAACGACAACACCTTCTTACGCGACCACGTTGTCCCGCACCTGCCGCAGCGCAAGGAGAGCTGGATGCCGCACCGCTGGCTCGACATCTGGCACCCGGACGTGAAGTCGCAGCAGCAGATCGCCGCGGAGGTGTACGCGTTCATCACCTCCTTCTCCGATCCTGAGCTGTGGGCCGACTGGTCGGCCTTCGACCACGTGGGGCTGTCCTGGCTCGCCGGGCGCCCCATGGTGGAGCTGCCGCCGGGCGTGCCGGATCGCACGAACGACCTGCAGCAGGAAGCGGCTCGGCTGGGCAACCCGCCTCTGCCCGAGCAGATGACCGGCCGGCACCACGCGCTCGCCGACGCCCGCCGCAACCAGCGAGTGGGGGAGTACCTCGCCGAACTGGCCAAGAAGCGCGTCACGATCAACGGTCGCGTCTACGAGGTCCTCGAATGGGACTCCCGTGACGGCAACGGGGACGAGGAGACGTGGGTGCTGCACGCGCGCCGGCTCCCGGCCGACCAGCAGGGCCACGCATAGCCGACACGCCCAAGTTGCACAGAAAATAACTATGCTGTATTGTTTGATGCGTGGGAAGGGGGGACCTCTTCCGGTTCTGACCAAATCGACTCGAATACCACGGAAGGAAACCCCCATGATCACCATTACGCCGCCGCTGCCCCTCGCTGACATTGACCCCACGAGCGCACACCTGCCCACGAACCACGCGCGCGGCCACCTGTCGCCCTCGCCCGTCGTCTTCCGTCTGGACGAGCGCGGCGGCGTTATCGTCGCCGTCGCGCTCGAAGCGGCGGCCTTCGACGACGGTAACCCCGTCACCGTCACACTCCAAGACGTCCAAATCCTGATCCTCGCGCACGGTGAGGCTCACGCCTTCACGGGGAGCCTTGACCTGAGCGACACCCACGGCGACACGCTGACCGTCACTGTTCGCGACGGGCGGGCAACAGCGCGCTGGTCCTGACTCTCGCGCCCTCTCCCGCCCAACGGCGGGAGAGGGCACCCCTCGCGCACGGTGGCGCTTCACGCTGCCGCCAACGCACTGCGACATCCTCCACGCCTCCCAGAACTGGCCATGATCATGATCATCATCGCGCCGCCGCTGCCGCTGACCGACATCCACCCGGCCAGCCCTCACCTGACCACCAACCTCACGCCCGGCCGCCTGGTCCCCGTTGACGTCGTGTTCCACCTCGACGTCGCCGACGGACACCAGATCGCCACCGCGCTGAAGTGGATTGGACCCGACGCGGGCGAGCTCGGCAACCCTGTCGCCGAAGTAGAGGGAATCATCCGCCGCCACCCCCGCCACACCTTCGCCGGGACGATCACCTTCCCTGCGGTGGACGGTGAACCCTTCGCGATGACGGCCAACGACGGCGTCGTCACCGGCACCTGGCAACTCAACCCCCGAAAGGACACGCGAGCGTGAACGCCATCACCACCAGCGCCGCCATCGACGAGCATGTGGCCGCTCTGCGCGTACTCCTGGACCGGGAGCACTTCTACAGCCAGGTCACCGCCCGTACAGAAGCGACCGCCATCGCTCAGGACTGGCGTCCCCTGCCGTGCCCTCCCCCGTCGAGCCTGCCGCCCCCGTCCGAGTGGAGCGAGGTGATCGTGCGCGGCTACGCGAACGAGTTCGCCACCGTGCTCGTGTCCATCTGCCCGCACGGAAGCGCCTCCTACGACGTGATCCCCGACGGCACAGACGCGACAGGTGCCCGCACCGTCTTCTCCGCTCGGGAAGCCATCGCCGAGCTTCGCCGCCTGTTCGCCTAACCTGCCCGACCCCTCGCCGGGCAGGTCTCTCTCCGCACTCCCATACCAGCCCATGAGGAGCACCACGTGATCGATCGCGACCGGCCAAACGACCCAGAGAATCACCTCGTCCTGTCGGCAGAGGACGATGCCGAACCCAGCGTGGCGCAGTTCCAGCCGAACCAGACCAGCCAGCGAATCATCGCCCGGCTGGAGAAGGCGGGCTTCGTCGTCCGCGTTCCCCTCGCCCCATACGGCCAGTCGTGGAGGCTGATCCTGGACAACCCGGACCCCCGATGGGCTGGCGCGCTGCACGTGTCCAAACAGAAGGGGCGGGCGCTCCAGATCGCTCTCACGTGGCAGGCACCCGGCCAGCCGCGCATGACCCGCAAGGCCGAGCGAGCCCATGCCATCTATGGCCTCCTCAACCGGATCACCTCGAACGGATGGAAGATCGATCATGCGTGACCAGCTTGTCGTCGCCGGAGATGCCGCACTGGACGCCTACCTGGCCTTGGCGCGAGCCGCGCGCTGCCCGCAACACGCGGTGGAGTCCGCCGAGGAGGTGCTCAACGCAGCGCGGCGGCGCGACCACGAGAAGAACGGTTTCTACGGTACGGCCGAGGCCCGCCAGCGCGCCGAACAGCGGTACGACGACGCCAAGCGGGAGCTCGACCTCGCCCGCCGCAACGAGGACAAGGCAGAGGACAACGCGCGGAAGTCTTCACCTGACCGGTTCGGCCTAGCCGAGGACGAGGTCGCAGGACTGTGGGAGGACTTCTACGGCCCCAGCGCCTCCACATATGACCGCCACAGCGACGACATGCCCGACGACGACACTCCGTGGTGCGCACTGGAGCCGGGCGCCGAAGTGCACATCCGCTACGCCACCACGGGCCAGGTCGTGGCGTGGCAGTTCGTGGAGCTCGGCGAACCCCACCCGGACGACGAGACGCGTCGCATCGCGCGCTACATCGAACGCAGCAGGTGGCGTGACGCCCCCGCCGTGGTCGAGCTGGCAGTCCACCCGCAAGACCCCGTAGGGCTGCACGCCCGATCCCAGTACATGACCATCGTCCACGCCAGAAAGGATCCCGCATGGGCACCAGCTTCCTGACCGAAGGCCGCATCCGCATCACGCCGCCGCTGCCCTACACCGCAACCAACCCCCTCATTCACGACGCGCCCCCCGGCGCGCCAGCCGCCGACCTCTTCTTCGCCACGTGCGCCGAGGACGGCTACCGCGGCCTCGGCGCCATCGTCGCCGCGCAATACCCCAGCCGTTTCGGCGACCTGGCCGGCCAGCTGCAGACCATCATCGACCGCTACCCCGGCCACACCTTCCACGGCCTGATCACCTACACCGGTGATGACCCGAACGACGTGGTCACGATCACGGCGGGCGACGGCAAGGCTGTGTTCACCGGCGACCCCACCTTTCCCGACGGCCCGGCGGATCCTGGCGATTACCTCCGCTGGCCGCCCGAGTGGCGAACGACGGAGGAGCCCCCGCCGCCGGACGCCGACAGCGGCGAGCCTGGCGGGGGTCGTCCCGCCCTGTGGCTTGACGAGCGTACGGTCGCGCTGGCGGTGGCCGGGTTCGTCACGGGCGACCCGGCCATGGCGGCCGCCGTTGTACGGCTGCTGCCGATCCTGAAGGCGTTGATCGGTGCCGTCACGATCGATGACGCGATGCGGCAGGCGCTGCTACGGCTCGCCGACAGCGACCACATCGACGACATCGCCCACCTGATTGCGGCGACCGCCCGGGCGACAGCGCAAACACAGCAAACTGCCGGCCGAAGCCGTCGCTTCGAAGGGACCGACCCCGGCGGCTGGCCGATCACCACGCTCGTCATCCCGCACGGCCGCGGCTGCATCATCCGCAAGACGTTCGAGGGCGGCGAGCTCGGCCCCGTCTGGAACTACAGCACGTGCCAGTGGAACTACAACTGGGATCCGTCCCAGTTCGGTTCCTCCTACGTGCGCCCCGAAGCCGAGGCAGCCTCGATGGCCCGCCATCTCGCCGGCCTCGACGACGAGCCCACTGCCGGCCGCGACCATGACGACGTCGGCGACCCGTACGCCGCGCTGGTGACCCGGTACACCATTCACCAGCGCTCGCCCAGCGTCGAGGACTACGTCGCCAGTCGCGACACTGTCCACGTGGAACGGCACCGGCCGGTGTCCATCGTGCGCGGCGAGGACGGCTACGAGGTGCGGGTGCCGGATGACGAGTGGGTGGTGGTCCACGGAGGCCGCGCCGACACGATGTGGGATGAGAAGCTCGGCGATTGGGACACCATCGACGGCGGCGGCATGGAGCGGTTCGTCACGGGCAAGAAGGCCGCGCTGAACATCGTCCATCGCATCCTCGGCCTGGGTCACCGCGCCAACTCGCCTAATTAACTATCCTGTATTATTTAATACGTAGACAGGTGGATTGCTCGGAATGCCGCCTACCTCCGAGCCACCTCCGGCCTCGACTGCCCGCCCCGTCCCCGCGAAGGAGAGCCCGTCCGTGTTCCCCCCTCTCATCTGGGAAGATCAACCCGACGGCAGCAGCGTCGGCCGTATCGGCACAACGGCACTGTTCACGATCACACCCGCGCGCAAACCGCCGCTGGCCGGTGACGACCCGGTCGCTCGCCGGCCGTGCAAAGCCTGGAGACTCACCAGCGCCGTCCTGGCCGCCGACGGCAGAACCACCTACTACGGCCTCAGCACCGCCAAGCAAGCCAAGGGCATCGCCACCGACCTGCTCGCCGAGGTGCGCCGCATGATCCTGCCGACCATCGGCGAGCTGACCCGCCTCACTGTGGACGGCAACACGGTGCCGCCCGACCACGCTACGACACCAGCCGCCGCGCCTACGTCGAACGCGGTCCGCATGGGTGGGCGGTCCGCTCCGCTAGCCCTGCAGGGGACATCCTCCATTACGGCAAGGCCGCCTGGACGGAGCTGGACGAGCAGGGCGACCTGGCCGACTACGACTTCGACGACCCCGCCACGGTGCAGCGTCCCTTCGACGAGGCGTACGCGGCCGCCCGCTCCGTCGTCGGCCTCGACCGCTAACCCACGGTTGGGGCGGAAGCCTGCGCGCTCCCGCCCCAACCCGCAGTCTCCCTCACCCGATTCACACGAAAGCAGCCCCTCCATGACCAGCAGCAAGGCCAAGCGGCTCACCTGGAGCGCCTGGCACGCCGACTCCCGCGTCGCCCTCGGGAACTTCAACGGCAGCCGCGCCTTCACCATCACCCGCACCCACAGCGTGACCGGCACCATTCTCGACCGGGCCAAGCCGTTCGCGCTGAACAACTACATCGGCATGCCCGGCCCTCTCGACTACGGCAGCCTCGACGACGCGAAGGAACGCGCGGAAATTCTCCTCGAAAGCTTCCTCACCGACTTCGGCCTTGCGCCCGCCGACCCGTACGCCGACCTGGCCACCTGCTACACCATTCACCCCATTCCGGCCGGGCAGCCAGACCACGACCCCGGCCAGGCCGTGCAGGTGATCGCGTACGAAGGAGCGTGGGTGATCCGCAGCGGACGCCCCGGCGGCGACTACTGGGACCGCAACCCCCAGCGAGGCGGCTGGTACCCGCCGCGCATCACGATGAAGCGATTCCTGATCGCCGACCGCGCCGAGGCCCTGGAAGAAGCGCACCGCGCCGCCGGCCTCGACATCCCCACCCGGCGGTCATGACCGCCGACAGCATCGACGAGCTCCTCGCCGCCGCGGAGAAAGGCCCCCGCGCCTGGCTCCGCGGCCTGCGCGAGCACCTCTCCCGCTATCCCGGCGGCGTGCACGGCCGCGCCTGCTGCACCTGCTGGGCCTACGTACTCGGCTACGACGAGATCAACTGGCCGCTCGACGACCACGAGAAAGAGCACTGATGCCGCCGCCTCGCCGGTGAAGCAGACGGCGGAAGCGGAGCACACGACCGCACTTCGCTCCCGTCTCCTCCGGCCAGGCGCCGCCGACGCGACGTAAGCGGCCCGCCCCGGCACCCTGCGCGACGACCTGTCAGCGCTCGGGGGAGTCGTACCGTGCAGAAGATCCAAGCCCGCTACTACACACAAGGCCGAATCCGCAAAGTCCGCCTCCTGGTGATCCACAGCATGGAAGCGCCGGAGAAGCCGACGACCGCGGAGAACGTAGCCAGATGGTTCGCGACCAGTTCGCCGCGCACCAGTGCGCACGTGTGCGTCGACAACAACTCGACGGTGCGCTGCGTGGACGACGACGACACGGCATGGTGCGCCCCGAACGCGAACGCTGATGGCCTCCATGTCGAGCTGACGGGCTACGCCCGCCAGTCCCGCTCCGACTGGCTCGACACCTTCTCCCGCGCCACCCTTGCCAACGCCGCCAAGGTGGTCGCAGCCTGGGCGAAGAAGTACAACATCCCGGTCGTCAAGCTCACCGCAGCCCAGGTCGCCGCTGGCAAGAAGGGCATCTGCGCCCACGTGGACGTGACCCGCGCCTTCCCCGGCACCGGCTCCCACACCGACCCCGGCCAGAGCTTCCCGTGGGATGTATTCATCCCCATGGTGAAGGAGGAGCTCAACGGGAAACCGGCCAAGCCAGCCACTTGGTCGCGCACCCTCGTGTACACGAAGGGCAAGACCCTGATGCAGGGCGCCGATGTCATGGAGTGGCAGGCCCGCATGGACGCGCTCGGCTACGACATCGACGTCGACGGCCTGTACGGTCCCTCGTCGGCTGAGACGACCCGCAAGTTCCAAGGGAAGGCCGGCGTCCTCAAGACCGGCGCCGTGGACAAGACCACCTGGAAGGCGGCCCAGAAGAAGTGACTAGCTGCACCATCGCGCTGATCTCCTGACTGGGACGCCGTCTGCCCCGTGCTGTGTGGGGCAGACGGCGTACCCGCCAGACAGGCTCACAGCATGATCGCGAGCGTCGCCCAAGTCGTCATGGAGCCAGCCGCAGCACCCGCGAGCGCCTGAGCGGGCGTGTAGTCGCGGATCTCAACGCGAACCCACCTGAATCCCCGTCGACACGGCGCCGCCGCCTGCCAGCACGAGCAGCAGCCGCGGCAGCGTCACCACGCTCTCGGCCGCGACGCCGAACGGAAACGCGAAGGTGCTCGGACCCGCTACAGCGATGGCGACGAACCTCGGCCCTCCGGCCTGAGTGATGATGCGACGGTTCCCGAACCGGCCTGTGGCGCCCTCTATGATCCAACCAACGTCATCCGGGCGTCGCGTTCCCGCCAACTGGACGCCCCGACCGGATAGTGGAACACCTTCTACCATGAGCGATCATCTAACAGCCCAACCCCCTAGGTGGATCATGAGACCGGCAATCGACACGACGAGACCATCCCCCGCGCGCATGTACGACTACTTCCTCGGCGGCAAAGAGAACTACGAGGTGGATCGGCAAGCGGCCCAAATCGTGCTCGAGGCCGCACCGGAAGCCAAGGACGTGGCATTGGTCAACCGCAGATTCCTCGTGAACGCGGTCCGGTACGCCACCAGCCGCGGCATCGACCAGTTCCTGGATGTGGGTTCCGGCCTGCCCACCATGCAGAACGTTCACGAGGTCGCCCAAGCCGAGATTCCCGGTGCTCGCACGGTGTACATCGACAACGACCCCAGCGTGCTCGAGCACGCGGAAGCGCTCATCTTCGGTGACCCCAACACGGGCTACGGCGAGGCGGACCTGATGACGCCCGCCGAGATCATCACCCACCCTGTCACACAGCGGTTGATCGACTTCTCCGAGCCGGTCGCGGTGATGCTGGTCGCCGCCCTCCACTTCGTCCCTGATAGCAGCGACCCGGCCGGCATCGTCAAGGCCCTGATGGAGCAGGTGCCGTCCGGCTCCATGTTCATCATGTCGCACGTGACCACGGACGCCATCAGCCCCGTGGTGTGGGAGCGGATTCAGCGCCAGCAGTTGGCGGTCCCGCTACACCTCCGGCCCGGTGTGGACATCCGGCGCTTCTTCGACGGACTCGACCTGATTGAACCTCCCGGCTGCGTCTTCCTTGAGGAATGGGCGCCGGGTGCGGTTCTGCCGATCGATGAGACTGCGCCGTTGAAGCTTCGCTGTGGCGTCGCGGTGAAGCCCTAACTCATCATCTCGGCGAGCTTGCTCCTGCACCGGTCGGCGTGATGCTCGGTGCCTTCGCCCTCGTACTGGGCAGCCGCCGCGGCGTACCGCTCGGCCGCCTCCTCACGGTGGCCGAGCCCCATCCAAGCGTCGCCTTCCATTTCCAGATACGACGCATCGCCGGCCACGTGCCCGAGCGGGCTCACAAGGTCGACGCGTCGGCTGCACAGGTCAAGGACCACGTCGAAGTGCCCGGCCGCCAACTCGACCCTGCCCAGCATCCACAGCGTGTACGCCTCGTACGCCTTCTGCCCGGTGCCCGCTGGCATAGCCTCGGCCAGCCTTACCGCTTCTCGGCACCGCATGATCGCCTCGGCGTGCAGACCGCGCCGACTGAGAACGCGCCCCAGGATGCGTAGGCACGCTACTTCGGTGTGGACGTCGCGGGCCGTCTGGGCGATTTCCAAACCCTGGACGGCGTCGCCGGTTGCCTGGCTGAGGTACTCCTGGGGTTGTTCCCCAGCGAGCCGCTCAGCTGCCACCGCGCGGGCGGCCAAGGATCGCGCAAGGGCTCGCCGGTCGACGACGGAGCCGAACACCTCGGCGCTCAGAGTGAGCATGGGCATTGCCCGCTCGGCACCTCCAGGTAATCGGGAGATCAGGATCGCCAGCCGTAAGCGTGCCTCGGCCGCGAACCGCTCGTCCCCTCCGGCGGTGGCGGTGTGCATGATGAGCCGCCACATGTCCTGCGCGTCTGTGCTTCGGCGCGCCCAAAACAGGTACGAATGGATGCGCAGCGCGACGCCGACAGCGCTTTGAACGCGCAGCTGACGGCAGGCAGCTCGGACAACATTCAGGAGATTCCCGATCTCGGACGCCCACCACGCTTGCGGGTCGGCCTGGATGAGACGCCGGGCCCGGGTCGGGGCGTACAGCGACGTGCTGAGCCGAGCCGGCGGAGGACTGTGCGGCTCATGCGGGATGAGCGAGTCCGCGAGGTCGGCAAGGCCGAGCCAGCCGAGGAGTAGCCGGTCCATGACCGCGTCGCTTTCGGCGACGCGCTCGGCCAGCCGATCGGCAGCGAACGAACGTAACAAACCGTGCTGGAGGTAGCGCGGCTGGCCGAGCGCGTCGGTGCCGGCGGGCGCGACGAGGCTGTGCGTGGTCAACGTTTCCAGCAGGTTCTCGGCGTCGGCCCCGAGCAGCATTGTGGCAGCCCAAGCAGGAAAATCGCCGGGTCCCGCCAGCGCCACGACGCGGAACGCGTGGCGAGCGTCCTCGGGCAAGGCGTAGTAGCTGTCGGCGGCGATGGTCGCGGCCACTCCCATGTCGTCGCTGTCGAGCTCAGCGAGACGGTCGGCGAAGTATTTGAGAGTCCAATGAGGTTGCGCCGTGAGTCGCCCGCCCGCGACGCGGATCGCCAGCGGGAAGCCGCTGCACGCGTCCACGATGGCGTTCGCGGCGGGTTCGGACGTGATCCTTTCGTGGCCGATGATCTCGCCGAGGAGATGCAGGGCCTCGTGGTGGCGGAGCGGGTAGAGCCGCCGTCGCAGCATGGCACCTTCGGCCAGGTGCATGCGGCTGGAGATGATGACGCCGCATCCGGCTGTGCCTGGCAGCAGCGGGTTGACCTGGTGGGCACCGAGGACGTCGTCCAGGACAAGAAGCATGCGGCGGCCGGCGAGCAGGGAACGCAGCAGCGCAGTACGCTCCGCGGGCGTACGAGGAAGGTCTTGAAGGTGCACTCCGAGGGAACCGAGGAGTTCAGCGAGGACCTGGCCGACGTCGCGTGGCCGCTCCGACATGCCTTCCAGGCGAACATACAGCTGCCCGTCGGGGTAGGCGTGCCGGACCAGGTGCGCGACATGGACGGCGAGAGCGCTTTTGCCCACGCCGCCGGGACCGGTGATCGAGGCGATACGTACACCCGTGTCGTTCTCGGCCGCCGTGAAATAGTCGACCAGCATTTGCACGTCGTAATCGCGCCCCGTGTAGTCGATCACATCGGGTGGGAGTTGGGCAGGGGGCGGCCAGGCGTTCCCGGCGGACCGTGGGCGCAGGCTGGCAGGCGCCGAGCGGTCTTCGTCGTCCGCAATCTGATCGCGAAGCTTACGCAAGCCAGCCCCCGGGCCGGTCCCGGTTTCCCGAGTCAGCAGGGCGCTGACGGCCTCGAAATGCTGGAGAGCCCGGATACGGTCGCCCTCACCGTGCAAGGCGGTCATGAGCAAGGCATGTAGCTGCTCCGACAGCGGGTCATCGGTCAGGGCGCGGCGTACCTCTGTCAGGATCTCGCGGTGCTGCCCGAGGTGAAGCCGCGCCTGAAGCAGAGCCATGACTGTGCCTTTGCGATCGATCAACAGCTCATCACGCGCCAGCAGCAGCTTGCCGAACCCGTCCGGAACATCCGCCAACGGCGGGTCGCCCCAGAGACCCAGCGCCCGGGCGAGAGCTTTCGCCGCCCCCGCGTAGTCGCCGCGGTCAGTGAGCGCCATGCCGTCGTTGCACAGGGCCCGATAGGCGTGCAGGTCGAATTTGTCGTCGGGCCGGAGGTCAAGACGGTAGCCAGCCGGGCCGCCTGGCGGGATGCGATCCGGCAGGAGGATTCGCAGCTCAGATACCTGCGTTTTTAGGCTCCCCTCGCGGCCCCGGCTGTCGCCCCACATGGCCGTCATTAGGTCTTCGCCATGGATGCCAGTTGGGCCGCACAGGAGCAGCGCCGCGACCAGGCGCCGCTTGAGAGGGGACAGGGGAACTTGTTGGCCATTGGCGTCGTACGCAGTTAGACGCCCCAGCACTTCAAATCGCATGCGGTGTTCCCCCTTCTCCTCGCCGGAACGAACAACGGGCGAGCTGCGTGAAATCAACAGAAAAGCATGTCCGAAAAGGATGCTAGCGCTGTGGCCGGGGTGACGATGACCGGACGCTAACCGAGGCCGAACCGCGTAATGACCTCCTATCTGTACGGTATGTCGGCCCGGGAAGATAGCGTCAACGCGACTAAAGCGACAGAAATGCATAAAGCACCCAAATGCGAATATGTATGCATATATGACAAGGTCCACAGCCGACACCTTGGGGAGACACCCGTTGAACGAGCTGGACCCCGCAAGCCGCGAGCAGTTTGACGAGGTGCTCGTCTCCACCTCCGTCGATCTCTGGAAGAAGATCCAGGGGCGGCCCAACGAAGCTCGAGCTTTTCTGGATGCGGCCGTGGCGACGCTGCGCCGCGAGCAGGAGCACACCAAACTGAAGCAGGCCGTGCGCCGACACATCATCGGCATGGGGATGAAGCGGCTGCGAGACGAGGGTGTCGAAGTCAAGCAGATCGTGTCACGCACACGCCTGGACGATCAGGTCGGCAAGCGGGTGAGCCGGGCGTGGGTGGACAAGCACATGCTGACGGGCGACCAAATGAAGGAGATCGCTGACGTCTTCTCCCGGGCCGAGCGCGCCTACGACCAGATCGCCAACGACCGCGATGTATTCACCGCCACCCGCGCGGGAGCCCGCCGCACGAGCAACCAACTACGCGGGCTCATGCGCTGGATTGGCGTACGGCTCAGCGGCGCCGCCGCGGTGGTGGGCGCGACATGGGCGGCCACCGAGTGTGGCAGCGGACCAGGCACGGTCACGCTGGCCGCAGGCGGGTCGCTTGCCACCACCGCGGCGGCGAGCGGATTCGCTGGCGGGCCGCCCAATCTCTCGGCCTTCACGTCGGAGAGACCTTCGGCGACAAAGACGCACGCGGTGCCGCCGACGTGGACAACCACTTCGACCGTCCAAGCGACGCCGAACGAGCGCGAGCACGCTCCCTCGTCGGCTGAGACGACCCGCAAGTTCCAAGGGAAGGCCGGCGCCGTGGACAAGACCACCTGGAAGGCGGCCCAGAAGAAATGACTAGCTGCACCATCGCGCTGATCTCGTGACGGGCTCACAGCGTGATCGCGAGCGTAGCCCAAGTCGTCATGGAGCCAGCTACACCACCCGCGAGCGCCTGAGCAGGCGTGTAGTCGCGGCCGTGTGGAAGCTGATCTTCCGCTCGACGGGGATCGACCCTACGACGGCCAGGGCGGCGAGCACGATGACGATGGACGCCACCCTTCCCCCGGCACGTTCCAGATCACGAGCAGGCTGGCCAGCGCCACCAGGGTGACGGATGGCGACGATCAGCAGGGGCCGCTCCGAGCTACCGCAGACGTGCGGGAACGAAAATTTCCGTCAAGGCGCGAGCTGCGCGGCTCTCTCGGTGTTGATCTTCTTGAACTGGGCCGCGACCTGACGCAACCATGCCGCCTCCCTCTGCACCTTGCCCGTGTTGTCTTCTTCGCCGGTGAGATCCGGACCAGGGATCCGCCCAGTTGGCACCCCCGGCTCCTGGCTGGCGCGGGCGGCTTTCAGAGCGTCGGCAATCCACCGGGCCACCTCGGCGGGATCGTCGTTCTCAGGCGGTTCGTGGACCGAGGTGAGATTCAGCATCCCGTCCTGGATCTCCACCACTCGGCGCACGAGGCGGGTCTGCAGTGAGCCCTTCATACCGAGCGACACGGTCGGGTACTGGCGGATGATCGCCTCCCACAGCGGCTGCAGCTCCCGCAGCTCGGCCCGTTCTCGCAGGCGGGTGGTCCCTGCGCGCCAGGCTGGGATTGACGTGCCCGCTGTGATGAGCACGATGCAGGCGAGAAAAGTCGCCTTGTGCAGCGCCGGGATTTCCCGCCAGGTGGTGGCCGGGTTGATCAGGTGCGCCACGTTCACCACCATGACGTGGCCACGATTGACCACGCCAGCGAGGTTCCCGATGGTGGACAAGATCAGCCCGAACCGCAGGAGCGGCGGCGCAAACCGCGCGTGCTGGGCGAACATCCAGGCCGCGGCGCACCCGCACGTCATCAGCCACGCGTCGAACGCAGCCAGGTAGATGCGCCCCTGAATGGCGGTTTCCCCGGGTCCGGTCGCGCCGTCCGCCCAGTAGATGCGGCCCCCGCGCAAAAGGAACATCACGGTCAGCAAGACGATTACGCTCAGCGCGGTCGGCCAGACCCAGCGGCCCCGGGACGGCCGATCCCGGCGGGTGATCGCCTCTACATACGCCAGCAAACACGCCGCTGAGACCAGGCCGGTGACGTGGCGGAGCAGAGTGACCAGTTCGGTGCCAGTGGTGGTGTCCATCCATGCGACAACGGGTGCCGCGGAGGCCACCCTGGATAAAGCGAGGGCAGTAAACGCGGCCCACAGCATTCGCTGCTCGAATGAATGCCTGGCGGACCGTATGCGGGAGATCGACGCCCCCCACAGAAGCACGAGGGCAATCCAGTCCACAACGCTCACGCGTCGTCGCCTCCAAGGTCGTATCCGAATGTTTTGCCGATTTTGCGGAGGCTGTCGCCCTGGTCTTCCGGGGGGGTGTAGGCGCGCATGAGGATGAGCGTCGCGAGCTTCTCCGCGTCGCGCTCCTGCCTGGTCTCATACCGGCCGCGCGCCGCGCCGCCCAGCATGGGGCCGATCAGCAGGCGCATGGCCTCCTCGGCGCCGCCGCCGACCGCGCCATGCCCCAGGAACATATGGGAGAACTCGTGCAAGACGATGGTGACCCGCAGGAGTCCGGATGCGCCGGGCGCCACGAATATGTGGTCAGCCGTGCGACTGGCTATCCATAAGCCGGAGATGGCCGTGGATGCCCCGATGGGCAGGTCGTGCATGTGAAGTGGCTGTTGCCGATCGGCACGTACGTGGGCGATGAACTCATCCAGGGTGAACGGCTGGGGGATGCTGGGCGCCGATTCCAAGGCAGCCAGCAGCCGGCGAGTGCGCACTATAGGTGAACCTTTCCGGCGAGCACGGGACAACCACCCGGCCCTCCGACCGCCTCGGCTACTGAGTTTTGCGCTGGCTGTCGAGGTTCTCGGCCGCGCGCATCATCTCGACCATCGAGAGCAGGTCTTGCTTGGAGATCCCAGACAGGCCCACCATCCGTTGCGCGATGTGCTGAATATCAAGTTCTTCGACGCCCTCACGTATTCGCTGCGTGATTTGTTCGTCATCGTCGGCGACCGAAGGTGGAGCGGCCTCGTCGCCGTTGAGCCAGCCGTACGTAACATCGAGAAGGTCGGCGAGCGCAGTGAGCCGGTCCCGGCCAACATTCGTCTGATCGCCCCGCGCGATGGAGCGGATGTAGGCGTGTGACATCTTCACGCCGCCGCGCTCTTCCAGCAGCTTGGACGCCTTTCGGCTGGAATACCCCTTCCGCCTCAGCGCTTGGTCCAAACGATCGCCCAGGGTCGCCACGTCGTCTCCTCACACACCGGTCCGCCCTGTTTGAGCATTATTCACTTTACGGCCGGTGGACACACACGGTACACACCTTGCACTGCTGGATTCTGCCAGTTGACAAAATTCCTTCAGGGGAGGAAAGATCATCTCTCTGCTGGAACCAGCACTGCACGTCGTGATCTGCTCGTGTGTACACCCAATTGACACCGGGCTCCGCTGCGCACATCTCCACAGCCGACACCTTTGGAGAGACACCCGTTGAACGAGCTGGACCCCGCAAGCCGCGAGCAGTTCGACGAGATGCTCGTCTCCACCTCCATCGATCTCTGGAAGAAGATCCAGGGGCGGCCCAACGAAGCCCGCGCGTTCCTGGATGTGGCCGTGGCGGCGCTGCGCCGCGAGCAGGAGCGCACCAAACTGAAGCAGGCCGTGCTCCGGTACATCATCGGCATGGGGATGAAGCGGCTGCGAGACGAGGGTGTCGAAGTCAAGCAGATCGTGTCACGCACACGCCTGGACGATCAGGTCGGCAAGCGGGTGAGCCGGGCGTGGGTGGACAAGCACATGCTGACGGGCGACCAAATGAAGGAGATCGCTGACGTCTTCTCCCGGGCCGAGCGCGCCTACGACCAGATCGCCAACGACCGCGATGTATTCACCGCCACCCGCGCGGGAGCCCGCCGCACGAGCAACCAACTACGCGGGCTCATGCGCTGGATTGGCGTACGGCTCAGCGGCGCCGCCGCGGTGGTGGGCGCGACATGGGCGGCCACCGAGTGTGGCAGCGGACCAGGCACGGTCACGCTGGCCGCAGGGGGGTTGCTCGCCACGGCGGCGAGCAGATTCGCTGGCGGCCCCTCTGTTCCCGGCCTGGAGCCTGCCACCGTGCACCTCAGCAATGGCGCGGGAGGAGCTGGCGGGCTTTCCTCGCTGAACGGCATGTGGTCCGGAACCGCGCAGGTGAGCAGTGCGGCCAGTGCGAGTGCCGCATCGTCCGGCCACGTCGCCGCAGTGATGACGAAAGTAACCGTTGGCGTAGTCACCAGCGTCCAAGTATTCGCGGGAGTGTCGGCCCCGGTCGCCACCACGCTCGTAGCGATGCCCGCCGCGATCGCCGCCGCGCCCGCTGCCCACCAGGCCGCCAATGACCTAACGAACACCTGGCTCGACCAATTCGGGGATCAGCCGGACAATCTGGCGCAGCTTGCGTCCGCCGACATGACGCCAGCGCCTCCGGAAGGGGGCAACGAGCCGGACGCCAACGTGACGCCTTCGCAGACCACCGATTCCTCCTCGCCGGCACCCGTCGGTGACTCATCGCCGGCCAGAACGCCCAGTCCCTCGGCCTTCACGTCGCAGACACCTTCGGCGACGAAGACGCACTCAGGGGAGCCAACGGCGACAACCGCTCCGACGGCCCAGGCGACGCCGACGAGCTCGAGCACGTCTGAGCCGACGGCGGGCACGACGACGCCGCCGGCTCAGACGGATCCAGAGGTTACAACTGGCCCGTCGTCGCCGAAGCCCTCACCGAGCCCGACAGTCAGCCCAACAGTTCCTCCCATGGGAACTCTCACGCCGAGCCCTTCGCCCCAGCCCACAGACACACCAAGCCCAGAGCCGACGTCATCCACGCAGCTGCCGACGGCTGTTCCCGAGCCGACAACGCCGTCACCGGAGCCATCGCACCCGGAGACCGACAGCCCAGCGCCGACAGACTCGCCGTCTGAGCCGACGTCGGTCGAGACGACGTCGGTCGAGACGCCCTCACCCGACGGTGGCCCCAACGAAGTCCGACACGATGCGAGGCCGCCAGCGAGCGACACCTTTCGCCTCAGCTGACTCTTCCGGCTGAAGGATCAGCCTCGATGACGTCGCGCCCGGTGGCCACGGCGAAGACGTCAGCGCGATCCGCCACACGTTGTCCACCCAGACGAGCGGACGCTCGCCGACGTGCCCGATGACTGCGGCGCGCTTAAGCGAGCACCCGAACCGGGTGTCGCTGTCGTAGCGGCCCACGTTCAGGACCGGCAGGTCTGGCAGATCGTACGCCCGCGCGAGGAGAGAGTTGGCCATCTGCCCCCACGACGTCGCCCATACGATCTCGACGTCCAGGGCGGCAATCGAGCGCAGCCACGCCCCGTGCAAGGCATTGACCAGGATCATGCCGCTGACGGCCTCCCCATCTGGGCCTGGCCCGACGTAGAGGCGCTGCTCGTAGACGGGCATTCCACCGGCTTCGGCGCGGCTGGCGATGCGCGTGGAGGCGGGCAGCAGGACGTCGTCGACGTCCATCGCGAGGACCGGCCGGCGGCCGTGCGGCGCCATCAGTCTTCCTTGCCGGGCGAGGGGACGCCAGCGTTTCCCTGGCTGGCCGCGAGGCGGATCAGGGTTACCGATCGGCTGTCCCACGTGCGGCCCACGATGCGCGCGGAGCAGTTGGTGCCGCGCTCCACGACGCCGGAGGTGATGCGCAGGTGGACGGCGCTCTTGGTCTTGTCGGTCACGACACCGGTTCGGTAGGTACCGCCCGTGGCGAAACGCACCTCGTCGTCGGGGCGGACCTCATCGAAGGTGATCGGGTCGCCGGGGGAGGTGTCTGCGCGGACGGCCTGGTCCTCGTGGACGGAGGACAAGGCAGGGGAAGTGATCATGCGTTCAGCTTTCGTTCGCGTGCGGGATGTCGAAGGGCATGGCGGGGGGCGTGGCGTGTGCGCTCCGCCCCGGAAAGACCGGGGCGGAGCGGAAGGTCACACGGTCTCGACCTGGCCGCCTGCGATGCGGGCGATGGCGCTGCCCGGTTCGGCGAGGTCAAGGATGGCGATGAAGCGCTCGACGACGGCGGGGTCGTTCGTGCACGGGTCGATGTCGAGGGCGATGGAGTTGATCATGTGCACGGCCTCGGCGCACGCGCGGCTCTCGTCCACGTACGGCGCGGACTCGTCGGTCGGAAGCGTGACGTCAGGGCAGAGACCATGAAGGTCAGGGACCATGTGCTGAGCCAGGGACCACCGGAGGTCGGCACGTGGCCTAGCCATATTGCGCCGCTCCCAATGGTCACTGGCGTCAAGGTGCGCGATGAGAGCGGCACGCCCAGAGTCGAGGGCGACGAGGGCGGGGGTGTCGTTGGGCGATGCCATGTGTTGACTTCCTTGTCGAGGTCGGCGTTGAGGGCGGTTACGATGCGGCCGATGATGGCGGCGGACCCGTCGGCGAGTCGGCCGTCCGGGAGGATCCGGCCGCGCGCGTTGATGAGGTTGGCCCAGGCCGATCTTCTCCTTCGCACCATCAGAAATCACACCTTAACTCCTATTTAATAGTACAGGAGAGTTATTTAGATGGCGAATGGATGGCGGAGTCGAGGAACGACGGGACAGCCACTAGCGGTACGGGCTGTTCGAGCAGGCCAGGACGGTGCGCGACCAACGGCGTTGAGTCAGCCTCGGCCCGAACATGGCGGGAGAGCCTGGCGCGATAACGCGATCTTGAGTGTTTCCGCAGGCCGCGGTGACCAACTGCACCATGATCCATCTCACCGCCAATGGCTGTCCTCTCGTTCCTCGACCCCGAAGAAGCCCGCGCCGCGCACCATCAGCTCGGTCCTCGCCGACGGCCCCCTCCGCGCTCTCCTCGACCGCCACCCCCTGCTCCCTCAAGACCAGCAAAGCTTCGCCGCCAGCGCCACGCACCGCCGCGCCGTCGCCGCCAGCGCCAGCGGCGACTTCCTCGAGGAGTGGCGCGACGTCGCCATCCGCTACGAGGCACCCGTCACCGCCGAAGACGTCACCGACGCTCTCACCGTCTACAGCGCCGCGACCTCGATGGCGACGAACGCAAACTGATCGACATGGCCCGCCGCCGCGGCGTCGCCTGGGCCGAGACCGCCCGCCGCCTCGGCCTGCCCAACGGCGCGGCCGCGCAGCGCCGGCACCGCCAGCTCGTTGACGAAGGCGTCGGATCGTGGCAGCCTCTCGACCCGAAGATCACGAAGGACCCCAAGTGACCACCCCAGACCAGAACCCCGACCGGCCACCGATCGAGTGGCCCACGCCGGAACGCCCCCAGGGCCCTGCCTGCCCGACCTGGTGTGTCGCCGGCCACGAGGACGACAACGACTACTTCCGCGTCCACCGGAGTGAGAGCGTGGTGATCGGGCAGTCGGTCAGTCGCCCCAGCGTCCTCATCAACGTGGGTCGCGTGGACGAGCCGGCGAGGATCGGCAAGCCCGTCGTCAAGGTGGGGCTCCTCACGAGCCCCGAGAGCGCTCGCCTGTCGCCGCAGGAGGCGGTCGTCATGGCTGACGTGCTCGACGCGCTGGAGCCCGACTGCCCCAGTCCCACCGACATCCTCTCCGTCAGGCTGCGTGAGGCCGCCGCCCTCGCCGACACCATAGAAACGCGGAGGACTGCCCCATGACGGCACCGACCAATGCGTACACCGGCAGACCATCCGAGCAGGCGGCTGTCTCGGACGGCACCATGCCCTGCCCCGTGGCCAGCCCCGCCGGCCTGCCCTGCACGAAACGCATCCCCAAGGGCTGGACCGCCGACGAGGGCCACGGCGGCGGCCACTTCTGGGCCAGCGTGGAACTGCAGGCCATCTTCGACGGCGGCCACTACAACGCTTCCAAGGCCCTGGCCAGCCTGCCGTTCGACGGCCACCTGCCCGATGCCTGCCGCCCCGGATGCCCGAAATGGAGAAACCCGTGAGCCGCCTTTACTTCGCCACCCCCACCAGCCGGGCCGAGCTCCACGGGTCGGAGTTCATGTGGCTGCGGGAGCTAGGCCAACGACCGGGCCGCGCCGCCTGGGAACTCGACAGGTTCGAGGCGTTCGAGCGGGCCGCAGAGATCCTCTCCTGGGTGCCCGAGGTCCCCGACCGCGGGCACGGTGAAGGCTACCTGCACCGGAACCTGCGCGAGGCGCAGGCCAACCCGGGCCCGTTCGGCGAGCGCGAACAGGATCTCATCAGCTCGCTCCAGAGCGCGCTGCACGGTAACGGCCTGAAGCTGCACATCGCCGGGGCGGAGCTGAGTTCCCTCGACGTCGAGTTCAACACCGCGCTCGTCGCCGGCTCCGATCCCGTCCGCCTCGCTGCGAAGATCGGCGCCTGGACTCACCACAACCCCTACATTGAGGGGCCCGACCGGTGGTGGGCCGCCAATGTCATCGAGGAGGGGCTGACCACCGGCCAGTATCGGCGTACCCTCCTGGTCCGGCCGAGCCCCGTGAACGCGGAGCCGCGGCTGGTCGACCAGGGGTGGGACGACGTGCTGGCGTTCCTACGCGAACGCGACGACGAACCGGTGGTGCTGCACTACTCCGGCGACTGGGGGTTCCCCAGCCCCGAGGCGGCCGCGTTCGAGCTGCCAGAGGACGAGCACGGGGGCGCCGACCTGGCGCCGTGGGACGCGCTGCCCGACGACCGGCAGTGGGAGCTGGCCGTGGCCGGGCTGCGGCGCGGCCGCCCGTGGGCACGGCTGGCGCCCGACACGCTCGCCGAGGTGCCGTTCGGGCCCATGGTCAGCGTGTACGACCTGTTTGCTCCTAACCGTGACGAGCGGGTAAGACGAGCTGCAGATCTGCCGCTCGAGGAGACGACCGTGCTATGACCACCGCCGAGTACCTGCGTCCGCCAGATCGGCGCGCTCGACGGCCTCACGCCGGAGGTCGCCGAGCTGGTCGCCGCGGAACAGGCCGAGCGCGACGAGACCCTCACCGACGAGGCGGCCGAGCTCGTCTCGCGTGGTCTGGCCGACGCCACCACCAGGTCGTACCGGCGCATCGCTGGCGAATACCGGCAATGGTGCGAGGCCACCGGCCGCACCTCGCTGCCCGCCAGCGAGGCCGCCCTCGCGAACCACTTACTACGCACGACAAATGCGGCAAGTCCAGCAGGAGCCGCACGGTATGACTCGGCCCGTCTGAGGGCCTCGGCCATCGGTTGTCACCAGGGCTCTTGGGGTGGCCCCGCCCCGAAACGACGGGGCCACGTCCGCGTCATTCTCATGTCTGAACTCAGATCGCGGCGACGCTGTCCGCGAGGCGGGTGGTGGGCAGGTCGGCTGGCCTGCGCCAGTCGAATGCGGTGACTTCTTCGGCCTGCAGGGTGATCTGCGTGTCTTTAGCCCAGAACGCGAAGCGGAAGTCGGCGTGCAGGTGCGCGGGCTCCCCCTTGGCCGGGTTGGCGGGGATCTCGTGGACGTCGATGTCCACGGGGATGACGTCGTGCGTGGGTGGGGAGACGGCGTGTTGCCAGGGGATGCCGGTCTCCTCCTCCAGTTCGCGTAGTGCTGTGCCGTACAGGCTGTGGTCCTCGGGTTCGACGTGGCCGCCGGGTAGCAGCCATCGGTGAAGGGCGCGATGGTGGATCATCAGCACGCGGCCGGCGTGGTCGATGGCGGCGGCGCTGCACGTTACGTGCAGCGGGAAGGTTTTGCGAGAGGTGAGATCCGGTCCGGGGCCGAGGGAGTGAGTCAGCCGGGCGACGCCGGGAGCACGGTCAGGGTGGGCGTCGAGATAGCGCGCTAGGACGCTGCGGATCTCGTCGTGGGTGACGGTCATGACACCCCATGGAAGTAGGTCAGCCAGGTCGCCGCAATCGACTGCCGGACTTCGGCCGGAACCTCCCACATGCCCGGGCCGTACTGACCGCTGGCCAGGAGCGCCAGGGCGGCGAGGATCTCGGCTTGCACAAGCAGGATGAACGGGCCCACGGATGCGCCGTGGATGAAGTTGACCGCGTTGCCGTCGGCCAGGATGTAGAAGTAGTGGCCGGTGCGTGAGTACCGGACTACGTGCGGCTCGGTCGGTGTGCGTGCGTACATGCTGTTGAGCGCCGACAGCTCCAGCTCGTCGTCCGAGCTGGTGACCGACGCGATGTAGGCGCCGTTGGCGACGCGAGCGAAGTCGTCCTCCCTCAGTGCGAAGTTGCCGGTTGCGCAGACCACGAACCCCGCGCCAGCCAGCGCTTCGGACAGCGTGGCGGCGGTGCGGAATCCCTGTGACATGGCCTGCACCCGGCGGACGTGGTCGGTGTCGTAGACCGTGACGCCGACGTGTTTGGCGTGCAGCATGGCCGCGACCGACCGCCCGATCTTGCCGTACCCGATGACGCAGGCCGGGCGGCCGTTGAGGATGTCGTCCCGGCTGCGGACGAGGGCCTCGGTGGAGAAGACCACGGACTGCCCCACGAGGTAGTCTTCCGGGTCCTTGAGCGGGGATCGGGCAACGCTGAAGACGGGGACGTGCAGCTTGTCCAGCTCCTCGTAGCGCTGGTGGCCGTTCTCGGTGTCCTCCACGACGCCGAGGATCCGGCCGGAGAAGTGCGTGTGCAGGTGCTCCAGAGCGGGCGCGAAGTAGCCGCCCACGTCCAGCAGCCCCAAGCTCCGGCCGGCGGCGCGGGATTCGACGTATGCGGTGGCCTGCTCCGGATCGGCGAAGCGGTCACGGTTGAGCTCGTCGACCTGCATGGCGGCCTTGACCTGGCGTAGGGCGCCCTCGTCGATGGAGCGTGGCTTGGGCAGGACTGCGGCCACGTCGGAGAGACGGGCTACGCCTTCCAGGAACTTGGGGCGCTCGGCGAGCAGGTGGGTGATGACGAGGCTCGCTGGCCGGTCGCTGACAGGGATGGAGTCGGCGACCCTACGGAAGAAGGCGCTGACGCGCCCGCGCTCGAAGTCTTCTAGCACAGACCCCTCCTAAGAATAGGTAGTCATCTATTCCGGAGTGTCTGCTAGGGCGGCCAAACCATCAATAGATAGTGATGTAATGGCTACCTGAGAAGGGAGGAAGTATGGCGCGTTGGCACGAAGTCGCCCAGGAACTGCGCAAGGCGATCGTGGAAGGCACCTACCCGCCCGGCACGAAAATCCCCAAGGAAGACGAGCTGGAGCTGGAGTTCGGGTGCAGCCGGACCACCATCCGGCGCGCCGTCGCCCAGCTTACTACCGAGGGCCTTGTCAGGCCCGTGCGCAGGGGCGGCACAACCGTCTGCGAGCAGTCCGAACGTGTCAGCCTTGCCCTGGACACCGTCGTGTACCGCGATGAGATCGGCTACTACTTCAGTCGGGCCGTGCAGAACCTTCGCCCCCTCCGCCCGCCCACCGTGACGCAAGGTCCGTGCCCGCCTGATGTCGTTCCCCTGCTCGGCCTCCAGCCCGGGGACTCGGTCGTCATCCGCGACCGCGTCATGGGTGAACCAGACGCCGGCCATGTTGTCCAGCTCGCCACGTCCTACTTGCCCGCCGACCTGGCGGCCGGGACCATCCTGGCCGAGCCCGACACCGGCCCTGGCGGGATCTACGACCGGATGGAGAGCGATCTCGGCTGGGGCGCGCTCGACTGGGAAGGCGTCATCGCCGCCAGGGCCGCCACCGCCGAGGAATCCCGCCTGCTCAGGTTGGCGCCCGGTGTACCCGTGCTGTGCGTCACTCGGACCACGATCGCGACCGCGGGGGCCGCTGAAGGACGCGTGGTCGAGGTCAATCTCACTCGGCGAGATGCAACCCGCTTCGAGGTCCGCTACCCAATCGATCGATCACAATCGCACTGAGGCCGAGAACCTGTTGCGGGGGGCGGGGGGGGGGGGGCCCGGGGGGGGGGGGGGGGGGTGGGGGGCGGGGGGGGGGGCCGATGTGTTGAGTTTTAGGGGCGCG
>NZ_JBEZYD010000060.1:33636-60518 GCF_040638335.1 Nonomuraea sp. NPDC026600
AATTCTATAAAAAACCACGCCATTCTGCCCAAAATCTTGTCGGGCCCCCCCTGGCCCCCCCGCAACGGGGTTAGCCCTGGTGATGCCCTCGCGGACTTGCGCCGATTTCTGGACATTTGCCGTCGCGCGGACACGGTGACGATCTTGCTCATGGCGCGAGGTGTGGAGGAGTTTCCGTCTGGCGCCGACCGCTGGGAAATGAAGAAGGTCCCGTGCGCGAACGCTCGGGACCTGGCAGGCTGACTGATCGTGAGGGAAGCTCGTGGGCTAGATGCCGGTAGGCCCATGGGGCCCACCTGGATTTGAACCAGGTAGAAGGAAGCCCGTCGAATAGCCTCACGGCCAGAGTGCGAGGGAAGCGGGAAGACTAGAGATTCTTTTCCAAAGAAGAGTGAGAAGGAAGCCTTCCCATGGCCTCGCGATCTTTACTCTATCAGGCTGGGATCAGTTCGTGCAGCGTCGCAGGCGTGTACACCCGCGCGCCCTCCGGCAGATCGGCCGGCGCCTGCAGGCCGATGTACGTGGTGTGCTCACCCGGCGAGCCCTTCGCGCGCAGCAGGTCGGCCAGGTAGCGCACGCGCAGGTGGTCGCGTTCGACGATCGAGCACACCAGCAGGGAGGCCGTGACCCGGTTGCCTTCCACCTGGTTGAAGCCGGCGTGCCCCTTCAGATACAGGTGCAGCCACTTCGCTCGCCAGCCGCCGTCGTCGCCGCGCAGGAAGACCAGCGGCAGAGCGACGCGGCCCGAACCGCGCAGGTCGGACTTCATCCGCACCGTGCGCGGCTCGAACGGGCGGCCCTCCTGCTCGGCGTCCCTGCTCATGAACCCGAAGAACGCCTCGGCCGCCTCGTCGAACGCCTCGCCGGCGTAGATGTTGACCTGCGGAATGATGATCGACTTGGTCGCCTGGGCGAGACGGATGTTGATGAACTCGCTTGCGCCGTCGCTGGCGTCGGTGAGGTCGCCAGAGTACTCGGCGAAGCCATTCCTGTAGCTCGTCCACGAGATGTGCTCGGGATTGCCGTAAGAGTCGTCCAGCATGAGGGCCGACAGGTCGTAGTCGGTGCGCCGCTCGGCCTGGCGCCAGTAGACGAAGAACCGCAGCAGCTCGCCGTCCACTGCCGACAGCGAGCCACGCGGCAGCATGCCCAGCCCAGGCGCGACCGCCTTGCCCGACAGCGGCAGCGCGACATCGAGCACGTCAGGATCGACGATCAGCTCCCCGAGGTCGGGCAGCCGCCGCGCGACCTCCTCGTCCAAGATGGCCACCGCCCGCGACAAGACGTTCTCCTCCAGCGGAGAGCGGGCGTCGGGCGTCGCCCACGCCCGACCCTGCCGGTTGGCGAAGACGCGGCCGGCGGCCGGGGTGAGCCGGTTCTGCAGGTGCTCGCGCAACGACAGCAGGACCCGGCCGGAAGCGCCCTCTACGGCCTTCTCCACGGCGTCGAGCACGGCCGAGGGGTCGATGCTGGTGCGCAGCAGGTGATCGAAGCGGCGCAGCAGCGCGCCAGGCGCGTTCTCCAGTAGGTCGACCGCGTCGCTGGTACGGCCGGCCGTCAGGGCCGCCTCGACGCGGCTGTCGAAACTGCGCGCCTTACGCCCGCCTCGGGCGACCTCGAAGACATGAGCAGCACGCGGGAATCGCGGATACTCGTGCGGGTGCAGCCGCTCGCCGAGCCGCTTCCACTGCTCCTGGTAGCGCGGCACGTCGCCGAGCTTGGCCGGCGTCGCGACCGCGTCCAGGGCCTGCAGAAGGGCGCGACGCTCGGCCCGGCGGAACGAGCGGAACCGCGTCGCCTCGGTCAGCGTGACGTCTCCGCCGGAGATGCCGCAGGCGAGGCGCAGCACGTCGGTCACCGTGTCCGCGAGCAGCGGACGGCCGGCGGCCAGGCGCACCTCGTTGATGACGGCGCGGTTCTCGCGCACCGGGATGCGCTCCGGCTCCTCAGCGCAGAACGCGGCCAGCGTGCGAAGCGCCGCCAGGTCCTCGGCGGACAGCGGCACCTGCGAGCCCGCCATCGACAGGTACAGCTCGCGCGCCTCCGACTCCAGGCTGCCGCCGAGCTCCAGCACGGTGACCCGGTCCTTGGCGAGCGGGATCAACTCGGCATGCGCGGCCAGCAGGTCGGCGTAGGAGTGCTGGTAGCGGCCGTAGCCGGGCAGCGTGAGCAGGTTCAGCGTCGCCGGCTGGACGCGTACGGCGGCGACCGGGTCGAGCAGCGCCTTCTCCAGCAGGCCGACCCAGAACTCCACGGTGTCGGGGACGTTCTTGGGAAAGTCGATGAAGTACGCGTTGTGCTGAACGTGGTCGCCGGCCAGGTGGCGGACGGCGGCCAGGACGCGCACGCCCAGATCCAGCACCACGTCGCCGGGAAGCTTCCCCAGGTGGTGGAGCAGAGCCGGCGAGCAGGTGAAGCCGACGCTCAGCAGCGCGGCGTCGAGCTGGCGCGCGGCCACCTCGCCCCAATTCGCTTCAACGTCGGTCTCGGCGGAGGTGGGGACGGGGACGCGCAACCGGCGGGAGATGACGAGGCTTTCCAGGTTGTCCACGGGCGCACCATACATTCGAAGGATTCCTATCTGGTGGTTATTTTCGGGCGATCATCGGTGACAGGCCGGTCGTCATGCGTCCGCTTCGGCCTTGTCCAGGTGTCCGGCGGCGATGTCGTAGATGCCGCGCAGGGCTGTGTCCTGGGCGGTCGCGTTGACGACCCGGACGAGTCGGCGCACCGCCCGGAGGGAGGTGCCGTAGGGGAGACCGAGGGCGTGGGCGTTGATGCGGTGAGCGGCCGTCGCGCACACGTGAGCGATCGTCTCTTCGGGAATGTCCCTGTCGGCGGGAACGCCGGGGATGGGCACGGTGATGATGCCGGCGGGGATCTGGTCCGGCCAGGCGACGGCGTCGTACATGCGGACCCGGCCGCCGTACGTGGTGCCCGCGTCTTCCCAGTGCGGACTTGCCTCGAGGTGGGCGGTCAGGGAGGTGGCGTCGGCGTCGAAGGGGATGAACGAAATGCTGGGCATGCGCAGGGGGCTCCAAGGGCGCGGGAGAGTGCTGGGCGTCGGCGAGGGGATGCCACCGCCCAGCGTGACGGGAATGTCGGGCGCGAAAGAGGATATCCCCTTGCGTGCATTAAAGACAGTACAGGATAGTTAATTTTCGCGCAAGCTGAACGAAATCCCTAGTCCGTGGGCCGTCCTCCCGCAGGCAGCGCCCCACTCGCGGCCCGCTGCGGTGGCATCGTCGAGCTGGCGTTCGGCGAGCATCCACAACATCTCCTCATCGGGCGATACGACGGGGGTTCGTAATGTCCTTGGATTATGCCCGCGCCTTCGCCGTCGGTGGCGGGGAAAGACGGTCGACGGCGGCGCGTCGCACGGCCTCTCCACGGCGGTCGTAGCGGGCTGTCGTGATGGGGGAGGCGTGCCCGGCGAGGGCCTGGGCGGTGGCCAGGTCGACGCCGGCGTTCAGCAGCTCGCCGATGAAGGTGCGGCGGAAGTCGTGCGCGGTGGGCCTGTCCGTCTTCGCCTGCTTGCTGCGCGCGGTGAGCACGTGGCTGATGGTCTGGCCGGTCAGATGGGCGATGCGGCCGCGGGCGTCCTTGCGCAGCCGCGCGGGGCGTGGGGTGAACGGGGGGAACAGGCCGCCGGGGTCGGAGCCGCGTTCGGCCAGCCAGTCCTGCAGGCGGGCCGCCGCGCTCCGGGTGAGGAAGACGAGCCGTTCCTTGTTGCCCTTGCCGCGCACGCGCAGGGAGCGCTCGGCCGGGTCGTAGTCGCGCCGGGCGAGCCTGGCCAGCTCGGCCCGGCGCACGCCGCAGGAGTACAGCACTTCGATGATGGCGGCGTCGCGCAAGGCAATGCGGCGCAGGTCGGCGCGGCGTGCCTCGTCCGGTTCGCGCGCGTTGAGGTGGGCGTCGCAGGCGTCCAGCAGGGCGCCGACCCGCTCGGGGTCGAGGTGTTCGCCGGCTGGGAGGCGTGAGCCTTTGAACTGTTTGACGTCCGCGGCGCGGTCGCGTTCCTCGGCGGTGGTGAGGTGCAGCCGCCACGCCATTTTGATCACCTGCCGCAGGGCGACGATGTGCTTGTTGCGGTAGGTGTGCGACCACGGGCGTTCCTCGCCGGTCTTCCGGTCGTGGATGACCTGCTCGTCCAGGCGGGCGCGGATGTAGATGGTGTGCTCGGCTCGCAGCCGGTGCCAGGGGAAGTCGCGGCCGGTTCGTGCGTCGGGGCTCCTCTTGCCGGTCGCCGGGTCGATGCCGCGAGGGTCGTCGCCAGCGAGGATGCGGGCGATGCGGTCCAGGCAGCCCTTCATAGTCGCCTTCGACTCGTCGCTGTCGAACTCGTCGAGGTAGGCGAGGTAGGGGTTGCGGCCCGGGTCGGTGGCGGCCGCCGCAGCGTGCGGGGCCTCGCCTGGAGGGGCGGCCTCGAGCAGCAGCTCACGTGCCGGGCCGCCCAGCGCGGACTCGGCACCGGGTTCGAGGGTCGGAATCGAACGATCCGGCCGAGAGGTAATTATTAGGGATGTATCGGACATCGGGTCAGGGTGCTCATGTGTAGCGGCCACGATCGCGATCCTATCTCTATTGACGGGAATCGACATTCCCGTTGATAGGGAAATCTTGCTTTGCAAACGTGCAAATTTGGCGCGCTTGTTTTTAGTGTCAACTCTGCACGTTTGCGCTAGAGTCGGCCGTATGACCATGGACGACGGTGATCCCCTGCTGACCGGCCCGGCCGGGCTCGGCGACCTCGACGAGGAGCCCGGCGGCGGAGACCAGGACGATGCCGACCGCGAGGAGCCGCGGCACTGCCCGTGCGGGAACCGGCTGCGCCCGCCCGCGCGGCGCGCGGACGGCGCCCGCCACGGCGGCCGCCGCAGCAAATACTGCTCCGCGGCCTGCCGCAGCCGGTTCCGCGCCAGCCGCCGCACGGCCCAGCAGAAAGAGGCGACGGAGGCGACCCTGCGCGCGTTCGCGCTGGGCGAGCGGTTTCTGCCGTCTCTGGAGCAGACCCAGCAATTGGGCGGCGACCTGCGCGAGCTGCTGCGCGCCATCACCGTCATCCAGGCGCAGATGCTCAAGGACGCTGAGGGGGACGCCCAGGAGGCGCTCGCCGCGGCCGGGGAACAGGAGGAGATCGCGGCCGACGCCGAGGCCGGCCGGGACCGCGCCCAGGAGGAGGCGCACGAGGAACGTGGCAAGCGGGCTGCGGCAGTGCGCGCGCAGCGCGAGGCTGAGACCCGCGCCGACCAGGCGGACGAACGCGCACGTGAGGCGGACGAGCGCGCCCAGCAGGCTGAAGCACGAGCGGGCGAGGCGCGGGAGCAGGAGCGCACGGCGCGCAAGGAGGCGAAAGAAGAAGGGGAAGCTCGGGTCAAGGCGGACACCGCGGCGGAGGCGGCCCGGCGCGAGCGCGACACCGCGGTGGCTGCCCGCGAGGCCGCCGAACAGCGCGAAATCGGCCTACGCGCCACGTTTGACGCGCAGGCCGCGAAGCTCATCGCCCTCGACGGGCAGCTGCGGGCGGCCCAGGACGAGGTCGCGAAGCTGGAGAAGGAGAAGGATGACGAGGCCAAGCGCGCGACGAAAGCAGAGCGCCGGGCCGAGCAGGGGGAGGCCGACGCACGGGAAGCCCGGCAGGAGACCAAGGACGTACGCGCCGAGCTCAAGGACGCGGGCGCGAAGCTCTCGACGGCCCAGCGCGAGGTCGGCGAAGCGGCGACCGCTCTGGCCGTGGCCCAGACCAAACTGGAGGAAGCCCAGGTCAGGCAGCGCTATCTCGAGCGCCGTCTGACCGCCGTGGACCAGAAGGCACAGCCCGCAAGTCACACCGACACAGAACCACATGACCGGCAGTGAGTCGGCTGACCCAGGAGCAGGCCACCACCGCCGCCCCTGCAGCCCCTGGTCATTCTGTGGGCCACCTCGCGGGTGAGGACTGCTAGGCGAGGTAGTCCAGGGCGCTGGCAGGTTTCGTCTAGGACCTGGCGCACCTCATCGGGATTGTTGTCGGCGTCGGCGCGCAGGTCTCAACTGCGTCCGTGCCCCCGCCAGGGCGCCGCTGGCCAATTCGACGGGGGGTGGCGAGCTGACGGCCCCAGGCCAGATCACGCGCGCCGACGCTGCGCTTGCGGTGGTTCGATCAGCGGCTGACCGAACCGGTCGACGTCATGCGCCCTCACGCGCATGTGCCGCGCGTAAGGGATCTCCTCGCTGCGGCGTACCCGTAGGCCCGCGGCTTCTGGCTCGTCACCTGACGCGTTTGGACGGCAGTTTGACGCCGGCCTGCCGGAGTGCCTTGGCGCGGTGAGGCGATGTCTCGCCCCTGCGGTAGCGGGCCTTCTCTTGAGACAGCCATCGGCCGAGGGTGAGCTTCTCGGGGGGCGGGGTGACGTATTTCTGCGGTACTTCGACGTTTCCGTTGTGGGTGCGCTTGTAGGCGTACAGCGCTTCCAGGTAGCGGTTGAAGCGATATTCCAAGGCGTTCCAAATGAAGCCGATCTGGTCGAGTTCCTTGATCTCCTCTTCGGGCAGTCTGCCTTCTTGCCGGCGGCACCGCGTGCCGGCGACCTTGGCGCCCAGCTTGCGGCCGTTGGGGCCGGGAGTGACGTATTGCTGCGGTATGTCCAGGTCGCCGTTCTGTCTCTGGTAGTCGTCCAGGTCGGCGAGGAACTGTTCCCACTCCGACTTCGGGACATGCCAGACCATGCCGTGGGCGGTCAACTCGGCGGCGAAGTCGGGATCGAGGGATCCTGTGTTGTAGCGGACACGGGTGTTGTTGACGATCGAGCCGAGCGGGTAGGGAGGATCGTCATTGGTGGCGTACTGCTTCGGGACGAGCAGGTCGCCATTCGCCTCTCGGTACTTACAGAGTTCGGAGATGAGGCGCCGCCGGTGGTGTTCGCGCACATCCCAGACCATGCCGATGGCGTCCATCAAGGCGATCCATCGTGGCGAAAGGGTGTCGTTCTTCTTGTAGGTGCGCAGGTGGTGGAGCCAGTTGTCGAGCAGCAGGCCGGAGGGCGTCTGCCAGCCCTCCGGCACCAGCAGGTCGCCGGCTTGGGCGTAATACGCTTCCGCGGCGCCGTAGTACTCCTCCCAGGAGTGGGTGCTGGCGCGGATGGCCTGGACGGTGATGGCGGCGGCGAAGCCGGGTGGCACGGGCACACCGGTGACGCGGAGCCACTCGAGTAGCGGCCGGTCAGGAGAGTCCTTTGCGCCGGTGCGGAGGGAATCGTCGCCGAGCTGGCGGCGCAGCGTGCTGAGGTGGCTGGCGAGGTCCTCGTCGTGGGCGGCCAGGGCGCCCACGACCTGCCACACCCCGGCGTAAGCGGAGGTGGAGAGCGCGGTTTCGGGGTCCTCGCCGGGTTCGAGTATGACCGGGACGATGATGGAGGCGGTCTTGGGGCCGGGCTGGGTGCCGAGCCGTAGGGCCCGGCCGATGGCCTGGATGGTGTCGATGGCAGAGCTGCGCCCGTCGATGAAGGCGACGGAGTCGACCGCGGGCACGTCAATACCCTCGCCGAGCACGCGCGCATTGGCGATGACGACCAGGCCGTCGTCGTCGGAGCGTAACCGGTCCAGAATCGTGCGGCGCTGGGCAAGAGGTTGGCCGCCGTGCACGTGCCCGGTCCACAACTGGGCTGGACGTTCGTCGGGGTCCAGCAGGGTGGCGGCGTGCCGCAGGGTGGCGGCGAACCATTGGGCACCGCTTACGCGGTTGTGGAAGGTGATCATGCGGCGGATGCCGTACTGGTGAGCGGCGCGCAGGACGGCGATCTGGGTGGCGAGCATGGAGGCCGACAGCGCCGACTTCCCGCTTTTGTAGAACTCCGCAGGCTGCGGCGCGCGGGCAGCGGTACGAATCTGCTCACACGTCACGACCGGCACTACGACCTGGTAGTTGGCCAGCAGGCCCAGCTTGCGCGCGGCGGAGAAGGAGAGGCGATATGCGGTCTCGCCGAAAATTTTCGTATCGTCCATGCTGACGACGTCCTCGCCGCCGCCCTGAAACACCCTCGGGGTGGCGGTCAGGTATAGGCGTCGGTCGGCGAGGACGTGCGCGTTGCTGTGGACGATGGCCCACTCCTTGTCCACCCGGCCGACACTGCGGTGCGCCTCGTCGATGATGACTAGGTCCAACGTCGGCAGGCCGAGCTCGTGCGCGGCGGCGATCACCGGAAGGCTGTGGTACGTGCTGGCCACGATGACCCGGCCGTGGCCGGCGGCAAGCTCCACCAGCGCGGCGGCATCGCAGGTGACAGCGGCTCGCTGCTCTTGCAGGTCGCACTGGTGGTCGTCCAGCACCTTCTGATCGGAGCAGACCGCGATGACCCGGCCCAGCGCGGTGTCGCCGAGAACCGCACGCCACTCACGGATGGTCTGAGTGAGCAATTCCAAAAACGGCGCCACGATCAAAACCCGGCCCCCGCCGGTGCGCTCCAAGAGCGTGCCGGCGGCGGCAGCTCCCATGCGGGTCTTACCGGTACCGCAAGCCATGACGGTGGTGGCTCGGTCCGCGCTGGAGAGCGCGGCCACCGTGGCATCGACCGCCTCATACTGATGCGGCCACAGCTCATAGGCCCGCTTGTCGCTCATGGATGAGTTCATGCCTTCTGCACGTGAGGGGAGGAAGAAAAGGGTGAAGGTGGTTCGTGGCGCGGCCAGTCGGTTTCCAGCCGATGGGCCGCCGCCCATGGCCATGCCGCAGGCTGATCACCCCGGCGGGGTAGATCAGCGACCGCGTCCGTGCAGGTTCACGTGAACGTGATGATGATCCATAACAGGCCCCAGGACACGGCGGTGCATGTCTGTGCGAGACGTGCCAGCGTCTTGATAGACCTGAGGTACCTCGCGTCTGTCAGGGGGCGGATAGGCGTCCACACGGAGACGAGGAGCACTCCGGCGTGGATGAGGTGGGCATATCCCTGCACTGTCATCGCGTCTCACCCACTGCGTAGGGTTGGCAGGCGAGGGCCTGCGGATACTTCTGGCCCGGTGCGGGGCATGGGCGAGGTGACATTGACTCCTCTTGTGCGGGATAGGGAGCGAATCGTGGTTACGTTGCGCCATTGCCATCGCCATGGCGGCGAGCGGCGGCGACGTCACAGACGAGCTCACTCATTCACCCCCAGCGCGGCGCACACCAGCACCAGGCTGACAGCGGCGGCCAGCAGTGGCGGGCCGGACATGAGGGCGCCGATAATCCAGACCCCGTCTACGGCCGGCAGGAGTCGCAGCTTCCTGGCCAGCCACATCGCCGCCGGCCGCTTCAGGTGGATAGGCCCATGAGCCAGCACGAACCGTAGAGTTCCAGCGTCGTGGCGTTGACGGCGGGCTCCCCAGGGCCGGATGGAGCGGCCGATGTGCATGATTGGTGGGTCCGAGTGCCGCGCGGAAGGCCATCAGCCCGCCGTACGCGCGGGGGGGAATCAGCGCGATAGTCATTCCGCGGTTTCGTGTTCAACGCCCGTTGTCGGCCGGGAGACGGGGCGGTCGGTCGGATGTTGTGGCAGAGGCAGGTGGCCTTGGTGGCTGGCCAGCGCGGCGGCGACGTCGGCTTCGCCGTCCAAGGTGTAGCGGCCGTACCTGCGGCTGGTGACCAGCGCGATGGCTAGCGCCCGTTCAGTGGCCGCGATGGCGAGCCAGCAGGCAGAGGCCGGATCGGGGAGTGCTGCGATGCGATCGGCGATGGTCGCGTCGTCGGCCAGGCCGTGCGGCGCGGACTCCAGCCGGATGCCCCAGACCTTACAGAGTTGGTGCAGGTCAGCCGTGGATGGCTTCTGGTCACCTGCGGCGTTGACCAGGCGGGCTCGTCTGCGGGAGTCACGGCCCAGCGGGGTGAGCGCCGTCACCTCGTCACTGATTTCAGGGGCGGCCTTGCCCATACGGATCAGGTCCTCGAACAGGTCATAGCCAGCCAGGATGTCGGCACGCTGATGCGCTCGCGTTTTGTCCCGGGTGAACATCGCGGCGACCTCGGCCACATCGGATGGGTCGTCGATGTTCGCGGTGACGGTTCGGAAGTCGAACTCGATGGGCTGGCCGAGCGTCATCGGCGGTGTGTGGATGCGGTTGCATGGCAAGTAGATCACGGCGTAGGCGGCGGGCAGCGCCGGCTTTTCACCGGTCGCCCACAGCACGGTGACCGCGGCGATGCGGCGACGAGTCAGCCGGGCCAGGCCAGCGGGAAAGGGGGACGCCGGGTTGGGCAGATTGGTGAACTGGTGCATCACGCTTCCCTATTGGGTGTTGGGGGGTGTCTGAGGTGCCTGGGCTGAGCCGGGGTGGGCAAGGCAAAGAAGGGCGGCGGGGCGGGGCCGACGCGTGAGGGCCGCCTATGTCATGTCATCGGCGGGCCGCCACATGGACCAGAACAGCGTCTGCCCCTTCCGTGGGAGCCCGACAACGGGCCCCCACTGCTCCCGCCCCGTCGGCAGGGAGACGGCTTCGCGGATCGTGTAGCCGCGCCGCTGGAATAACTCCACGGCGGCCAGGTCGCAGACGTTGACGTAGACGGCCTCATCACGGCGCGTGTGCTGGGCGAGCAGGCGCCTGGCCAGCCCGCGCCTGCGATAGGCGCGGGTGACCGCCAGGTAGGCCAGCTCGTCGTGCGATGCGGTCGGCCGGTATTTGTCCCGCAGCGTGCTCAGCTCGCGGAAGCGGTCGGCGTACGGGCCAGCCGCCTCGTTCAGGCGGTGGTCGTAGTCCGGTATGCCGAGCAACTCGGCCAGCGGTTCGGTGCGGGGCCACCAGAGCGCGACGGCGGCCGGGCCGTCACCCGCCCCCTGACCGGCCAGGTGGAGACGCACATCGCTCTCGTCACCGATGGGGCCATAGTCGATGACATCGACCACGCCTTCATCGATGGCGAACTCCACCTCCATCCGGAGGACTGCGGCCAGCACGCGATGGCGATCAGCCGGATTCGGCACCGCGTACGCCGTCGGCGGCAGCGGGGCGATCGCATCGGTGAGCAGTTCGGTGATCGCGGCAACATCGGCGCGGCAAGCACAACGGATATCGGAGGGCATCAAAGTCCTTGCGTCAGGTGAAGTTGATCGGTCCGGCACGGCTGGTGCCGTCTGGTGGCGGAGGGTGCGGCACGGGCTGGCGCCGAGGGTCCGTGCGCTGCGCGTTGTCCGGGCCGAGGTCCAACTGAGGGCGATTGCGTCTTCGTCGCAGCAGGATGGTGGTCGGCGGCCTTAACGCCGGAGGGCTGAGAGATTCAGTCGGGCGGAGACTCGTTTGTGGTCGCTGGCCAGGGCGCCGACCTCGCTGTCGTCCACGTCGTAGGAGTCGGCGATGACGGCCGGCGCAAGGTCGCGGCTGACCAGGATGGCGTCGATGCGGGCGCCCTGGCCGCCATCGACGTCGGGCTGGACGGTAGGCCGCATGTCGCCGGCCAGGCAGCCCACGTTGACCCACCCGGCCTCGGCCAGCACCATGCCCGGTCGCCGGTCGCCGATCCATTCCCCGGGGGCGCGATCTCCGGGATCGAGGGTCTTGTGGCCGCGGCTGTGGTCGGGCAGCGCCGCCCAGTCGGGCTCGAACTCGGTGTGGTCGGCGCAGTCGGGCCATAGTGAGTTGATGTCGCCTCCGGCGACGGACCATCTGCCGGGGGCGGTGTAGCGGGTGTAGCGCTTGGCCTCCTTCTTGCGTTCGTCGCCGTCCAGGTAGGCCATCTGGACGCTGCAGAACTCCCACTCGTGGTCGCCGGTCGCGAGATGGCGGGCTTGTACCCAGCCGGTCTGATCGTCGTAGACGCCCGGGCTGTTGCGGTGGTAGTGGCGCACCGGGATGAACGGCGGGCAGCGCAGGTAGACGACTTCATACAGCAGGCCCTGGGCGGGCGGCATCAGGAAGCCAGTCATCCCGCCCAACAGCTGCCCGGCATGGTGCATGACCTCGGCGCCGTCGTCGCCGAACCGGTAGCCCTCCTGAAAGAACACGATGTCGGGCGGATACGGTAGCAGGCCGGCCAGGTCGGCCAATAGGTCCAGCCGCTGGAAGCCACGGGTCTTGGGGTCGTAGCCGCCGTTCTGGAAGTTGATGTCCATCAGGGTGACGATCTCGGTCATGACAGCGCCTGCCCGGCCAGCAGCGGCACCAGCTGCGACAGGTGGTGGATCATGATGGCGCCCTCGGGCAGGGCCTCGCCTGGCAACAGCCCGTCCGGCCGCAACAGCGCCGCGGCGCCGATCCCATTTTCCAAGGGGTTGACCACGTCGTAGTCCAGCCGGTTGCCGACCATCATCACCTGATCGGCGCGGCACCCGCCTATGGCGGCCACCACACCCCAAAAACGCGGGTCAGCCTTGCCGAAGCCCAGCCAATACGACAGCGCCGCCCCCTCGAACAGGTCGTCGACCTCGGCTTTGGCCAGCGCCGGCCACCGAGGTTCCCCTGGCAGCGTGTCGGAGGCCACCGCCAGTTTCTTGCCCATCCGGCGCAGCGCGTGGAGAGTGTTCGCGGCGTCCGGGTCGACCGGCTTTTCCCCGAGCAGGTGATCGATCTGGTTCCCACAGATGGTGCCGCCGCAGTCGAAGGCGACGACCTTGATGCCAGCGAGTCTCATGGATTCCTCCAGCAGCCTGTGCGGCGTTGTCGGTGTACGGCGGGTGCTCGGTGAGATGTCCCTGCGCCGCTGTGGTGTGGCCGCAGCTTGTCGGCCCACGTGCTCATCTCGTACGGGTTCATGGCCTTCTGGGGATACGGAGGAGGAGATGCGGACAGGGGCGGGCGCGGAAGGTGTTTGCCGGCCGATGGTTGCCGACCAGGTGCCGCGCCGTAGGCGGATCGATCCGTCCGGGTGGATGAGCGCTTGCGCGCCGTACAGCGGCAGTCGTCCGTGGCGGAGCCACATGTCGCGGACCTCGTCCAGGTAGTTCCACAGGCGGCGCGGCCCGCCTTGGTGGATGGTGATCTGGTCGCCGCTCTGCTCGGCTCGGGCCCAGGAGCCGTCCGGGTGGGTCATGACGGCCATCCGATGCTCGGATTCTTCAGTGCTGGTTTCGGCGTAGTGGTGTTCGATGCCGGGGGCGAGGATCTCCAGCATGGAGCGGACCTCCCATGCCTCGACGAGCTCCATCACGGGGTAGCCGCCGTGCCGGACGTCCTCGCCCCGCCTGGCGCGGGCTCGTTTCAGCAGTGCTGGGTCGGCGGGCGGGTAGTCGCGGGTGCGCATGAACATGGCCGTGTCCCGTTCGATTCGGCCGATCGCGCTGCCGTCGTCCTGCTTTTCAGCGGTGAGGATGAGGCTGGTGTTGGTGATCGTGGTGACCAGCCGGCCGCCGGTGCGTAGCGCAGCCAGCAAGGAGGGCGGGATGGGGCAGAGCGACACGGTGGCGACGATCCGGTCCCACTCACCGTCGAGCGGCATGGTGGCGTCGGCGACGGTCAGCCGGGGCAGGTGGCCGATGCGGGTCAGCCGTTCCTCGGCCGCCTTCACCAGGTAGGGGTCTACGTCGATCGAGGTGAGGCGGCCATCGCCGATCAGGTGGCAGGCGATGGCGGCGCCGTAGCCGCTGCCGGTGCCCACCTCCAGTACCTCGCACCGCTCGTGGGCGGGGATGGAGGCGTGCCGCAACATCTGCACCATCAGGCCGGGCTCGGTGGACGATGAGGTCGGCGAGCCGCCCACCCGTACGCCGGGAGGGGTGTGGTCGGCATGGTACGACCCGACCTGGGTGACCAGGCTGCGATCACTGTAGGCGGCCTCCAGCCACGCCTTCGGATCGGACGGGCCGTCGATGCACACCCACCGGCCGTCATGCCGTTCCCACCAGCGCGGCACCATCAGGTGGCGGGGCGTGGCCTCGATGGCGGCCCGCCACCGCGACCCGGGCGCGGTGGCGTGGCCGGCGAGCCGGCGAGCGCGTGGTCTCCAGTCCACGGCCAGATCTGCGGCCGTATCCTGCTGGCGGCCTGATGTGGGGTCGATCATCGGTGGTGGGTCTTCCTCGGTGCTGGATCGTTGTGCAGTGAGAGTGAGTTGCGCGGGCGGCTGGTGGCGCGGGAGGTTCGGGCGGCTGGCTCTGCTCCGGCGTGGGGGGGCCGCCACAGCGGCCAGAACCGGACGCCGGGCAAGCTGGTGCGCAGTGACAGCCCGGCAAGCTTGGCGGTGGGGCGCCGCCGGTAGCCGTGCTGGCGGCAGAGATCCCGGGCAGGTCGGCTGTTGGCCTCCAGGTAGGCGGGCATGCCGAGCTGATCCAGGTAGGTGTGATGGTGGCGCAGCAGGACGTCGGTCAGCTCCCGCCTGAAGTGTTCCCGATCGGGGTGAACGGCCAGGTAAACCAGGTAGTGGTGCGGCTGGGCCGGACGACGGGCTTCCAGCAGCCTCTCCAGGGTGGGGAAGAGGGTGCCGTAGTGCGGGCCGCCTGCCGGCTCCAGCAGTCCCTCGTCGGTCGGCGGCGATACGTCAATTCGGGGTAGCCACACCGCCACGGTGGTGATGCGCGGGCCGGTGTCGAGGACATGGATATGGCCATGCGGGGCGGCGCGGCTGAGGCGCTGCCACACGTAGGAGGTCAAGATGTCCTTGCGCCGATGCGCTTCCGGGATCAGGGAGGAGGCCAGCGGGACCGGAAAGGTGGCGGCGATCAGCTCGGCGACGGCGTCAAGGTCCGCAGGGGCGGCGCGACGGGCAGCGATCTCGGTGATGGCCATAGCAAGAGACTCCTGAGGGGCGGGGCGGGGCGGGCGGGGAGTGGTGCGGGTTGGCGCGGTGTGATGGCCGCTGGCTAGGTCATGTCGTCGGCGCGGTCATCAGCGGGCCGCCACATGCGCCACAGTGGGTCCGACAATCCGGGCAGCGTGGCCATATCGTGGAGGCGATAGCCCAACAGCTGGCAGCGGTCGCGGAACTGGGGGTCGGTGGTGTCCAGGTAGGCGGCTATGCCCTCGTCGTCGAGCACCTCGTGGTGGTGGTCCAGCAGGGAGCCCTCCAGGCTGTGATCCTCATCCAGTGGGCAGACGGCCAGAGCCACCAGGTAGTGGTGCGTCGCGGCCGGACGTTGCTCGGCCAGCAGTTCCTCCGCGCCCAGGAACTGATCGGCGTACGGGCCGGCCGCCTCGGCAAGGCGCTGGCGGTAGTCCGGCGGTTTCGGATGCCATCTGGTATGCGGCAGCCACACCGCGACGCCGCAGAGATCTCGGCAGGCCAGAGCGTGCTCATCAAGGCCGTTGATGACGTGCACGTGGCCGTGCGCGCCGGCGTACCCGAGGTGGACCCGCCAAACCCTTTCGAGGACCTCGATGCGCAGCGGGTCGGGTACCCAATGGGCGCCGAGCGGGTCTTCGGCCAGCTCGGTCGCGATCCGGCGGACGATGGTGTCGGCCCGGTAGGTGCTGCCGGGCTGGACGGTCGCAGCTATCACTGTGGTTCTCCTTGCCGTGGCAGCGACCGTGACAGTGGCGGCGGTTGTGGCCGGCGGCGGGTGCGAGAGAAAACGTCCTGGCCAGGCCGCAGCAGGTGCTGGTGGCGATGTTGGATGCGCAGGAAGATCGCGTTGAGGGCGTAGCCGAGCAGGCCGAGCAGAACGAGGACGGCCCACATCGCCGTGATGTCCAGCGCGCTGGCGGCCTCCTGGAGCAGGTAGCCGAGTCCTTCGGTGCTGGCGGTCAGCTCGGAGACGATCATCATGATCAGGGCGAGCGAGGTGCTCAGCCGCAGCCCGGCGAAGATCTGCGGGGCGGCGGCGGGCACGATCACCTGAAGGAGCCGGTCGAGCGGGCGGAGTTGAAACACTGCCGCGGTGTCGAGGTAGGCGCGTTCGACGGCGCGGGCGCCGTCCATGGCGTTGATCAGGACGGGCCAGGTGACGCCGTAGCTGATCGCCGCGAGTTGGACAGGCGTGCCGATGATGAAGATCGCCAGGATCAGGGGCAGCAGCGCAGTAGGCGGGATGGAGCGGCCAATGTGCAGCAGCGGCCCCAGTACGGCGGCCAGGACGGGCAGGCGGCCGAGTGCGAGCCCGGCGGTCACTCCAACGACGGCGGCCAGTGTCCAGCCGATCGCCAGCCGGGCCAGGCTCGGCAGCAGGTTCGCCACCGTCTGGTCGGTCAGGAAGGCATGGGCGGGCGGGCCGGACAACCACATGTGGAAGCCGCGGAGGGCGATGGCCGAGGGCGGCGGGAAGTACAGCAACTCCGCCCGGCGGGTGACGAGCTCCCAGACCAGACCGGCGGCCAGCAGCGACAGGGGGCGGGTCAGGCCGAGCAGGCGTGAGGGCGTCATGAGGTGGGGCCGATGCTGTAACTGTGCCAGGGGAACAGGCGGCGCTCGAGCCAGGTGCTGATCGCGGTGGCGGCCCAGCCGAGCAGGCCGGCCGCAACCGCAGCGGCCGCCATGAGATCGCTGCGGCTGGCCTGGTTCGTGTGCACGATGTAGGTGCCGATGCCCGTCATACCGCCCGAGCTCACCTCGGCGCTGACCGAGACGATGAGCGCGACCGCGAGGGCCAGGCGGATGCCGGTGGCGATGTGCGGGGCGGTGCTGGGCAGGCAGACCCGCCGCAGGATGGCCACCGGTCCGAATCCGAAGGCGCGCAGCGTGTCGACGGCCACCGGGTCGACGGTGGCCATGCCGTACAAGGTGGTGATCAGGATCGGCCACGTGCAGGCGTAGACGATCAGCGCCGTTTTGGCCAAGTGCGGCTCGCCGAGCACGAACACCGCCAGGGGGATGAGCGCGATCGAGGGGATCGGCCGCAGGACCTCGATGATCGGCCGTATCGCGCGTTCGGCCGCGGGCAGGGCGCCAAGAAGCAGCCCCGCGGGCACCGCCACGGCGATCGCGGCGGCCAGGCCGAGCACGCAGGCGATCGAAGTGACGTACATCGCCAGGACGAACTCGGGATCGGCCGGTAGCTCGGCGGCGGCGGCAAGCACGCTGGACGGAGGCGGCAGCAGGAGGGGATCGACGTGGCCCAGGCGTGCTGCCAGCTCGGCCAGGGCCGCCACGGCCGTAACTCCGGCGGCGCCGAGCAGCACGCGGCTGCGCAGCCCAAGCGGTGGTCTGGTCATCGGGGGCTCCGGTCATGACAGGCACGGGGGACAGCCAGGCAGGCCCGGCCGGCTCGTCAGCTGGTCGATCAGTGCGGGGGGCAACTTCATGCGTAGCGGAGCTGGTGCGGGCCAGGCGCCGGTAGGCGGCCGGCCCGCACGCAGCCCAAGGCAGTTACGGCTACGCCGCCAGGTGGGCGATCATGAGCTCCTGGTCGGGAGCCAGCGACTGGTTGCGGCTGAGCTCAAGCCCGACGGCCTTCATGAGCCTGCGGTAGTGGAGCAGGGTACGCTCAGCGCCGCCGTTGAACATCGCGAGCATCCGCGCGTGGCGATCGACGACCGGGGTGTATACGCCAGGCGGAGGCAGAAGCCCTTCGATGCACCACAGCGCGGCGCCCGGGCCAGCCCTGCGCAGGCCGTCGGCGGCCCTCGAGAGGATCTCGATGGCTTGATCGTCGGGATAGTTGTGCAGAACCGAAGAGAGGATGATCCGCTCGCCTGTCGGGCAGTCGGTGGTGAACAGATCGCCATGGATCATCTCGCAGCGAGGGCCCAGACCGCGGCTGGCCAGGTGGAATTCGGCCCTGGCCGCCACATCTGGCCGTTCGACGAGGACGCCCTTGACCTGGGCGTTGGCCTCCATGATGGCCGCCAGGATGCCGCCGTTCCCGCCGCCTAGATCGACGAGGGTGGCGACGCCGGTGTAGTCGAGGGCAGCTAGCGCGCGGGCCACCGGCCGGGCCCGGTCGGCCATGAACCGGTCGAACCTGTCGGCCAGATTGCTGTCGGCCAGCACGCCGTACAAGCCGCCGCGAACCTCGTCGAAGACGGCCGGATGGCCTTGTTGTATGGTCAGGTCCAGCGTGGCGGCCGCGTCCCACCACAGCGGGGAGCCGGTGACGCTGATCGCCGCCCACATCGAGTCCTCGGCATCGGGCAGCAGGGTGCCGCCCAATGCGGTCAGCGCGTAGCCGCCCGCGCCGTCCAGGTTGACGAACCCGTAGGCGTGCACGACGGACAGCAAATGGGCCATCGCGTCCGGGTCGGCTTTGCACCGCACCGCCACTTCATCGGCCGACAGCGAGCGCGCCTCCAGCACCTGGGGGACACCTAACTGCACCAGCGCGGCCAGCGCGGCGAAGCGGGCCACGGCGTCCATCATGTCCTGGACGATCTCCCGCGGACTGAGCCGCGGCTGATCGAGCACGAGCGGGATCACAGCACCCGGCGCAGAGCGATCGTTGAGCGGCTGGGTGGGCGTGTGGTCGTGGTCGTTCATGGGGTGACTCCTGCTGAGGCCGCGGTGGACGGGGTTGTGGAGGGTGCCTGCCAGATCAGGTCGTGGGCGTCGATGCTCCGGGTGAGGTAGCCCGCCCCGACCATGGCGTCGCCCACCCGCTGTACGCGCGTCGTGTTGAGCGTCGTCGGATAGGTACCGAGCTGGATCTGGCTGGCGATGGCCGCGGTGATGCCATGCGTGTAGGTGGGCAAGATCTTGGTGACCGCACCGCGGTCCACCGCGGCGATCTCCTGCGCGCGCGCGAGCGCCCGCTGGAATCGGATGACGAGACTGGGGTTTTTCGCGGCCCAGGCCCCCGCAACCGCCCAACCGGCGATCGGGAACTGGGCAGTCGGCCCATTGCACACATCGGCGAGCATGATGGCGCCTGCCGTACTCCTGTGACGGGTGATGAAAGGCTCGACCTCCCACCCCAGATGGACGCTGCCGCGCTCAACCGCAGCCGGCATCTCAGGCAGAGGGATCCTGACGAACTTGATGTCGTCTTTGGTGAGGCCCGCGATCTTCAGGGTGATCTCGGTGGTGAGCGTGGGCACCGAAGCCGTAGACGCGACGCCGATCCTTATCTGGCGACCGTGAAGATCCTGCTTCAGCGTGGCGAGACTCTTGAACGGGGAGTCCTTGCGCGCCATCAGGAGAAACGCGCCCGGCTCGGCCTGGTACGCGTCGGCGACGAGCTTGATCAGATTGGGCTGGCGCTGATGCGTGTAGAACGCGGTGACGTAGTTGAAAAGGCTGAACTGGACCTTGCCGCTGGTCATCCCGGGCAGCGCGGCGTCGGCGGCCGGAATCTCCGTGGTGTTGGCCTTCAGGCCCTCCGCCGTGAAGAAGCCGCACGCCTTCGCGATGTGCAGCGGAGCAGAGTCGGGGATGGGGAGATAATCGACGTTGATCTCGGTCAGGCCCGCCGCAGGCGTCGGCGTCGGCGATGCTGTCGTATGGGATGACGAGCACACCCCCGCCGGAGCTGTGGCTGTTGTCGCGGTGGGGACCGCGCACCCTGTCAGCACACACAGCGCTGACAATGTCGCTAATAGTAATCGTTTCATGGTGTTCCAAGGGATGAGGGGGAGAAAGAAGGGGAATCGAACCAGCAGCCGCAGAGACGCGGCTTAGCTACGGCTGGTACGCGAGGGACCGCTGGTCCGGCAGCCTCGGAGCGGGCTAGGACATGCCGCGCCATGGGTAACGGCGCGACGTACCGTGCCATGGGTCATAGCGTCGGCTTCAGCCCCCCGAGACCGCCGGAAAACAGAGGGCGCAGGTCGGGGCGCCGCCACCTCTTGCAGCGCCCGACCCGCACCGGCGCCGCACGACCCAGCCGTACGGCACCAGACGGCGCGGTGGGCCAGGCGGCGTGCGGGGGCTTGATCAGCACGCATGACGATCACCGCACCCTGATGGTTCGGGCTACCCGCAGCAGGGCTGAATGTCACAGCCAGGGACGGTCTGCGCCCCGTCCCTGGCTGCGCCTGGGACGGCGCGGGCGTTTGGGAGTGTGATCGCGAACGATCCGCCCGCGTCGTCGCATGTACCCGGTTAGGGGACCCCTCCCCCCACCGGGCCGCGGTAAGACGAAGCCGGGCTGTCAGCCTGCTTGGTGCAGGGTTCTGCTCGGCCCCGTCTCGTCTCATCGCCCACCTGGACCCGCCACTGCCGTCAAGCTGATCGACATGAGTCATGGGGCGTCCCGAGGTGTCGTTGGCGTTTCCTGGTGAGGGGTGCGTGCATTGATCATGCAAGCCTTGCTCCGGCCTGGGGAGAGGAGCGGTGCTGCAACTCCGTCGCAAGTCTCTGCAGTCCGGCCTGCACCATGGGTGTGCGGGATAGGCAGCCTAGACAGCGGGCCTCCGTACGGGTACGGGCAGCAAAGGGGTGGACAAGCTGCGCCGCGCAGGTGCCGGGTCACGATCAACTCCCGCGCAGAACGGCAATGGCGGCGCGGGCATGCGGAGCAGATGGATCGGCGAGCGCGCTGGACTCGTCCGGCAGCATCTCGAAGGTCAGGGGCACCTTTTTCAGGGGCAGCTCTTGCGGACCTGAACCCGGCTCGTGCCACTTGAATGGCTTGCAGTCGGCGAGCAGAGCAGCGAGCTGCTCGCCAGAGCGCAGATACGGCTGCACGCGCGTCCGGCGTTCGTAGTGGCTGGTGACCTTCTCCACGACCCCGGGCGGGAAGGAATCGCCCGTCGCGTGGGTGACGATGACCACGCTGCCGGCGGCCAGACGCGACCGGAAGACGGCGATGACACGGGCTGCCTCGTCGTCGTTCAGGAAGTGCAGAACGGCACCCAAGATCACCACGACTGGCTTTCGCAAGTTGAGGTGGCGCTCAGCCTCCGCCAGGAGCTGCTCCAGCTGTCGCAGGTCTCCCTTCAGCGTGGTCACGCCATCGCCGTCCAGCAGCGCCCGGCCGTGCACGAGAGGCCGGGCGGCGATGTCCACATTCAGCCACAAACGGTCCGGCTGGATCTCCCTGACAAGCGCCGACAGGTTCGAGATCTTCTCCCCCTCAGGTACCGGCATGCCGGCCCCGATGTCCATCCACTGCCGGATCTTCGGCCGGTGGCGGGCGACGTGGGAGACCATCCGCGCCAGCGCGGCCCGGTTCTCGCGACGAGCCTCGTCCAGGCCGCCGCCGATCAGCTCGTCGAGTTCGGCCGCGACCGCACGTTCCGCAGGCAGCGAGTCCTTCTCGGTGCCCTGGAAAGCGTTGTAGACGCCGGCTACGCCCGGCATGGCTGGGTCAAACCGCGGTGGCGGCGATGGTTCACCGCTGCGTGCCTCCGATGAGGCACCTTCAGAGCCCGGTGCGGCTGAAGCTGACGATGGAGTGGAGTCAGCAATCATCGGAGGCCTCAGCGGGGGAAATGCACATGCCAGGCATGCTCGCGATGGGTACCGCGAGCAAAATGGCGAGGCGATCGGCGGTCGCCGACTCGTCGCCCTGCTCGCCGAGCTCGTATCCGTAGTCGGTGAGATAGATGCCGTTGCGGGTGGCCACGACGTCACCGATGCACGGGTGTAGAGGGTTACCCACGACTACTGCACCGTCATCTCTCATCTTGACGGACAACCCACGCGCTTTGAGAAGCTCGGGCAGAATGGCCGAGGGATTCGCATCCATGTGTTGATCCCACCGCCACCGGCTCGCCAGCGGAATATGACAATCTATGACACGGAGGTGATCAATGCCTCTAGCTGCGACGATAACCGGGACCCGCGCAACTGGGCATCACCCACTCACCTGGTACGCAGAATTGTTCGGTACCTACCTGGCCCCGTTCGCGGCCGAGGACACGCACTTCTACATCGGAGGCGCGAGGGGTATCGACAGCATGTCCCTGCTGTGGCTGGCTGGCAGCTCAACGGCGCGGATCACCATCGTCGTGCCTGGCACCGTTGAGCAACAGCCGGCCGAGGCACGGCAGGCCATCGCGCAATGCAGCAATCGAATCGCTCAGATCGTCGAACTTGGCGCCACCGAACTCAAGACACCGGCCTACCACACCCGCAATCAATGGATGGTCGATCACGCCGCCATGGTGATCGGCTTCCCACTTGAAGGCGGCGAGAGCACATCCGGCACCTGGCAAACGATCAACTACGGAGCCTCACAAGGGAAACCACGGCTTATCGTGCCCGTGTGACCCCGCTTGCGGGCATCATAAGGGCATGAGCGCGCAGGACAAACTCGTCGGCGCTGCCATGCTCAAGCGGCTACGGCTCTCCCGCGGCTGGTCTCTCGCCGACACCGCCCGGCTCCTTGCCGAAACGGCTGACCGGCTCGGACAGCCCTTCGACACCGCCGTCATGAGCGTGCAGCGATCCGTCGCTCGATGGGAGAGCAGCAAGAGTCCGATCCTGCCCGGTGAGCGGTACCAACTCCTACTCGCCCACCTGTACGCCCGCGACGCACACGGGCAAACCTCCCTCGGCGGTGGTAGCGACTTCGCCGAGTTGCTAGAAGCCCTTGAGCACTTCGGCGTAGGCGAACAGCGCCTCCACGAGCTGCGCACGCTACTCGTCCGAACGACGACCGACACAGGGGTGGGATTGCTGGCGCTCCTTGGCCCGCCGACGCAGACCGCTCTGACCACCGTGTTCGCCGACCCGTCACGTCTCGACGAGCCGCTACTGGCCGCTCTGCGGAACGCGGTTTCCGACGTGAACACCCAGGTCGGCAGCATCCCGTTCGTGCGATTGCAGCTCCTGCTCGCCCCGATCATCGAGTCGTGCCGCCGTCTGCTCGACCTGAACATCCCTCACCCGCTCGTTCCCGACCTACAGTTGATCGCCGCTGAGGCATACACTCTCGCTGGCCGATTCGCCTTCGAGACCCGAGACGACAACGCATCAAAAGCGCTGTACGCCGCAGCAACCGAAGCCGCCGGCGCGCTCGGTGTACCGTGGCGGCGCGCCGTCGTCCACATGAGCCACGCGCTCGTCACGCTGTACTCGACGCCCGGCCTGAACGCAGCCAAGACGCTCATTGATGCTGCGGTTCGTGATGCCCGGGTCGGTCAGAGCGCCGCAGTCCGAGCCCGAGCTCACGCCCTTCAAGCGGAGATCGCGGCCCGAGCGGGCGCTGAGAAACACGCAAAGGCGGCGCTCTCGCTCGCCTGGTACGACTTGGACAGAGACTGCGTCGCGGATCCGGCGGAGTACTCCTTCTCGCCTGGTCACCTGCGCGGGTTCGAGGGTATTACCTCGCTTTACATCGGAGATCCATCACAAGCTCATGACTACTTCGCGCGTTCCGCCCAGGCGCTGGTCGGACCACGCGAACAAGTGCAGCGGGCCATCGTCTCAACCGATCAAGCACTCGCCCGCATCCGCCTCGGTGATCCACGAACTGCCGCCGAACTGCTGCACGACTGCATCGATGCAACGTCCGAAACGGGGGGACGCGTCGCCGCGATCCGCCTTCGCCGTGCGCGACGCGATCTTCGTCCCTGGAGAAGGGAGAGCTTCGTCGCCGACTTGGACGACCACCTGATCGAGTCGCTCGGAACATAGGTGCACGGTGACACCTGGCCGCCTTTGCAGGTGCATGGCCGCTCGGGAGGCGGACAAATGGCGGAGGAGGGGGCATCACTCGACGGCACCTCGATCCGGCGGACCGGTGGAAGGATTCGGTCCTGGAGAACGGCGCGGGGGATGGCGATCAGAGGGCGGGAGCCGACGGCGTCGACCAGGCCCTCCCAGGGCAGCCCCTGGGCTTTGCCTGCCCTGAGGGCTGCCGCCTGCGGGCGTCCGCGGTTGATCTGGCTCCTGGAGGAGATCGAAACGCACAAGGTCGGCGTGGCGGCCGGATCGGCCGCGGTCGGGCTTTAGGTGTTGCGTCCCACCGAACTTGACGTAGCTGAGCTGGGGTGCGTCAGGTTAGGCGGGACGGATTACGTTGTGTTCGTCCCGCCTAACCTGACGCAAATTGAGGTTTTGGCGTGTTGTCCCGTTGGGTGGTGCGGAGGCGTGCTCGGTGGCTGTTACGTCCCATCGAATCTGAGGCAGTGTGTCCTGTGTCAGCGAATCGTCCTTGGGGTGGGTGCCCTGACCTGGGGTGAGAATCTTGAGTGGCGAACTGGTCTTGAGTCATGGCTGATGTCGGCCTTCGGACCTGAGGGTTTCGCCATTGGATCTTGCTGGATTGTGTGCGGCTGGGTTGAGGATCCCTGCGGCGAGCTCGATGGCGTCGGGATAGATCGCTGCGTCCGTGTAGATGTCGTGATCGGTCGGGATGGCGCGGTGGTGGTTGGTTGTCTGCAGGGTGAGAAGACGGTGTCTCCAGTGGAGCGGGATGACGGCTGGCGAGGCTGGCCAGGGCGGGATGATTCTGGTTGCAGCCTGGTGGGCGAGCGTCAATTGCTGGGGTGTGTAGCGGCGTAGGAGCCGATTGGCCCGGTACTGGGCTGTGATGATCTCTGGGCAGGCAGCGAGGTCAAGGTGGGGATGATCAGCGTCGCTGAGCCAGATGCCGTGGCGTGTGCAGACTTTGTGGTGGGCAGGCAGATGGACGGGGACGGGCTGGTGGATGCCGCGGCGGGCCGTGCATCGGTGGCAGGCGGTGGTGGCGCGAACGAGACCGTAGGTGTCGGTGATGCCGAAGGCAGGGAGCGCGTGAGTGAGGCCGACGGGCGTTGTCCTGGTGAGGTGGGCGAGCGCGTGTAAGGCCCCGGCGGTTGCGGGGATGAGCATGTGGTGCTGGGCGCGATCGTCGCGATTGCTGACCTTTGTTGCGAACCACGAGGGCAGGACTGTGAGTACCTCGGTCAAGGTGAGGTGGTTGGCGAGGGCGAGCCGGGTCAGGTAGGAGATGAGTGTCTCTCCGGTGATCGGGACGACTGGCCGTGGCAGCACCGGCGCGTGCCCGGGCGCGTGGACAAACAGGCGAGACGTCCCGGATAGGTCTTGCTGGGTGGGAGATTGCCGGTGGCCGGGTGGAAACAGCAGACGGCGGCGCAGTTCACGGTAGAAGGTCGCCCGGCTTCCAGAAAAGCCGAGCTCGATCACCTCGTTGAACAGGGCTTTGGGTCGCAAATTGGAGTCTTCAGCGAACCGCTGACGGCAGTAGTCGGCGAAGGGGCTGGTAAGCAGGCTCGGCCGCGGGGCTGGGACTCCGGGTGTCGTGCGTCCGTTCAGGTAGTCGCGGATGGTTTGCGGGCTGTGGCCGAGTTGGTCGGCGATGGCGCGCACCGACCACCCTGCCTGGCCCAGGGTGAGGATCTTCTCGGCTCGCTCTTGGGGAAGCATCAGGCCTTGGTCAGGTAGCTGGCGGGCGTGGGGTCTGGGAGGTGATGTCGGCGTCGACGGCGTCCAGACCTCTCCGGGTGATCTTCTCGGTGCCGTCCAGGACGGCGTTGATGGCGACACTGCGGATGAGCCAGAGCAGGCTTCCGATCATTCCGTGGGTGCGCTGGTGCAGGTAGCGGTCGAGCCGGGTGAGGGTGCCGGGCCGGTGGCGGTGCAGCCGAAGGCTGTCCTCCAGAGCGGCGATCAGCGCCGTCCATTGCTGGTCTTGGCCGAACGCGCCGGTGCGGACCATGCTGAATCGTCCGGCGATCTGTTCGCCGCGGGCGCCAGAGAGCAGACCGGTGCGCTCCAGACTGATCCCCGCGTAGACGAACGTGGCGGGGATGCGTTCGGAGAAGTACTTCAGGGTGTCGGAGGCCTCGGCGCCCGCGCGGGTCGAGGTGTTGAGATTGTGCAGCTCGTCGATGGCCACCAGGGAAACGTGAGCGTCCAGGCTCACGCCGCAGACGGCGTCGGCGATGTCGGTGATGTTGCCTCGGCGTGAGATCGGCAGGTCGAAGAACCTGGCGAACTCCATCGCGATCATCTTCGGAGTCGCGGCCGGTGGGACGGTGATGTAAATGACCGGGATGTCTGCCGTGGCGCGGGGGTGGCGGCGCCGGTGGATCACCTCGATGGTCTTGCCGAGCTGGGTCAGCGCGGTGGTCTTGCCGGTCCTGGCGGGTCCGGAGACCATCAGGCCGCAGCGGCCGTAGTGGGCGTGCTTGTTCAGCTGGATCAGGCGGCGGCCAGCAGTGATGACCTGCCGGATCGTGGGCGTCTGGACCACCAGCAGCCGGCCGTGGTGGTCGATGCGATCATCGTCGTAGCAGGCGCGTTTGTCGTCGTGCAGACCGGCCCAGATCGCCTCGGGCAGCAGATCCGGGACTGCGGGTATCTCGGCGATGAAGCCGCGCCAACCCGCCAGCGTGGTCAGCTGCAGATGCGCGTAATCCCCGGCGGGATCGTCGCCGTTCCCGGGGCGGAGGAAGCGGGTCACCAGCGCTTGTCCGCTTCGGTGAACGGGTCGAAGATCGGCATCGGGATCACCTTCGCCAGCCGTTCCTCCGCCGCCGCGGCCGATTCTGGGGCGGGCTCTGCCTCCTCAGAAGCAGCCGGCGCCATGGGGAGGAGGGGGCTGGTGGCGGTCGCGCGGGTCCGGCCCGCCACCCGTTCGTCCTTCCTCGACCCCCGCGTCTTCTTCAGCTTGGAATCCGGCTGGTCGGGCCCGCGCCCGGCCTTGGTGAGCAGCTCATTCACGGCCTGGGTGATCTCGACCTCGGTCGGGTTGCGGTTGCCGCGCTCGGCGAGGACCCTGCGTCCGTGGTCCCAGGCTTGTTCACCGAACGGGATCGGCGCGGACTTCAGATGGGTCCAGGGAACGGTGATCCACCCGCCCTCGTGGTGGTCGCGGACCCAGATTCGGGAGACGTCGTAGGGATCGGCGTGGACCTCCCACAACCCCTTCTTCGCGACGATTCCCGAGTGCTGCCGCCGGTAGCGGGTCAGGGCCCTGCAGTCGTACTTCCTGTGCCGGATCTTGATGCCGTAGGTGTTGATCGCCCGCCAGGTCATCGGGAGCAACTCGATGTAGTCGGCCTCGGTCAACGGGACCGGGACGTAGCCGGCGGTCTCGACCAGGGCGGCGTACTTCTCGTTCGGCGTGAATGCCTTGCCCGGGGCCAGTGGTGTCGGCGTACTACTTGGAGTGCAGAGCTGAGTACGGGTAAACGTGCAGAGCTGTCAGCGCTGGTCGGTCGAGAGTGGTTCGGGTGGGTGGCGT
>NZ_JBEZYD010000061.1:0-60000 GCF_040638335.1 Nonomuraea sp. NPDC026600
CGCCACCCACCCGAACCACTCTCGACCGACCAGCGCTGACAGCTCTGCACGTTTACCCGTACTCAGCTCTGCACTCCAAGTAGTACGCCGACAGCAGGGCGTGCAGCAGCCCTTCTCGCAACGTCCTGAAGAACCGTTCGACCGGCCCCTTGGAGTACGTCGTCAACTGCTTTCGATCGAGTCGATCGACCCGGAGTTGTCCGGGTGACCCATCGGTTCCATCCCTGGTTCGGGCGGGAGTTCGTCTTCGTGGAGCGTCGGCTGGCCTGGGATCAGGACCGGGTCACCCTCGCCGATGAGAGAGGGCAGGTGGTCTCGCTGCCAGCGGGGTGGACCGACGTCGATCCGCCCGACCCGTTCGTCGTGGTGGCCGCGGGCCGCTGCCCGTTCCGGGTGCAGGACCTGCTGGCCGTGGCGGATCTGATCGACACGCTCCGGCAGGGCATGTCGGACGGATGACGCCGCTGCTGTCGGCCAGTTAACGCCGGGTAGGCCGAGAAGCTTGGACCGTGAGCGGTGCAGGCGGGCTAACCATAGTGGCTACAACCTGCTACTTCACCTCCGCATGTGTGTCTTCAGGTCTTGACGGCCGCCGATCCCGGCATGAACCTGAGGACACAGCGGGAAGTCGGGAGGTGACACGCCGTGAGGGTGATGATGGCGGCGGACCCCAAGGTAGCGGCCCTGGCGCAGGCCAGATCACTCAATCCGCATCCGGACCGGGTCACCGATCCGGCGTTCCTGGCCTCCCCGTTCTGCGACCCTCGAGATCTGGTGCAGGTCAAGTACGAGATGGTGCGGCGGGTGCGGGTGGACAGCGTGCCCGTCGCCCAGGCGGCCCTCGCATTCGGCTACTGCCGTCAAACCTTCTACGAGATCGCCGCGGTGTTGGATGCCGGGGGACCCAGCGCGCTGGTGGCGGGCAAATCCGGCCCGAAGGGGCCGCGAAAACTGACCGACGCGGTCATGGACCATATCGACGGCTGGCGGGCGGCCGAGCCGGGCTTGTCCGCCCGTGACCTGGCTGCCGAGGTGACCGCCGAGCTCGGCTTCACCGTCCATCCCCGCTCGATCGAGCGGGCGCTGGCCCGGCGCCGGGAACGGCCCAGCGGACCAGAGCAGGACGAGGAGCCGAAAACCCGAGCCTGACCAGGCAGATCACCGGTCGGCTGGGCAGGCGGCCGGCCTCGTCGCATACGAGCGGTTCCGTGAGATGACCACTCCTGGTGGCCGCCGGCCCGGGCTGGGCGTGCTGCTGGCCAAGGGCATGGTCGCGTTCTTGCGGGTGGCCGCGGCACTGGTCGGCCCGGTGAGGTCGCCGGCATCGCCCACCCCGCCGCGACCGGGCCCCTCTGCAGAGGGGATGGACGCCGAGGTCATCCGGGTGTGGTCGTGCATGGTGCTGGCCCACGCGCGAGCACCGTGATCAGGAGCGTTCACCAGGAACGTTGACGATGACAGGAGGGCGGGAAGTGGACGAGCGGGTGTTCGGGACGGCGGTCAAGGTCACCGCCACGCACCTGGCGCGGGACGCGTACTTGTATGTGCGCCAATCCAGCCTCAAGCAGGTGCTCAACAACACCGAGTCGGCGGTGCGGCAGTACGGGCTCACCGAACGGGCGCTTGCACTGGGCTGGCCGGGTGACCGGATCCACATCATCGACACCGACCAGGGCCAGTCCGGTGCCAGCGCCGCCGACCGGGAGGGCTTCCAACGCCTGGTCGCCGAGGTCGGCATGGGCCGGGCCGGGATCGTGCTGGGGCTGGAGGTCTCCCGGCTGGCGCGTAACAACACCGACTGGCATCGGCTGCTGGAGATCTGCGCGATGTCCGGCACGCTGATCTTGGACGAGGACGGGCTCTACGACCCGTGCGATTTCAACGACCGCCTGCTGCTCGGGCTGAAGGGGACCATGTCGGAAGCGGAATTACACCTGCTCAAGGCCAGGTTGCGGGGCGGGCAGCTGTCCAAGGCCCGCCGCGGCGAGCTGATCATGCCGTTGCCGGTCGGGCTGGTCTACGACCCGGCCGGCAGGGTCGTCCTGGACCCCGACCTGGCCGTCCAGCAGGCGATCCGCACCGTGTTCACGCTGTTCGACGCGGTCGGCTCGGCCACCGCTGTGGTCAAGGCGTTCCACCGCGATGGGCTGCGGCTGCCGCGCCGGCTGTGCTCGGGCCCGGACAAGGGCACGGTCGTCTGGGTGGCGGCCGCGCACTCGCGCGTGCTGCAGATGCTGCACAACCCGCGCTATGCCGGCGCCTTTGTCTATGGCCGCCACCAGCACAAACTCACCGGCAAAGGCAAGCTGGGGCCGGTGTTGCAACCCCGGCAGGGCTGGATCGCGCTGTTCCCCGACGCCCATCCGGGATACCTCACCTTCGAACAATACGAGACCAACCAGGCCAAACTCGCCGCCAACGCCACCGGCCACGGACAGGAGCGGCGCGCGGGCCCGCCCCGCGAAGGCCCGGCCCTGTTGCAGGGCATGGTGGTCTGCGCCATCTGCGGGCGCCGCATGACGGTGCGCTACCACCAGCGCAAAGCCGCCCTGGAACCGGAGTACGTCTGCCAGGCCATGGGCATCCAGTACGGCAGCCCGCTCTGCCAGCGCATCCCCGGCGCCGCCATCGACCGGGCGGTCGGCCACCTGCTGGTCGACGAGCTAACCCCGCACGCGGTGACCGCAGCCTTGGCGGTCGCCGATGAGCTGACCGCCCGGGCCGAGCAGGCCGACCGGCTGCGCGCAGCCGCCGTTACCCGCGCCGAGTACCAGGTCGATCTGGCCCGTCGCCGCTACCTGGCGGTCGACCCCGACAACCGGCTGGTGGCCTCCAGCCTGGAGGCCGACTGGAACGCCGCCCTGCGCGACCTGGCCCAGGCCCGCGAGGCCTACCAGAACGCCACCACCGCCGAACGCGGGTTCCTGGATGAGGCCCAGCGGGCCCGGATCACCGCCCTGGCCGGGGACTTCCCAGCCCTATGGAACGACTCGCGGACCCCGATGCGTGAACGCAAACGCCTGGTCAGGCTGCTGGTCACCGACGTCACCTTAATCCGCGACCAGCAGATCACCGCCCACGTCCGGCTCCGCGGCGGCCAGGAACGCACCTTGACCCTGCCGATCCCGCTGGCCTCCTGGCAACTGCGCCAGACCCCGCCCGACCTGGTCTCCGAGATCGACACTCTGCTCGACGAGCACACCGACGGCCAGATCGCCGCCCTGCTGACGGTCCGCGGCCATCTCAGCGGCAGCGGCCATCCGCTCCACGCGAAGATCATCCGGAACATCCGGCGCGCCTATAACCTGCGCAGTCACCCCCAGCGCTTGATCGATCAGGGCTTGCTGCCCCTCAACGAGATCGCCCGCCGCCTGAACATCCATCCCAAGACCGTCAACAAGTGGCGCGATGCCGGGCTCCTGACCGGCCAGCTGGCCAACGACAAAGGCGAGTACCTCTACCAGCTACCCGGCCCCGACCTCGTCCGCCCCCGGATCGGACGACCACCCAGCCCGCGACCAGCACGCACGATAACAACCACCGGATCAACCCGAGGAGGCGCAGTATGAAGCCAACGGTTTATCCCGGCCCGTCCGGAGCCGAACCGGCTGGATCGAGATGCCCATCCGGGCACACACGCTGCGCAGATGCTCCGAGACGTAAATCTTCCCGTGATCGATCACCACGGTCTCGGGAACCAGCGCCGGCCCACCGGCTCTGGCCATCGGGCCATCGATCACGCGTGGGTCGATCAGCACCGACCGGGGGATGCCGTGCTCGGGCCAGACCGCCTCACGCGGCCAATGCGCTGCCACCGGCAGCGGCCGGTAGGACTGGAACAACACCGAACTGGCGTCCACCGCCTTCGTAGACACCGGCGTCAGCCGGATCCCCATGATGCAGCGGGTGTACCAGTCCATCGCGACACTCAACTCGCAGTTGATCCACCGCAGCGTCAGCGGATCCAGGCCGAATACGTCCAGCCGGGTGGTGTCCATCAGCAGGTACTCACCCGGGCGAGTCGGGCGCAGCCGCCCGAACACCCCACGCGGCCGCCCGGCAATGTCCCGGTTGCGCTTCGTACTCAACCGAAACGTCGGGTGCTGCCGCTCAAGCTCCTCCAGCGCCTCGTAGGCCTTGGATTTGCCGGGGATATCCACCGCCTCCTCGCCGAAGCGCACCGCCACGCGCGCCCGGGTGCGGTCGATCACCTCGTTGCGCTGCGGTTTGGACTGGTCGGTGTACTCGACCATCACCTCCAACGCCGTCTCGACCCACCGCGGGTCACACCGGTCGAGCACCGTCGTCCCACGGGCACGGGGTGCGAGGCCAGCTGCGCCACGGTCCTCAACCGCGGCTACCCACCGCTTGATGGTGCGCACGGAAACACCCAGCTCCAACGCCTTGGCCTCGTATCTCACCATCTTGGGCAAGCCAGGGTCGTACTCAGGCCTCGGCTCACCGGGCGCCGCCAGTTCAGCATTTCCCGACCGGTAGCCGCACCGCACCTCCCGAACATGCCCCATCAGGTCCGCTATGCGCTCTTGTTCAGCACGGTCGAGCCGCGACAGCACCACTGAGGCGACATCTTCGAGATCCTCAGCGGAGACTCCGGGCTCCTCGGGTATGACCGCGGCCCGGTCGGAGAACAACAACTCCTTGACGGCGACACGCAGCAGCCGCTCCCTACCGTCCTTGAGCACCACCTCGTTGCCTGCGGCAGTCGCTGCGAACTCAACGACCTCGACGGCTTCCCCGTCGTAGACGAGCCGACTCCCCACACCGAGCCGCACCGTGCCGCGGTTCACGCCAGTCGCCGTAGAACGCTTCTGGCACACAGCCGAGCACTCAGATCGACCTTGAACCGTCCGATCCAAAGCAGGTGGAGAACGGTCGCCCTGACCAGCCTCGGATCGGAGCTCGACACTGCGGCGAAGGCCTCCCTCAGCGTCGCCCCGTCCGACACGCTCGACTCCAACGCGGCCACGAGAGCGGGTGAGAACAACCATGGCCTGCGATACCCGGCGAGGAACCGGATGTTCTCGATCTCGACCGGATCCGGCTCACTCCACACCTCAAAGGTCCAGCCACGCGACTCGATCACCTGCCTGCTCCACGCGAAGGTGAAGGCGACCTCCGGCCGTGCCAGCCGTCGCACCGGTTTCACATCCACCACCAGCGGACCGGACTCGGTCATCAGCAGGAAGTCTGGGATGTGCCGACGCTCAGCACCTTCCACCTGGGCTGTCATCAGAAACGGCTGTGCCACGATCCGGGAGACCGACCGGTCGAAGTCGGCGAGCAGAAGGCGCGCCAGCTCAAGGCGGGACTCGTAGATCACATGTGAGCCCTCGGTGGCGGACCAGAACGCACCCGAATAGTGCCTCTGGCCATGGTGCCAGCGGAACGTGCGCCACGGCTTGGCCGCGAGCATCTCCTCCACGGGCGCATCGCCGAACCGGCACGTCACCGCCACGGTCCCATTCGGCGACTTCGCGTGAATCTCGGCCGAAGCTACGACATCGGCATCCGACACGGGCACCTCGACTCCCCCACGGAGGTCTCTGGTAGATGCCCTCACCATGACGCTCGAATGGCCCAACCGTCACGACAATGCCAGGAACATCACTCGAAAGTGCGACCATGTAGACCTGCGAGTCCGCGAACAGTGTCCCAAGGGCCACTCAGGGGACATCGAAACGCGGAAAGGGACATCAAAACGCGGACCCTACACGATTGCGGCTTCCTCGTACGGAGTACGTGCCTCGACGGGCGGCAGCAGGTCGCGCAGTCCTTGATGGTCCGCGGGGTTAATCCACAGGGTTGTCGTCAGGACCGTCGCGGCGTTGTCGAAGTCGCCCAGTCGCCACCACGCGAACGCGAGGCCCTGGCGGGCGCGCAGGAAGGGGCGGTTCTCGATCGGTGACCAGGGCAGGACGTCCGTGAAGCGGTCTGGAAGGCTCAACTCGCCCACGGCGACCCCGGTCTGGTAGTAGCCCAACGCCTCGCTGAGAGCGGCGGAGCGTCGGCTCCTGGCCGCGGCGGAGCTTCCGGTGACGGCCTGCGCGCGCTCAAGCGCTTCGTTGCCGGAGTGCGCCCAGGCGTCGATGTCCCGGTAGTTCGCGTTGCGGATCTGCTGCAGAGCCATCCGGTAGGCGGCCTCGTCGCCGGTATGGCCGCGCTCGTCCAAGGCCCGATCCAGCGGGACGCTGCTGTCCGCTCCGACGTACGGCTCCGGCATCCGCCAGGTCTCGCGCACGCCAGCTGCCTTCACACGCTTCCACCAGGTCCACCGCTTCGCTGCCCGGACGAGGGCGGCGTCATACTCGGCTGGGTCCAGGTCCCAGCCGTTGGTCAGCGGGTCGTAGCTGTCGTCGGGCGACCGCCGGGCGGGCATGTCACCGGCGCTGCTGACACGGATGACGATCCCGCGCGTCTCCGCCGAGGCGTAGTGTGCCGTCATCTCGTGCAGCCACACATACCGCGACGCCGGATCGGCCTCAGCGGGAGACCCGACAGGGATGACCCGGGTCATGTCCTCGGTGATCCGGCCCACGACGTCTTCGGCCTGCGCGTCGTGCAGGGGATAGGAGAACCGCTTCTGGATGCGTGCTCCCACCACGTGCATGAACAGTGCGTCGTGGTCAAGCCCTGTGCGCTGGGCCAGCATGGCGATCAGCTGGTCATCCGCTGTGATCATGAAGCCGCTCTCCTTTCGGCGCAGCCGCTGCTGGTAGCGAGCCTACGGCCATACTCGGCACGGCCGACCCCGAACTCCCGATGAAGCCGTGGGTTTTGGCCGTATCCCTGCTGCCCAGCTTGAGCTGAGCCCTAGGATGGGCGTCGGCAAGCCGCGCACGCCCCCGGGCCGTCGGTAAGGTCCCACGCCTTCACCGACACCGCTTCCCGGTTTCAAGGGCTTTCGAGTCCCGCGCAGATTGATGCTGCCTGGACTCGGACCTGACGATCCGGCGGTCGGCGTGGGGGGCCGCCGGGGACCTGAGCCGATCATGCCCAAGAACCAGCCCACCGCTGCGCAGCGCGCCCGCCGGCTGCAAGCCGCGAAGGGCGGCCGCTACACCGACATCTTGCACGGGCTCGCCACCTCGGCCGACGAGAGCGAGAGATGGCGCGCAGACGATTGGCTGCAGACGGTCCTGGCCCACCTGCAGGAGTTGGGCTGGCCCGGCTCTCCGCTCGATCTGGAATTCGGCCAGTACCATGCCTATCCCGGCCCGGTGCAGCTGCAGGTCGCCCGCGACGTCGACGACGTCGACGCCCAGGCGGACGACGCCGATCCCGACGATCCCCGTTGGGCGCAGGCGCCGTTGTGGCTGGGGGTGCTCGCGCCGCACGAGGCCACCGTCGACGACCTGGAGACAGGAGCCCGTGCCGGCGCCGAGACGCCGCAACAGATCGCCGCCCGCGTGGACGCCGAACTCGCCCAGGCGCGCCTGCGGCTCGTTCAGGCTGCGGAGCCGGATTCGACGACGTCGTGCCCCATCTGCGGCGACCGCTATGCCGTACGCCACCTGCTGGCCACCAGCGCCGAGGGGGATGCGGTCTGCCCTGCATGCGTGTGGGACGCCGATCAGCGGTGGAAGGCCGACCTGCCGTATCTGGCAGTGCGGATCGACCGGCTGCTGCGAGAGGACCTGTCCGCACCGGCCGGCTGGGCCGCGGTCGCCGCGCTTCTCGCCCTGACATGCGGGGCGAACCTGGGCCGTCGGCTGGAGCGCGAATTGCAGCGGCGCGGCGGCTTCCCACTGGTCATGGAATGGTGGAATCAGCCGCTGGAGCGGTCCTGGATTTGGCTGCCGCCACGCGAGAGGCGGCACCCGGCCTTCGCGCGCCTAGGCGCCGGGGCGAGCCTGGCCGCGATCATCGAAGCGCTGGAGCGACACGACCCCACCTTGCGCACGCAGGCTCAGCGGCTGTGCCGGGACGCGGAGGTGCGCTGGCGTCCCGCCCTGTTGCCTGCAGCCGTCGCCTACGCGGTGGCTTTCACCGCCCAAGCCGCTGAACGGGACCGGCACCGTAAACCCGTTCACGTCGTGGACTCCACCAGCGACGGCCTGTCCCAGCTCCGCTCGCCGTTCGCGGTCGCCGGCGACGCGAGCAACGTCGAAGCCGGGCTCGAAGTCCTCCTCGAATACTTGCTGTTCCCGCTGCTGCTGGGCCACGGCCTGCGCGACACGCCGCCCGAGCCGCGCCGCGTCTACAGCGCCGAGCCCGAGGACGACCGCCCGGCGCGGTCTCGGTCGGACGCGCGCGTAACGCACGAGGTCAACCGGGCCAGCCAAGTCGCCGTTGTGCTCGGCCAGATCCCGGGCGTCCCGAACGCGCAGGTGATCTGGGATGGCAGCGCCTGTCCAGTTCACGATGACGCGCCTTTGGGCGCGACCAGCCCGGTCAATAGCGACATCGACGAGGCGCGCCAGGCGGCGCGCATCCAGGTCGCTGGACAGATGTACGACGACGCCGGGCCGAGCGCGATGATCGCCGATGAGGCCTGGGCTCGAGCCGGATTGTGGATCCCAGCGGATGACGGGGCCCACGCAATTCGCCAGGCGCGCGACTTCCTCGCAGACCGGCCGCACGTCGACGTGCTGTGGGGCGGGCACGACGGCGCTCTTTCCGAGCCGATGTGGATCGGCGTGCAGGTCATCGAGGTCAACGAACGCGGTACCGGCATCGGAGACGTTCCGGGGCTGCACGTGCTCCGTGGTGAGTCTCTGTTCGGCATGCGGCTGTCTGACATCGCGCTGGTTCGCCGCGCCGAACCCGCCCCGATCAACGCCGGATCCGCGCTCGCGGACAACGAAGACGGCACCCGGTACGACACCGCGTACGTGATCGACCCAACCGCCGAGCAGGCGTGGCGGCTGGTCGGCCACAAAATCCACCAGCTCGCCCACGATCACCCTCGGTCGTGGCGGGCCCTGGACCACCTGGCCTCCAAATGCCGCGAACGCTTGTGGACATTGCCCACCGAACATGGCCAGGACGTCACCGTTCAGCTGTGGCTGCGGCTGACCGACACCGAGGTCGACTGCGACGACCCATCCTGCCAGGCCCGCACCATGTACCTGACCGGCGACGGCACAGGCGATGGCGGGCAGGTGGCCTCCGGACCCCTGCCGGAGTTCGCTCGCACCAGAGGACTGGCCTACTTCACGTTCACTACCCACCCGCACGGCGACGCGTGGGCGGCGTCGAAGGACCCTCAGACCTGCACCTGGATGTACACCGCCCTCGCCCTGTACGGCGGATTCATGCGCGTCAACTGGATGGACTTCGCCGCTCCCGACGCGGTCACCTCCGGCTACGCCGCCTGGAAGGTGCGCGACTTCCAGGAGACCGAGATCCGCCGCGTCGTGATCACCAGCGGACCGGACGGCATCAGCCAGACCGAAACCGGTGCTCCCGACTACGCCTGGCCGTCACTGCCGCCAGAGGTAGCCGCCGAGCTCGAGCAGAGGTCACCAGCACGACAGGCCCGCTAGCCCCTGCCCGCGCGCGGTCGAAACGATCGGCCGGGCACCGCCCGCGCACCATGCCCGTCACCGTCTGAGGAAGCATAAGAGGTGTCGTATGGCGCCCGACCGCCGCGAGGAGCCGCAGGCGCTCACCCTGCCGTCCCCGCCCCTGGTGGGGCGCCCCGGGCACGCGGCGGGCGTACCGGCGCGCCCACTGCCGCGCCGGCGAAGCGGTCGTTGTCGTGCTCGGCGGCGGTGAATCGTGGCGGCTGCGGCGGCGGATTCCTCGACTGACCGTGTGACGCCAACCGCGGAGCCTCGACCTGTGCGCATCGTGATCCGGTGCCGCTGCCGACCGGAAGCGTTCGACGGGTCCGGTCAACCGATCCGGCCCGGTGCGCTGACCGCTCGCGCAATGCGGTGCCCCCGACAAGACGCTCGGCCACGGCGAGCGGGTACCAGGCGGCACCCCTCACCTCGGACTCCTGGATGCGTCCCACGTCCGCATGCGCTGTCACGAAGGAGTACCCGATGTCGAGGTAATCGTGATCCGGCTCGTCCCCCGAAGCCCTCACCGGCATCGACCGCCATCACGCCCAGCTCGTGGCCGACGCGGTCCTTCCGCGCCACTGACCCCAGCGCCGCCGACTACTGTCACACCCGGATCCGAGTAGCCGAGTAGGGCCGCGAGTCTGCTGGACAGCCGTTTTCCAGCCTCCGCCGCATGCACAGGCGTCCACCGGTAGTCATGGATTTCGCTGATGTCTGGCCGCAGGGTCGGGGCAGCGTCGACGTGAACGGCGAAGGCGAAGTCCAGATGCCAATGTGCAGGCTCGCCTCGGCTGGGCCGAGCGGGGACGTCCCCTAGTATCACCTCGACCGGGCCAGCCGAGGCCGGGGAGGTATCGGTGCGGCGAATACCAGTCTCCTCACACAGTTCCCTCAGACCAGCGTCGAGCAGGGACTCGTCGCAAGGGTCCAGATGACCTCCAGGCGGCAACCACAGCTCGAGGAACCGGTGATGGACCTCCAGCATTAGCCCGCTTGAGTTGATGGCCGCCACACTGCACGTGACATGACCTTGAAGGCGGGAACGAGGGGTGATGTCCGCGCCATCGAGGATCGCGCGGACAGCGGCCTCAAGGTCGTGCAGCTCATCAGGATGGGCAGCAAGATAGGCCAGGAGCGTTTCCTGCACTTCCTGCATCGCAACCGCCACGGCAGGCCCCTTCTCTAGAACACCAGTAGATGGACCAGGCGTCGATCCAACCAGGTAAGTGCCAGGGCAGCACCGCGGAACACGCCTGTCTACTCCTCATCGCCAACTGAGCCTGCTAAAGCGGCCCTCGGCGACACCACGTCATGATCGTTTGCTAGTTCAGAGAAGCGCACTGCCGCGTCGATCAGCGTGCTATCAGTCGGCTCGCTGCGCTCGCCCGCCGCCGCGCCCAAGCCGCGCTCCTGGCCGACCTCGTCAGCGAAACGCCCGGCCTGCGCCGTATCGTCCCGGCCGACGGCGACGAAGCCAACGGCTACAGCGCCGTCTAGCAAATCACGTTGCCCGAACCCCGGGCATTCGCCGCCCACCTGCACCAAGCTGGGGTGCCGAACAGCGTCGGCACCTTCGGGCTACGCGCCGCCTCGGCTCACCCGGCCTGCCTTGAGATGAACCCGGCCGCGTGTCCCACCGCCGAGCATGCCGTCGACCGCCTGCTGGCTGTGCCGCTGCTGTCCATCGACACCGAACAGGACCTGCGCGCACGCGCCGAGATCATCCAGCGAGAGGCGACCACATGGGAACCACCGGGCAGCCACCCCACGCATCCTCACCCGCCGGCGACCTCCTCAACGACCCCGATGTGTCCCGGCACACCTACGTCGTGATCGACTTCGAGGCACTCACCCCGGCCGGCCGACCCGCCGTCCCGGTCGAAGTGGCCGCGCTGGCGCTCACCGTCAAGAACGGCGACCTGACGGAGCTCTGGCGATTCGAGGCGCTGATGGCACCGCCACCCGACGTACCCGTCACCCTCTTCGACACCCGCCAGACCGGACTAACCCCCCACCTGCTGGCCGGCGCCGACCAGCCCGACGAGGTCATGGCCCGGCTGGACGCGCTCTTGGACACGCCACCGTATCGGCTCGTCGCTCAGCATGCGCCCACCGAAGCAGGGCTGATCGCCCACCAGCGAACCCACTGCCCCGTCCTGGCCGCAACCCCGCTGCTGGATACCGTGCGGCTGGCACGCGCCCTCTATCCAGAGCTGAGCTCGCACAACCTCGACGCACTGCTGCGGTTCCTGCACATCCCGCGGCCGATCAACCGGCATCGGGCGATGCCCGATGTAGAAGCGACCGCGCAGCTGTTTCGCCGTCTTTTGGCCGACGGTCAGGAAACCGGATGGCGAACTCTGCACTGTCTGGAGGCCACCGCCGGTCTCCCGCCCAAGAAGCTGCCCACGCCGGCAGGAGACCAGGAGGAACTGTTTTGACCTCTCCTGCCCGCCACCAGCGGGCCAGCCCCACCCGCAGCGCCATGCTCACGCCGGCAGTGACACCTGTCGGGGAGCGATCAGCTCCATCAGCTGCTTGGCCTGCAGGCGGGAATCCTCGGCAATGCCGGGCTCCTCGACCAGCTCCACCGCGATGAGCCACCGCACCTGGTGGGCCGGCTTCCACACAGGGTCCCCAAGGGCCCAGGCGAAGAACACGTGGTCGACGTGGACATGCCGCTCTGGCGTGTGGTTTGTCCGCCCCGGCCCTCATCTCGACAATCCACCACAGCGCCGCGACGGCCTTGTGCGGGAATCCGGCAGGCAGCGCCAGCGCCGGCCCTGGAAGCTGGTGCGCAGCGTACCCGGTCTCCTCCACGATCACCCGCACGGCCGCCTCGGCTGGATGCTCGTTGACCTCCAGAGCTGGCAGAGCTTCCCCCTGGCGCGGATGATGTACCTGAGCGACCTCCCAGATAGGCCCCTCGGTCCGCCGACAGGGTGCCTGTGCGGAACTGGTGAGGCTGGCGTCGCATTGATGCTGATGGTGCGGTTGTTCTCCGGAGGACTCGTGATGCTGTCTGTCATAGATCAACCACGCTTGGTCGTCCGCGCCTTGGTCGAAGGAGTCTCCCCCCACGATGCCCTGGAGGCCAGAGATCGTCAGTGGATGCTGGACTGGGTGGACTCCGGCGCGCCATTGTTCCGCCTGGCCAAGCCAGCGACGCCTCCGCAACATCTCGCGGTGTACGCCGCCCTCGTGGACGAGCAGCGCGAATCGGTCATGCTTGTCCACCACGTCAAGGCGAAGGCGTGGCTACTTCCTGGCGGGCACGCCGATCCTGGAGAAAACCCGTGCCGGACGGTGCTGCGTGAAGCCGATGAAGAGCTCGGCATCTCGCCGCGCTTCCACCCCGTGTGCGATTCCGCTCCGTTCTTCCTCACCGTGACGCAGACCCGCGGTGCGGATTCGCACACCGACGTGACGCTCTTTGTCGCGGCATAGGCCGTGTCTATTTAGTTGAGTGTCCAGGTCAGCGATGCAAGCGAGTACGCACAGTACCTGCCATGAAGATCGCGCCTGTGTCCTGATTCCGCTCCGCATCGTGTGATGCAGATCACGCGACTGGCAAGTGCTGAGGCACCGCTGTTGATCATGCTCGAGATGAGTCCGTGCGGCTTCATGCGAGAGTCTTCGAGTCGATCTGCGCGGTGAGTTTGTCCAGAAAGCGGTGGAAGCCAGGGTCGAAGCTGCCACCCGTGAAGGCGTCTGGGTCGTCGAGGGAGAACCAGCGAACGTCGCTGAATTCGCGGGGATCGGGCGTGATCGGTTCGTTGCGATCAGCTGAGAAGATGAACCAGAAGGTCGCGTCTTGATGTGTGAACGGCGGGGTGGTCCAGGTGACAGTGAGGAAGAAGGGGTCGTCGCCAAAGTCCGGGTGAAACGGCGGAGCGATCTGGAGCTCCTCCTGCAGTTCACGAACGACCGTTGCTCGGGGATCTTCGCCATCGTCGACGTGGCCGCCCGGCATTAGCCAGGCCTTGGCGAGGATGTGAGCGACAAGCATGATCGAGCGGCTGGCCTCGTCGAGCAGCACTGCGTACACGGCAAGGTGTTGAGGCGGCGTTATCGGTTTCCTCAGGCGAAAGAGCTGTGCCCCTGAATCCACCCAATTGAGTATCCATGCTTGGTGCTCGGCCTCTTGTTCATCGTGGGGGACCACATTTGCGACCAGGCCGCGGACCACGCCGCGAGGATCTTGTTCCAGCAGCGGCATCGCCGACCCCAAGAAGTCCCGTGAGGATGGACCGGACAACAGTCCTTCGAACGTTCTCAGCTTGCCATGTCGATCAACGTTTGGGGCGGAGACATGTGAGGCTTGGAAAACCGCCACTGCCTCGGGTCAGATGGTCGTCACTCTGGGTTGGTTAGCCGCACGGTGTAGCCGTGTTCTTCGAGCCAGTACGCGGCGCTCTCGCGGTCGGAGGCTCCGTCGAACGGCTCGAAGCTGAACTTCATGAGGGCTTCGATGGACGGCTCAAGCTCGCCCCGGTCGACAGGCGGGGGTTCGGGGAGCCAGCGCGGCTGGCATGGGATCTGGCCGTGTTCGGTCCGGCCGGGGAGCTGCTGTTCGGCGTAGGGGTAGCGGTACACCCAATGTCGGCGGCGGCTGGCGGCCAGGACGTTGACGGCGCTGTCCGGGTGGAGCGGCACGAGGTCACAGGCCACAGCGATGTCCTGGGTCTCCCAGGCCACCACGATCTCGTCGGCTGCCGCCGCGGCGGCGAACGTCGACATTTCCGCGATGCCGCCGCGGGCGTCTTCGCCGACGTAGACGCCCCGGAGTCGCACGTAGCCGAGTAGCTGCCCGTCCTTCAGGGCGAACAGCGTCGGCGGGATGACGGTACCCGTCTGTCGCATCAGCTCGGTGTGGGTGTCCTTCGCGATTCCGACGAGCGCGTTCCAGGTCTTACCGTCCAAGAGCTGATCCTCGTATGCGGTATGTGTGAATCCGACCGACAGGCCACCGTATCCCGATGGCCTGCGGCGTCGCACCCGTCGGGCTGGCCGAGCTGGACCATGGCCAGGTTGGGTTCCATTCACCGTGTATGCGGCCGGTTGAGTCGGCAGGACGGGCCGAGGCATTGGTGCCCGAGCCAAGTCGAGGCCGTGTCTGTACCGTGTGGGTATCGTGCCTGATCGGATGGATGCCTGGGGTGTGCTGATGCTGGAGGAAGCCGAGGAGATCGGTCGCCGTGCCAAGCGTGCTCGGCTTCGGCTGGGGAAGACGCAGGCTGATCTTGCTGCTGAGATGGGCCGGACGCAGGGCTGGGTCTCCAAGATGGAACGCGGCTTGATCGAGTTGGATCGGGTCGGGCTCCTGAACAAGCTCGCGGCCGAGCTGCACATCCATCCGAACGACCTGATCGGCCGCCCGTACTCCAGTTCGGTGGCGGAGAACCAGTGGCAGACCGCGGCATCGGCGATCGTGCGGGAGCTGCGGCGGTTCGACCTGGTTCCGGTCTTCGACGGGACACCCCGACGCTCCCGAGTGCTCTGGGGCGAGATGACTCGGCTTCACCGGCTGCGGGACGCGGCGGCCAACGTCGCGATCCTTCGTTCCCTCCCGGACATGTTGCGCGAGGCGAGGGCTCTGGCGGAGGTCTCGGCTGGCCGTGAGCGGGAGGAGGCATTCGCGCTCTACGGGGTGATGTGCAAGTTCGCCCACACCGCCGCTCATTCGCTCGGCCATCCGGAGCTGGCGGCGATGGCGTGCGAGCGGGCGGCGTGGGCCGGGCGGCTGTCGGCCGACCCGGTGCTGGCGGCGGTGGCGGACTGGATGCGCGCCTGGGACATGTGGGCCACCGCGGACTGGGACGACTCCCTGGCGGTCCTGGACAAGGCACTCCTCGGTCTGGAGCGGTACTATGACCAAGGGGATCCGCTCGCCGTACGGGCCTGGGGCTCCCTGCACCTGCGGGCGGCGGTCTCAGCGGCTCGCGCCGGCAAGCCGGACGCCTCGAATGACCGGATCGCCCACGCCAAGATGGCTGGCGACCGAATGGACGAGGAGACCGGCCCGCTGGTCTATGACCGGCACTCCCTTACCTTCTCCAGCGGGAACGTCGCGATCCACGCGGTGTCGGTGGCACTTGAGGTCGGTGACCAGCGGCGTGCCCTGGACCTGAACGCGCGCATGGACCCGAGCGTCGTGACCGTTCTGCCGAACTCCCGGCAGGGCTACCACCATCTCGACCTGGCACGGGCCTGGCTGTGGGACGGAAACCGGGACAAGTCGCTGGCCGAGCTGGAGCGGGCGGAACAGCTGGCTCCTCAGCTCGTCCGTAACCATCCGATCGCACGCTCGACGCTCAGGTCGATCGTCTACGCCGAACGGGCGAGCACGCGAGAACGGCTGCGAAGCATGTCCGACCGGTTCCACCTGGACGGATGACCGTGATATTCCTCTGAGTCATATTCGGGGATCGGTAAAAATCTACCGTCCTGGGCATGACCGCCACGCGCGGCAAGTCGACAGCGGCGAGCGCAACGCCACGCTCCTGGCCCCGGCTGGGGGATCTGGCCCTGGACACCGCCCACGGCGACCGCGTCGGCGTGATCATCGGGGTGCCCGGTGAAGACGGCTCGGACTGGCTGACCTACCACCTTCATCCTTGCGACGGCGGCCCTGAATGGTCAGCCGCCGCTGACGCCTCGACCCTACGGCCGGTCCCCTCGCCCGTCACCCATGCCACGAGTGGCGAAGGCATGGTCCACCACCGGCCCGGCCGGCACTGGGCGTGGCCGATCCGGCTTCATCATGAGGACGGCAGCGTCGAGGACTGCTCGCTCGTCGTCACCGAAACCCAGGCCCGTCATCTGGCAACCCAGATCCGCGACCACCTTCCGCCGCTGCCCGGGCCGGCCGAGTACCTGACCGACGGACCCGGTTCGGACGCCCTGCCTCCACTGACGGATCTGCTGGCCGAGATCCGGGGGCTGGACGCCGGACCACTTGGCTCGCACGCCGCTTGGGGTGCCACCGCGCCCGCCGCGTTCTTCACCTGGCTGGCCTCGACTCTGCCGATCACCTCGGCGGCGTCCCTGGTCATCACGCACATGCTGCCCGGCCAGATGGACTTCCTGAACGCGCTCGGCCACGCCACCAAGATCGCTGCGGTGTTGCCGAAGCCGAAGTCGGCCAACGACTTCGTCGTGGAACAGACCGCCTCACGGTTTCGGTGCGACGAGCTCGAGCGGGCCCGGTTCGCCGATCCGGACTGGCTGACCGGCTACGTCCGGGATCGAGCCGCGGGCGGCCGGGTGGTGCTGACCGACATCGGCGGCTACTTCGCCCCAGCCTTGGCAGAGCTGTGCGCTCGCCTTCCTGGCCAGATCGCGGGGGTCGTCGAGGACACCGAGAACGGCCACCGCCGCTACGAGGCGCTGCCGGAACTGCCGTGTCCGGTGTACAGCGTGGCCCGCAGCCCGCTGAAGGAGCCGGAGGACCGGCTGGTCGGTGAGGCGATCGTCTTCTCGGTGGAAACGCTGCTGCGTCACCTCGGCGATGTCCTCCAAGGCCGACAGGCGTGCGTTCTGGGCTACGGGAAGATCGGCGCAGGGATCGCCGCGGCTCTGCACTCCCGGCATGTGCGGGTCCTCGTCTTGGACATCGACCCGGTCCGCCAGGCTCAAGCGCTGTCGGTCGGGTACGGGTCGGCCGAGCTCGCCGAGGCGCTGTCCTCGTGCGATCTGGTGTTCTCCGCGACCGGCAGTCGCGCGCTGGCTATCAAGCATCTCCCGTTGCTGAGGGAAGGGGCGTTCCTGGCGGGGGCGACGTCCCGAGACGACGAGTTCGACCTGAGTGCCCTGAGTGCTCCTGACAGCGGTTACGTCCGCGCCGAGCTGATCCCCGGTGTCTCCCGGATCCGGTCGGATGAGGGCCGTTCGTTCTTCCTGCTCGGCAACGGCAACGCCGTCAACTTCCTGCACACCTCGGCGATGGGGTCGGCGATCCACCTCGTCAAAGCCGAGATGACCGTCGCGGCCGCGCTGCTGGCCGAAGAACAGCACGCACCCGGCTTCTACGAGGTGTCCCCGCCGTATCGCGCGTCCATCGCCGCCGCCTGGGTCGATGCGTTCGGCTCACGTTCTGGGAGGTATCTGTGACCAGCTTCGATCTCGCCGGTGCCAGAGTGCTGGTCACCGGCGCCGCCGGCTTCGTCGGCTCACACCTGTGCGAACGGCTCATCGCCGCCGGTGCCGCAGTCGTCGGCGTCGACAACCTGTCCACCGGCCGGATGGACAATCTCCGCGGACTCGCCGACCACGGCTCGTTCGACTTCGAGCACCGCGACGTGACGATGCCGTTCCGGTTCCCCGGCCGGCTCGACGCGATCCTGCACCTGGCGTCGCCCGCCGCACCCGGCGACTACCTTGCCCAGCCGCTGGCGACGCTGCGCGCGGGGTCGGTGGGCACGCTGAACATGGCCGAGACCGCCCGCGTGAAGGACGCGACGCTGCTGCTGGCCTCCACCTCCGAGGTGTACGGCGACCCGCTCGAACACCCCCAGACCGAGTCCTACCTGGGCAACGTCAATCCGATCGGGCCGCGCAGCGTCTACGACGAGGCCAAACGGTTCGCCGAGGCGGTCACCGCCCAGGCCGGTCGGGACGGTGTGAAGACCGCGATCGCCCGGATCTTCAACACCTACGGGCCGCGCATGTCCGAGCGCGACAGCCGCGTGGTGCCGACGTTCATCCGGCAAGCCTGCCTGGGCCTGCCGCTCACGGTCGCCGGAGACGGCTCCCAGACACGGTCCCTGTGCTTCGTCGATGACACCGTCGACGGTCTGGTCCGGCTGCTCACCTCCGGGCACACCGCGCCGGTCAACATCGGCGGAACCACCGAGGTCACGGTGCTGGACCTCGCCCACCTGATCCGCCGGGCGTGCGGATCGTCCTCGCCGGTCATCTTCGTCGACCTCCCGCAGGACGATCCACATCGCCGCCGACCCGACATCACGACCGCCAGGACGATTCTCGGCTGGACGCCGAAGACCGGTCTTCCCGAAGGACTGGCCCGCACGATCGCCTGCCAGCGCGACCGCACCCCGGCCCAGGCGGTGGCCCTGTGAGCCCGTCCCACCCCCCGATCGTGTGCTGCGTCGACGACGGCTACGTCCGGCCGCTGTCGGTGCTGATGGAGTCGCTCGCCGCCATCGGCCAGCACGCCGGTCTGCGGCTCGTGGTGGTCCACGCAGGGCTTACGCGGGCCAGCCGGGACCAGCTGGCCCGGCATGCTGATCGGCTTGACCTCGACCTGCTGACGCACCAGGTCAGGGCCGCTTCGGAGGGGCCGGTGTCGGGGTGGGTGTCGGACGCGGTCTACCTGCGGTTGGAGATCGGCGACGCCCTCGCCGACCGGTACGACCGGATCCTGTACCTGGACGCCGACACGCTCGTCCTGGACGATCTTCGGCCGCTGCTGCTGACCCCGTTGGAGGGCGCCGCCGTGGCGGCGGTCCGCGACCCGCAGAACCCGGTGATTGGAGCGGGGATCGCGCTGCCCGGCTGGGCGGACCTCGACCTGCCGTTCGGCCGCGACTACTTCAACTCCGGCGTCATGCTCCTGGACCTTCCGGCCTGCGCCGAGCAGGACCTGTTCACCGAGGCCCGCCATTTCCTCGCCGATCACCCCGACCAGGTCGTCCTTTGGGACCAGGACGCGCTCAACGTGGCCGCCGCCGACCGGTGGAAGCGCCTTGACCGCCGCTGGAACACCTTCGCGCTCTCGCCGCTCGCCGCAGCCCCGGACTACCGGCACATCGACGCCGAACCGTACTCGCCGCTGGGGATGCTCCTGGCCGACGAGCCCGGAGCATCCATCCTGCACTTCGCTGGACCGGCGAAACCCTGGAAGGACGACTACCCCGACAGCGCCCTCAAATCCGTCTACCAGCGCTTCCTGCGCGCCGTGGAGAAGGCGGAATCCGATGGCTGCTGGTGATCTCGCACGAGCGGCCGCGTGGACGGCCTCCTGTCTCCTGGCCGCCCGGCACCTGGCCGGAACCTGGCAGCTCGCCCGGACTCTCGTCTGGCTCCGGGAGGGGCACGAACACCGCGATCAGGGGTCCGAGCGATCACCGCAGGACATTCACGTGATCGTCCCAGTCCTGCGTGAGCAGGCGCACATCGCCGCGGCGCTGACCTGGTGGGAACCCCACCTGGCGGCGTTCCCCGGCATGTCGTTGACGTTCGTGACCACCGCCCGCGAGGAACGGGAACGCGAGAGTCTCGCGGTGGAGATCTCCTCGTGCGACAGGCTCAGCGCGGCGGACTTCCCGCAGATCCCCGCCGAGGTTGTGGCCGAGCTCGACCGTGTGCGACCAGGAGAGGGCAAACGGGTACCGGTCGAGGCCGCCCTCCGCATCCTCAGCGAGACGCCGCTGACCCAGCAGGTCGTGGACGCTCTCCTGGCTACCGGGGATCACCCCCAGGTCCGACATGTGACCTATCTCGGCGCGGGCCGCAAGGCCGCCCAGGTCAACTACGCGGCGCGAGGGCTTCCCGACGGCGGCTACGTCGCGATCTACGACATCGACTCCCGGCCGGATCGCGCCGCCCTGACCGCGATCCGATCCGTCCTGAGCGCGGGGCGGCCACCGATCGTCCAGCAGCATGCCCTGCACTCCCTACCCCTGAGCGCGAGTGATGGCGGCGCGGGCGGGTCTTCGCTCCAGCGGAGGCTGGTCAGCGGAACGGCATTGTTGCAAACCGTGTGGACGGTGCGCCGCGAGATCCCCTACGCCCGCCGCCACCAGCGTTTCACCTGCCGTTCAGGGATTGTCGCGGGACTACGGGCGGGCCTGTCCCAGCCCGTCGGGCACGGGCTGTTCCTGCGGCACGACGTCCTGGCCGACCTCGACGGGCTGCCTGAGACCGCCGTCCTCGACGACGTCCCGACCGGCGTGCCGCTCGCCCTGCTCCGCATTCCCACGCTCAGCGTGCCCCACCTGACCGAGGTGCCCGCCGCGCGCACCGTTGCCGAAGCGATCGCCCAGGGCCGCCGCTGGTTCTGCTCCTACCTCGACTACCCGCGGATGCTGCGCGCCGCCGCCCACGACGGCCAGGGGACTCCCGCACGCCGGCGGCTGATCGGCACGATCGCCCTGTACCGGGGGGCGTCCTGGCTGGCAGCGAGCCCGGTCACGGCCCTCGCCATCGGCGCCGCGGTTGCACCGCGCTCCGGGCGAGGCCTGCGGACCACGGCGATCACGGGTCTGGTCCTCGCGGCCATCGCTCCGGTCGTCATGACCGCCACCATCCGGGGCCGGCCACTACATCCGACCGTCGTTGCCCGGGACTCGACCGATCTACTCCTCGCCTACCTGACACGGAGCATTGGACCCTGGCTGGCCGTCGCCGACGCTCTGCGCGGACAGCACCCTACCGTCGCCGACGCGCCGTCACCCAAGACCCACCACCGCGGAGACACCACATGATCATCGGTTTGGAGGGGGTGTCGTGCACGGGCAAAACCACCCTCGCCCGAGCGCTGGCCGAACGGCTCGGGGCCAGCACCGTCATCCCCTGCTACTACCACGCCGCCCCCGACCCCTCGATCATCCCGGACCCGGCCGTGACCAGCGAAGCCGACCAGCTCCATTCCCTCGCCGTCCACCTGGACATCGAGGAACTGCGCTGGGAGCGGGCCCACACCGCACTCCGCCGGGGACACGGGGTCGTTCTCGACCGCACGGTCGACACCCTGCTGGCGCATCTGCGGGCGGTCGGCGTCATGGCCGGATTGGACGCGAACCACGAGGCCCGCACGATGGTCGAGGATCACATCGCCAGCCAACGGGCTGTGGTGCCCTCCGTGACGCTGCTTCTGCGCGCTGATGACGCGACGGTCGCCGGGCGGGCTCGCTCCCGCGTCGGGATGCCGCCGATCTACTACGACCCCGCCTTCACCACTGGATTCCTCACCCACTTCGTCAACCCGATCACCCCGCGGGTCGTGCCCGTGGACGCCTCCCTTCCCGCCGAGCAGGTCCTGGACGTCGTCTGCCGGCTCCTCACGCCCTACCTGGACGGCCCCTCATGAACGTGATCATCCTGGGCTGCGGTCTGATCAGCGGCCGGTGGATCCGCGCCCTGACCGCCGACCCTCGCGTCACCGTCGCCGGGCTCGTCGACAGCAACCCGGACGCGGCGGACGCCGTGCTGCGGCGGTGCGGCCTGGACGACATTCCCGCCTTCCCCGACCTGGCCGCGGCGTACAAGGCCACGCCCGACGCGCGGATCGTCGTCAATCTGCTGCCGCCAGACGTCCACGCCGCCGCCAGCCGGCAAGCCCTGGGCTGGGGGATGCACGTGTTCACCGAGAAACCGCTGGCGGTCACCTTGCAGGAAGCCGAAGCGCTGGTACGGGAAGCGCGCTCCTGCGGCCTGGTCCTCGCGGTGATGAGCAACCGCGGCCACGACACCCGGTTCCTGACCTTCCGGGACCTGCTGCACGCCACCAGCGACGGACCGTACGCGGTCAACGCCGAGGTGTTCGTCCGGCTGCCGCACCCGGGATTCCGCTCGCGGCTCGATCTGCCCGCCGTCGCTGACCTCGCCGTCCACGCCTTCGACCAGATCGGCCAGCTGATCCGTGCCGATCCGCTCACCGTGACCTGCGTGGAGACGCCGCTGCCCGCCCTCGGCAGCCACCGATCGGTCGCCTGCGCGACGATCCAGTTCGCCGACGGGTCGGTGTTCACCTTCCGGGGCGGCTACTGCGGAACCGGGCAACGGACCAGTGCCGACGGGTACTGGCGCATCGACACTCCTGACGGCGGACTGCGGTGGGACGGCGCCAATACCGCCGTCGTCATCCGCGACACCCACCCCGACGAGCCGGACGTCATCCCGCTTCCCGCCTCCGACGGGCACGCACCCCGGATCACCGCGATGGTCGACGCGGTCCACGGCGGCCCCAAGCTCCCCGATGGGCTCGACTCGATCGCGCTGCTGGACGCGGCCCTTCACGCGGCCCGCACCGGCTCGGTCACCTCTGTAGGGCAGGTTCAGCGGTGACGGCCGAGCGCGGAGCGGTCGCCGCGCAACTCACGCACCGGCTCACCAGCGCCGGAATCCCGCTGGACCAGACCGGCCTCACCCCGCTCAGCCAGGGCGCCGACAACCTGGTCTTCGCCGCCCGCACGATCGACGGCCGAGCGCTGGTTGTCAAGACGCCGCTACGTCAGCCCGCCCGCTACGGAACGGCAGCGTGGGCCGGACGTGCCCTGGCCCGCGAACAGATCCCGGCCCCGCAGGTGCTGTGGTGCGACGAGGCTGCCTGCGTCGAGACGCTCTGCCCCGGCGTTCCGCTCACCGGCTCCGCCGACCGGCTCGACACCTCCGGGGACACGCCCCACCCCTTGGTGATCCGTGCGGTCGAAGGCGCAGGCGCCCTGCTGCGCCGCGCGCACGACATCGCGGTCCGGGGCTTCGGCAAGCTCAACGCGCTGGGCGTAGGGCAGGCCGGCTCGCTCGCCGAGTCTCTTCTTCACGGAGTCGGCCGAGCCTCGCGATCGGAGGAGACCAGCGGCCTCGCCTCGGCCGCGCGGCGTCTGCTGGCTGACAACCTGTGGCGGCTGCGTGACCGGGGCCCTCGTCTGCTGCTCGGTGACTGCGCGGCCCGACACATTTTCGCCGACCCCGCCACCGGGACAGTGACCGGATTCATTGACCTCGAAAGCGCGCGTGGCGGAGATCCCCACGCCGATGTCGCCGGTTTCAGCGTCCGAGAGCATCCCCAGGTCGCCCAGGCACTCCTGGACGGCTACTTCCCCGACGGGCCCAGCGTCGACCAGTCGTGGGCGTTGACGCTGCACCGGGCCAGGATCAGCAGCTTCCTGCTGCAGTTCCACACCCACCGCGACGAACACGACGTCGCCCAGCGGATCGCCGACATCCTGTCCGCCGACCTCAAAGCGATCACGACCGAGACCCCGACCCCCCTCCCCGACGCCTTCACCTGAGGAGCCCCCTGTGAACCTGCTTCGCACCGCGTCGTCCGAACGGTGGACCGCCGAAAACCGGCCGCCGGACCTGCCCGCCCACTCCGCTGGACGGTTCCGGCTGCGCGCCGACGGCACCAGCCGCTTCGACCGGCACTTCCACGACTTCGACGAGTTCTGGTTCGTCGCCGCAGGACACGGCACCCTCCTGGTCGGAGAGGAGACCATGGACGTCCAGCCCGGCGACATCGTCTTCACCGCCGCGGGCGTCACCCACGACGTCCTGGCCGTCACCAGCGACACCAACCTGGAGGTGTTCTGGCTGTCCTGGGCGCTCCCCGAGGGAGCCACCGGCGAGCACCTCCACCGCACGCCCGACGACGCCGTCAAACACCCCGTTCCCGGCCGGGCGGCGTGATGGACGACGACCTGCCCCGCGTCACCCAGCCCTTCCCGCGACGCCCCAAGTACGGCGACGCCGAGATCGCGGCAGTGACCGAACTCCTCACCACCGGATCGCTGTCGGAGATCGGGCGAGGCCCCGCCTCCGCGAGCCTGGAGGACGCCTTCCGCGAACTGACCGGCACCGCCCACGCGCTGTCGTTCAACTCCGGGACCGCCTCACTGCACGCCGCCCTGCACGCCGTCGGCGCACACCCCGACCACGGTGTCGCCATGTCGCCGATGACCTGGATCTCCGCGATCACCGCAGCGTTCCACGCGGGCAGCTTCCCCGTCTTCGCCGACCTCGCCCCGGGCTCCCCGAACCTGGACCCCGCCCAGATCGACGACGGAGCCTGCTCGGCGGCGCTGGTCACGCATGCCTGGGGCGTTCCCGCCGACATGGAGGGGTTCGCCGGCCTGGCCGTGCCGGTCGTCGAGGACTGCTCGCACGCCCACGGCGCGCTCTACCAGGGACGACCGGTCGGGTCATGGGGGGCGGTCGGCTGCTTCAGCCTCCAGGAGTCCAAAGCGGTCTCCGGCGGTGAGGGCGGCGTCCTGACCACCTCGGACCGGGCCGTCTACGAACGCGCTTTGACCGTCGGCCACCACCCGTTCCGGCTCGCCACCGAACTCACCGACCCCGACCTCACCCCCCTCGCCCACGCCGGAGCCTCCTACAAGTACCGGATCCCCGCTCTCTCCGCAGTGATCGCCCGCGAACAGCTCAAGACGCTCGCTGACCGGATGAAAGCCGCTGAGGCCAACCTCACCCACCTCATCGACGCCATCGAGGAGGAGGGCCTGCCCCTACGGCCAGTCGCGCTCCCTGACGGGTCGGTCCGCGGCTGGTACGGAGCGGCCTTCACCCTCTCGATACCGGTCACTGACCCGGCCGCTCTGTTCACCGCCTGCAAGCAGCGAGGCATCCCGGTCCGGGCGCTGTACCCCGACTGGCTGTCGGCGCCGCTGCTCCAGCAGCCCGCCCTGCTGGAGCGGTACTGGCCGCACCTGCGTGGCCGCTGGACCCCGCCCAACACCGACGACTTCCCCGTCTACCAGCGGTTCCGGCGGCAGACCCTCATCCTCAAGATCCCCGACGTCCCTGCCCGCGACTACATCGACCAGGTCGCCGCAGCTCTGACGATCACCCGCCAGTCCTTCTGACACGAATGGAGACCGTGATGGCCCCGATCACCGCCCGGGCGGCCGTACTGCACGAGCCCGGTAAGCCGATGACCATCGAACAGATCGAACTACGGGAACCCGGTCACGGGGAAGTCATCGTCAAGACCGCCAGCGTGGGGATCTGCGGTACCGACCTGCATTTCGCCCGCGGCCTGTTCCCCTTCCCCGTCCCGACCGTCCTCGGACACGAGGCCAGCGGTGTCGTCGAACACCGCGGGCCCGGCGTCACCAGGGTCCAGGTCGGTGACCGAGTTCTGGTCTGCGACCAGATCCCGTGCGGCCAGTGCGGATCCTGCCTGTCGGGGCGAATGGTCTACTGCACCGACACCGGCCGTAAGCAACGCCAACGGTCACGGCTCAGCCTGGACGGCGATCCCTTCCGCCAGTACCTCGGCGTCTCCGCCCTCGCCGAACGGATGCTCCTGGACGCCGCCGCGGTCATCCCCATCCCCGAACAGATCAGCTTCGAGGCGGGCGCGCTCCTGGGTTGCTGCCTGACCACCGGCGCGGCGACCATCTTCAACACCGCCGCCGCACGGCCCGGACAATCGGTCCTCGTGATGGGGTGCGGTGGCGTCGGCCTCGGCGCTGTCCAAGCCGCCAAGGCCACGGGTGCATCCTGCATCATCGCCGCCGACCCCGAAGCCCACCGCCGCCAGGCCGCCCTGTCCCTCGGCGCGACCGACATCATCGACCCCACCAGCGAGGATCTGCCCGCGGCGGTCGCTACGATCACCGGGCAGTTCGGTGTCGACGTCGCCGTCGAAGCGGTCGGTGACCCCGGCCTCGCCGAAGTCGCGTTTGCGGCTCTTGCTCCCGGAGGCCGCGCCGTCATCGTCGGGATGATGCCCTCAGACAGCGAGATCAAGGTCTCGGCTGGACTGCTCCGCCACGGCAGAAGCCTGGTCGGATCGGTGATGGGCGAAGTCCGCACCCTCCACGACATCCCCGCCTACGTGCGTATGGTCGTCGGCGGTCAGCTGACCGCCGACGAGCTGGCAACCCACCGATGGCCGCTCAGTGAGATCAACGACGCCCTCGACCACGCGTCCGCACGACGCGGTATCCGCACGATGATCGAATTCTGAGTCACGGCGACCGACCGAGGGCCGACCGGTGAATCAGGAACCAGCCGCGAACGCCTGCTGGACGTCCTCGCGCCGGTCGGTCCACAACAACAGAAGCCGCTCGCTGGGCTCCATCAGCGAGTCCGGGCCGTGATCGTCTCGGTAGTAGTGGAACTCGAATACCCAGTAGTCGGACATGCGCTTCCACCACAACCGATCCACCGCGTCCGCCAGGTCCTCCCGCGACAACGGCATCACCGTGCGATAGCCAGCGACAAATGCCGCGATCCGCTCCAGGTCCAGCAGCCCGTGCTCCCCGCCGAACTGAACTTGAGCGGTCCGTGCGACCTCCTCGCCGAGGGGCTTGATCGCGATTCTGTCCCAGTCGAGAACGGCGACGATCCGGCCGTCATGGTGGAGAACGTTCCGGAACTGGAGATCTCCGTGGGTCCAGCCGAACGGCCCCGGCGCTTCGCCGGCCGAGGGGGCGGAAACATGGTGTTTGTCGAGCAGAACCCTGCGTTCCTCGAGCAGCCTCCGCGCGAGACGGTCGAAGTCGCTCGGTCCGGGGATCTTGTCGATTGCGGCCATGAGCCGGTCGGCCTTCTCGATGGCCGTTCCCGGACTGGTCACCTTCGCGCGCGGCCGGGCGTCCGGCGCTGGCAGCGCAACCCTGGCCGTGTCGCTGAGAGCCTGATGGATCGTGGCGACCGTGGAGCCGAAGGCTGTGACCTCGTCCAAGGGAAGGGCCACTCCTTCGACGTGGGTGCCCTCTGCCCACGGGGATACGAGGTAGCTGCGCGGCCCGATCTGCAACACGGGCTCAGCTTCGTCGCGGGTGGTCACGGGCGCACACACCGGCAGGCCCGCCGCAGCCAAGGCACTCAGCACCGCCGCGCTTCGGCGCGCTGCCTCCACCGGGACGTCCTGCAGAAGCTTCAGCGCGTACGTTCCGGTCGCGGTGTCGACACGCCAATTCCGGTTCATCAGACCGGCGGCGAGGAACGACACCGCCTGGACCTCGCCCAGCCCGAACATCTCCTGCACACGCCTCAAGTCAGCGAGGTCTGGCCCGTTCTTCGACGCCTCACCGGTCGCTGCCACCCCATCCGTCGTCACACCCACGACCGTAGTGAGCGGGGGCGACTTCCGCATGCGCAACCGGCGGACAAGATGAACGGATCTCTCACGTCACGGGATAGTGATCATCGAGACCCGGTGAATCACATCGGCCCGCGAACCCGCCCGATCCGCAGTTCCGTCACACATTGGCCACCGCCCGCCGTGCAGTATGCGGACCTCGGCATCGCCACTCCCACGGTGACCTCCAGGATCAACGACTTCGCGACGCAGGCGCTCATCGAGGGAAGAAGTGTTCGGCGGCCGCCTCGCCTCACAACGCCGCAACCAGCTCGAAAAAAGGCCTCATCGGCTGAGACGTCAGCAGGGTCCGATGAGGCCTTTCGTGCTGGACGGTTTGTAGCGATGTGACCTTGGTCGGTCGGGATAGTTGCCGTCGGAGGCGTTCGAGTTCGTCGTACTGGGCGGCGATCGCCGAGATGGCCTGGGTCTTGAAGGCACGCAGCTGGGACAGCTCGGCGTCCTTCTCCTCCAGCCGCTCTTTGAGCCGCTCCACTGCCAGCTTGAGCCGGTCGATCTGAGCTTCCCGCGGGTCGGTGATCTGCCCTTCCGTCTGGAGTCGTTCCTTGCGTTCCTCGAACTCGATCTTGAGGTGCTCATACGTCGTATAGAGGGAGTTGCGTGAGATCCCGGCCTCAGCAGCCAGGGTCTTGATGTCGCACTTTCCGCCCGCCGGAAGGTCCCCGGAGAGCAACCGATCCATGGCTGCGCGGATCCTCGCCTCGATGAGTTGCCGCTGCTCGTCACTGAGTCTCATCGTTCGGTCCCTCCGCGGCGTCGATCAAGGTCAGGACCTTGAGGGTCCGCTCGTATTCGGGGCGCAGCCGCTTCTTCTCGCCGGCAGGAAATCTGGGGTTGCCCAGGAACACCTCGTAGGTGATGGCCCGGTCTTGCCAAGTTGGCCGGTGGCAGGGGTGATGGGTGGCTTGCGGGCACCGGCTGGAGTCACAGAGCCCGGCCAGCCGCTTGGACGCGCCGGTGGCCCCGGCCATCCGGAGACAGAGCGCCTGGGTGGGATCGCGAAACCAGCAGTAGTTCGCCACTCTGATGTGGAGGGTGCCTGCCATGGTGCGCAGCATGTTCTCGATTCTTCGCTCGGTGTCCATGACGACGGGCGCGGTCTGACTGATCTCCTTCAGCACGTTGTCGATGTGGCCGAAAGCCTCGACGAGGTGACGGGCGCCGGGCCCGGACGGCATGATGCCGTTGGTGTAGTCCCGGTAGATGCCGGCGGTCAGGCGTAGGTGGTGTTCTCCCTGTGCCTGTTCGACCTCGGCGAGGAACGCGGCCTGGGAACCGCCTGGACGATGGCAATACCCCTCGGTCGTGACCACAGAGACATGCTTTAGCGCCACCTTGGCGGCCAGGAGCCCACCTGGTCGGCGGGCGATCTCCTGGGCGAGTTTGCGGCGGAGCATCCTTGGGGTGCAGGGACCGTCGGGGATGGGTTCGAGACCGAACCGTTGACCGCCGGGACCGTTCACCCACGCGCGCAGGCGCCGGTAGAGCTCGGTATTCCAGGCTGGGAAGACGTGATTACCGCGAGCACGGGACGGCCGAGCCAGGGTGAAGCGTTCGGCGAGCGCTACCGCCCGGTCGGCCTCGGGGAGGACCACCCACTCGTCAGCGTCACCGCCGAACTCGCGGCCCTTGATGACGCGGCTGGCCAACCGGAAGCGCAGACCGCCGCCCACGGTTGGAACGGGGTCCCTCCGTGAGCCCACCACGATCTCGGCGAGCTCGCTGTTGCGCATGCCGGTGACCGCCGACGTCACCACGCGGTGGGGAGCGGCCCATCGAAGGTCCGGCTGCACCACAGGCTTCCGGCAGCGCAGGCGAACCGGATCATCGCCGGCAAGCTCGCCCCTTGCAGGTACTGGTAGATCAGAGCCGCGGAGAACGCCGACCCCACACCTGGTCGGCAGTGCGCCGTTGTGCGCGTTGATCACGGTCAAGCGGGCGGTGGCGAGCACCTCGGCAGGGACGATGGGCATGCCCGCCAGCGAGGACAACATCAGCTCTGCCGACGTATGGTCGCGGCGACCTGTTCCCACGTCGTGGCCGTGCTGCGAAAGATCGTGAGTAGCCGGGCACCGGCCCCCGCCCGGTGCTCCCGGCGGCGAACCGAGCCACCGCGGGCGACAGGTCCGCCTCTCGATACGTTCTTCACCCGTACTGCTGCCGCATGGAGCTGTCGTAGTCGGCGTGCGGTTCCAACCCGGCCTCAGCTCGGCGCTCGTCCAACCGTTCACGATCTTCGATCGGCCGCGGCTGGAGAACATCGTCGGGGGAGTGGTACTGGGTGCCGTACACCTGCGGCCGTCCCTCGTTGACGCGAACGCGGTCAACCAGGTACGCGAGGTTACGGGGTGCCGCTTGGCCCCGGGCTACGGCGTCCTGCAGGAGCGTCAGACACCGTTGCTGAAAGACCAGGTCGTGGTCGGCATGCTGCGCCAGGAGCCATGCTGCCTGCGCCCCTTCCTCTCCGACCAGGTCATGGCCTGGCCAGCCGTGCTCGTCGATCACCTGCTTGAGGTACGCGGTGTTGTCGGTGTCCACGCGCCTCCACTCCTCCATCAGGCCGTCGGACACAGGTCCGCTCTTGGGCAGACTCAGCCGCACCTGCTGGTCACATTGCATCCGTCGCAGCAGTTCGTCGCGTACACCGGCATCAGTCACGATGCGCATTCCCCCTCTATCTCGTTCCTTCGAGCGTTGCTCGTATACCCGCCCGCGTGAAGTACTGAGCGTCCGCCCCCCCAACATTGTTAAAATAACTCTGCTGTACTAATATTTACGCATCAAAGGGGACGCCCCTGTAAGATCATGAGATTGAGGACGGCAGACATGACCATGCAGACGACCGACAGCGGCCACTTCGACTTCTCCTTCGACGACACCGACGCGTACTTCACCATCAGCCCGACGCCAGGACAACAGAGCGTGTTCCTCGACCTCGGAGACTGGGGAGTGACCGTCAAGAAGGTACGGCTATCGCGGATCAAGATGCTGCTGCAGGGCCAGAAGCCGTCCCTGGGCTACCCCGACACCGCCTACCTCGGCCAGGGCTACGCCCTCACGATCGTCCCCGACGGCGGCGGCATGGCCTTGGACCTGAACAAGGTATACGTGGGCCACAGCGCTTCAGATGTACGGCTCGACCCCGTCGGCTGCGGCGTCACCATCCCCTCCCACGGCATCCCCTTGGTAATCGACGCCTTCGACGCCGCGCTCGCCGCCTCCCACTAACCCGCGTGCTGGAGCGCCCGCAGAGAACCTGCGAGCGCTCCAGCATGCCGCCCTCTACACTCCACCAGCCATGAGGAGAAGCCCATGCAGGACGTTCGCTGGGAACGCGCTGACGGCTCCGACGTGACCGTGTTCGACATCCTCGCGACCCACGCCTTCTTCGTCATCGGCGCCAGCCGCGAAACCCGCCAAGTCGTCCTCGACTTCGTCACCTGGCACGCCGCCCTATCCGAAGCCCAAGCCCGCCGGCTGCGCGAGCTGCTCCAGAAGCCCGACCAGCGCGGCACCGTCTACCTCGAAGCGGGCCACCGCCTCATCGTCGCCCCCAACCCCGCCAACGGCACCGTGGGCATCTCAATGAAGGGCGCGTTCCTGCCCGACCTGACGACGCCTCACCACAAGCAGCCCACCGTCATCCCCGCCGAGCACATGCCTCTCGTCGCCGACGCGCTCGACATCGCGCTCGCGGCCGCCTGCCCCCGGAACCCGCCCACGACCAACGGCGGCAGCTAGGAAAGAGCCGCTCCGCCGATGTCCTCGCCCAGCGGGACCAGGTGAACGGCGGGAACTCCGCTGGTGTCGCCGTCCAGGATGCGCATCCACGCATCGACGTTCGGCTCGAACATCAGCGGCAGCAGCCCAGCGCAGAACCTACGGCATCCGTCGCATCGGCCATCCTCGCGGGTGGCCGCCCACGCGCAACGCGGACCAGGCTCATCACCGGCGGGGCGGCGTACACACGCGCAACGCTCCTCCTCGGCGGCCGGAAGCCGACCAGGCGGCATATCGTCACTCACCTGCGCCAATGTATCCCCCTACGCCCGCAATGAGGCGGACATCCGATTCCCTGACCCGCTTCGCCGACCCCTTGGACGCCGGCGCCCTCGACTTGTCCACGGTCCGCTCGGCAGGCCCGCCGGGCTGCCCCACATCCGGTCCGTGGGAAGCTGAGGGACGCTGGCCCAGCGTGGATGCCTCGACAGCTCTCCGCTGGGCTAGCGCCTTCCCCCGGAAAGCGCAGATCGTTCTGCCGATTTCGTCGGGGACGTGGAGCACCATGGGACACGTCAAGGCGCCCGCCGCAGGCGGGATCCCCCAAGGAGAGCACCACCGTGATCATCATCACCGTGCCCCCAGTCCCCGAAGGGCTCAACACCGCGGCGTGCTGGCGCAAGACGATTCGTCACCTGAACTACGACCAGCGCGGCGGAGCCCAGGTGGCCGGCGAGTGGCTGCAAGCTGCGGACGTCGTCGAACTTCCCCCGGGCACGCTGGTCTTGGCCGTAGACAAGAAGACGCTCGGCTGGGACGTCGGCTACCGCAGCGGAGAGCGCTACGCGATCGAGGACGCCACCATCACCATCCACCTCGCCACGAACGAGGGCCTGACGACGCAGTGGTCACGCCACTACAAGCACGCTAAGAGCGCCTTCGGCCCCACCACGATAAAGCGCATCGCCGCGCTGCTGGAGGCCCACCCCGCCCCGTCCGCGGAGGTCGTCGTCGTCGAGGAGGCTCAGCGAGCCAACCACAAGCCAGGCGACTGCCGTTGGTGCGGTCTCCGCCTGCCGAAGGGCGCCGGCCACCTTGTCGGCCGCGGCGAAGCCGCCGAGGTTGAGCACTTCCGCCGGTGCCCCTCCCGGCCCGCCCGCAACGGGGACGTGTGCGCGTTGTGCGGCCGCACCGTCGTCGCCCGCCTCGGGTCCACCGAATCCGTCCTGGTCCGCGAAGACGAAGGCCGGTGGGAAATCCGCCACACCGCATCCACGCGGTGCACCACCACTCCGATGGAAACGTGGGAGGAGTACCAGGAACGCACCGAAGCCGAGCAGGCCACCGAACGCGCGCAGAAGCAGCGCCTCGAAGCCCAGCGCCGCAAGGCAGCCGACGCCCGCGCCACCAAGAAGGCCGCCGAGCAGGCCGCCTATGAGGCCGAGCAGGCACGCGTCGAAGGCCTGCAGACGATCTCCCGCGCAGAGCAGGAACTCTTCAGTAAGAACATCGGCCCCGGTGTCCGCGCGCGCCTGCTGGAATACAGCGACACCCTCCAAGACGACACCACCACCATCCGATGGGGTATCACCGTCGGCGGCACCGGCAACGGATGGAACGGCGAGGACTACGACCCCGGCCAGTCCACCCCGTACACACGCCTGGAAGACGCCCGCCACGCCTACCGCTCCCTGCAGTGGACCCCCGCCCCCAGACCCAACTCCAGACGTCACACCGACGGCGACTGCCCAGGGCCCGGCGTGCCGCACTGCGACGGCTGCGGCACCCGCTACGCCCCAGGTGGATGGATGATGGCCTCCACCGGAAGAGCCTGCCCCAACTGCTACGACGGCCTCGCCGACGACCACGGGCCGCACGCCCTGAAATACCACCAAGGATGGTGAACGACATGGGCCAGGCCGAGCCGCTCGCGCGGCATAGAGTCGCTCACCTGCGCCAATGTACGCCCTTGCGCCTCTGCGACGGACATCCGACTCCGGGGTCGCCCGAACGAGTGAGCACCGCCGCGCTCGAACATCGGGGGCATCTGTCGCGCCGGCTGTCGTCACCGGCGGCAGCCCCATATGCAGCGCGGTACCTGCGTCGCTACAGCTCTCGAGTGAACCAGTCCGCCGGGTAGAGACTCACGCGCAACGCCTGCTCCAGGCGGGCGAGCGTCGCCACATCGCAGTACACATCGCCCAGTAGGACTCTGCTGACCGTCCGCTGCCCCACACCGGCTGCGTCCGCGAGTTCCTGCTGGGACAGACCGCGTTCCGTCATCGCCGTCCTCACGCGGCGGGCAATCTCCTGCGCGTAGTGCGCGCCGGGCGGGGCGTCGGGCGCGAGATCAGCCATGGGCCACCCGCCGCCAGCACCGATGTACGCGTTCGGGACTTGGTCGTTCCTCACCGACCACCCCTCCCACCCGTGGTTGCGCCACCGTCCCGGTACGTCGGCTCATCATTTCACCCAACTTTCAGTCATATATGGCTGATCAGTGTAGGGTCCTGCTCAGCGGGCCGGGTGAACGCCTTTTGCGATGCAGAGAGCATGAGTTCTGATGCCGAGAACGAGCGGCCCGGCCCGCCCTCCACCTCGGCGAAGGGAGCGCGAACGTGCCACAGTTCTGGTGTGGCATCGACTGGTCTGAGACTCGGCACGACGTGGCAGTGATCGACCGCGAGGGCGTCGCGGTCGCCGAGGCGCAAATCATGGAGACGCCCGAAGGGCTCAAAGAACTTCTCCGCCTACTGTCCGGGCTCTCTACCTCCCACAGGCACTCCCGCAAGCAGGTACCCATCGCGATCGAGACCGGCCGTTCCCTCCTGGTCGCCGAGTTGCGCAAGGCCGGGTTGACGGTGATCGCCATCAACCCCACCATCGTCGCCCGCTACCGCGGCCGCGTGAGCCCGGCCAAGAAGCGCAAGAGCGACCGCAGCGACGCCCGGCTCCTGGCCAACATCATCCGCACCGACGGCCACCTCCACCGGGCGCTGCCGGCCAGCAGCGAGCAGGCCTTCGCCCTCACCGAATTGTCCCGCGCCCACCGTCACGCGGTACGCGAACAGCAGTATTACGTCCGCCGCCTGCGCAGCCAACTACGCGTCTTCTACCCCGCCGCAGTTCAGGCGTGGGCAGACCTGCCTAAGAAGATCCTGCGCGCTGAAGCACGCGCGCTGCTCCACCTCGCACCCACCCCGGCCAAGGCCGCGAAACTCACCCGCAGGCAGATCGCCGACACCTTGACGGCCGCCGGCCGCATCAGGCTCGTGAACCAGCAGGCCGATCGGCTCTACGAGGTGTTCCGGCAGCGGCAGCTACACCAGCCGCCAGCGGTGGAGGAGACCATGGGAACCGCGATGCTCGCAACCCTCGACTTCCTCGATCACGCCGACCGCTTGGTCCACGCCCTCGATGCCGAAGCCACCGAGGCGTTCCTGGCCCACCCTCAGGCCAAGATCTACCTGTCGTTCCCGGGCGTCGGCTCTGTGATGGGTTCTCGGCTGCTCGCCGAGATTGGAGACGACCCGAAACGGTTCGCCAGCCCGCGCGGTCTGAAGGCCTACGCGGGGGTTGCCCCGCTCACCTGGTCCAGCGGCGGCAGCCGCTCCGTCACTCATCGACGGGTCGCCAACAAGTTCCTGAAGGGGACCTGCCACCAGTGGGCGTTCTCCAGCCTGACCCGCTCCCCCGGGGCTCGGGCGCACTACGACCGGCGGCGCGAAGTCGGCGACCGCTGGTCCGCTGCACTCCGGAACCTGGCGGGGCGGCTGCTGAGCTGCCTGCACTACTGCCTTCAGAATGACGTCCTCTACTCCGAGGAGATCGCCTTTCCGCCTACGGTCGTGGACGGGTAGACCAGGGCAGCCGGGATGAAACCCTTCATCACCCCGGGCCTTGAGCCCTCCCTTCCAGAGCGGCGCCCGGCTGCCCCTCCCCTTTTCACTCCCGCCCGACTGTGGACGAGCAGACGGGCGGCCGGGAGGAACACCTTGGACCCCACCCCGAGCCAAGAGCTCTTACGCGGGAACGGTGCCCGGCCGCCTCTCTACCCGCCCACCATCCAAGGAGACTGGCATGACAAGCACCCACCTGGACATACACCCGCAGCTGACGAAGGACACCGCCGCCTGGCTGGGCCAGCGCGCCAGCACCATGAGGACCGGCTTCACCGATATGCAGGCCACGATCGAGCTGGGGCTGTGGCGTGATGCGCTAGCCATCGAGCTGAGCCGCATCCGGCTCACACTCGGCCAGGCCAGATGTCTCACCGATGTCCTGAACGGCCACTTGATGGCTCCCGGCCTCGGCTTCAAGGTCGGCCTGGTCTACGCCGACTGCCGCGACGCATTCGGCAGCGCTGGCGGCTACCCGCCCGGCTACTTCGGCACGAAGTGGGGCATCGACGAACAGGCCCTGCTCACCTACCTGGGCACGCAGTCCCCGGCCGCTGACCACGCGCTCCTGGATGCGATCACCCGCTGGTGGGACCTGGGCGTGGATGCCAGCGTGGAAGGCTTCGCCCAGGTTGGCCTGACCGTCGTACCCAATCCGTCGCAATAGAGGCGATTTCATGGGCGGGCGGACGCCCGACGGTGCACCGTCGGCCTCGACCGCTCGTCGCCCTCCATCAGCAGGCAGCCCCGACGAAGCAGGAGCTTTCCTCGTCTCGCTCCTCGGGCCACCCACGCCGCTAAACCGTCTCCTCGCCTGCCTTCGCCTTGCGGCGGGGAACGATGCGTTCAGGCGACCCCAGTCCCATGTCGTTGGCCGCCTTCTCCAACAGGTCACGCATCGGATCGCCGACCAACATCGGCGAGAAGATGGCGCCCGCCTGGATGAGGCTGACCGTCGCCCAGATGGCGTTCGCTGGGCCCGGCGTCACGGCCCGATCCGTCAGCTGGAACATGCCGTTCCCGATGGACTCGGCGTACCGGCCAGCGGTCGCCACACCGGCGTGGGTGTAGTCGGACAGGTGCCGGTAGACAACGTACATGCTGTTTCCCGGCCCTTCGTCGGGGCCGAACTTGGCCGCCAGCGTTTGGAAATGGGAGATCTCGCCCATGATGGACCGGTGCCGCTTGGCCTCCACGGGGTCGGCGGGCACGTGCGAAGCGGACAGCGGCTCCTCATCGGCGGGCAGCGGCCAGTTGGCGTTCTTCGCCTCTTCGAGGATCTTGCTATGCGCGAAGTGCTGGGCGCCTTCCAGCGCGGCCAGGCCGGGCTCGCCCACGTCGGCCAGCCAGGCCATTGCGTACGCGTGCTCGGTGATGTTGCGCGTCAACGCGATCACTTCCACGGAGAAGCCCGCATTGGTCGCCTGCCACAGCAGGCGGGCGCTGTGGTTGATGAACCGCCACCAGCCATACATCGTGGGAAAGATCGGCCAGTACGGCTCCAGCACCGGCGCCTCGCCAGCGGCGACGATCTGGTCGCCGGCGGCGAGCAGCTTCTCGCCGAAGTGCTTGGCGCGGCGGAAGACGGCCTGCGGTTGGTTCAGCGCGTACGTCACGTGCAACTCCTGTGAAAAGAAAGGGGGCGGCCCCGGTCCGCTCTGGAGGACCCCTCGCCAGCTGCGGCCGACGAGGCTGCGGCGCGACCGCAGTCTTCGTCGGCCTGGACAGCGTGCAGAAAGGGGGCGCCGTCTGGGGGCCGCGGAAGCCTTGACCGGCCTCCATGATCAACGGTACGGCAGCAGGCGCAGGCGTTGATAACGCGACATGTCCCACACTGTCAGACTGCGGCGCCGAGCTGGGCCTCGATGCGCTCACGCCAATCGGCGGCCGCCACGTCCAGCAGCGACAGGCAATGCCCGAACCGGAACGTCTCCCACCCGGCCGGTTCCAACTCCAGCAGCATGCCGCCGTCGGAGCGCCGGCGCAGCTCCTGCATGCCGAGCCGATGCTGCACAACGTCGGGCAGCTCGTCGAACAGCTCCTCGATCGTCATGTGCTCATATTCGGCGCGGACGCTGTCATCGAGCTCGTCCCACTCCGGCCCACCGCGCCAGCTCTGCGGCGTCAGGTCCGCATCTGCGGGGGGTCGCCATCCGGCCACCTCCGCGGACGGAAACCATGAGCCGGCCAGCGTGGACGACAGCACGACCGGCTCGTCGTCACGTTCACGGAGGAACGAGGCCACCTGTGCCCAGCCGCTCGGATCCCGACTGGGCCGCCCCTGCCGCGGGAGGGTCCACCGCAGCACGTCCTCGGCCAGCCCCGCGTCGATCAGACCGGCCAGCCATGCCCGGTTGCCACCCTCCACGAAGGCGTGCAGTTCCGACTGGGCATACACGCGGGCGGCCAGCCGGACGGCGTCGGAACCCAGCTGCAGCGCCGTGTTGAACGCCATCTCGAACGTGGACAGCGTGTGACCGTCGTACACAAGGAGCGGCCTGTCGTCGTAGCCAAAGCACGCCCGGTAGGCAGACGCCCAGCCCCGCGTCCCGTCATCACGAGCCAGGTAGTGATCCGGCGGCGTCAGCGACCGCAGCCGCTCAAGCAGCTCAGACCCGTCGGCAGTAAGCAGATCACCCGCGATCCGGCGGCACAGCCAGCCCAGGTGGACGTTCTCGCTGCCCATCAACTCGGCCCGCCCCGCGAGCGCAGTGAAGTAGATGCGGCTCACCGCTGGCACACCCACACCCTGATCATCACAACGCCCTCCGCCGATGCCGGCCGCCACTGGACGTACATGCGCACGTCAGCGCGGCTGCTCCTCCAGCACGGCCGCGCCGCGCGAGTCCTCCCACACCGGGTAGCCGCCCAGCCGATGCAGGATCGAGTACACCAGGCCGTGGGCAAGCCGGTCCACCGTGATGTCGCTGTTGGGCGTGGTCCGCTGCCCGATGACCGCACGGACGTACTCCTCGAGGTCGCCGCGTGAGCCGGGCCCGGTGTCCGACAGCAGCAGCCACACCGTTCTCGGCGGGTTGACCATCGGCGGGCCGCCGTCCACGCTGCCCGATCCTGCGAGGTCACGTACGTCCCGGCAGGGCCAGTCGTCGCCGTCGTGCGCACATTCGATGTACTCGCGGTCGTCGCCGTCCACGTTCGTCAGCACCACACGATGCGGCTGATGCCTAGCCAGGATGCGCCGCAGCGCTGCGGCCTCGGCCAGCACCCGTGCCGGGTGGTGACGCGCCACGTGCGCGGGCCCGCTCATGTCGCAGCCGAGCCAGTCCTTCGGGCGGCCCGGGTTGACCACGTACGTCCACTCCGCCACCCGGCAGCCGGGTGGCGCGTGCCCGCCGCCGTGCGCCGTTGAGGCCACGAACAGCTCCTGGTGGTCCGTGCCGAGCACCCACTCGCCGCTGCCGGCGGCGGCTGCGGCCCGCTCATCGTCGTCCAGGCGCCGCAGCAGACGCTCCACCTCATCCGGCTCCGTGCTCATGATGGCCGCGCCACTTCGTACACCTCGGCAACGCGGTCGCCGTGCATCTCCACCTCTCCCGTCGCCTTGGCCACCGCCGCGGCGAACACCGCCTCAAGCTCGGTGCCAGACATGTGAAGCATCACCGGCACCCCAGCAGAGGGCACCTTCGCGCGAGGGATCAGCCGCCCCTCCCACGTCGGCGGCATCAACCCGGTCGGCAGATCGCGAGCTGCGCGGATCACGACCCACTTCGTCTTCCCAGGGATCGCCCGATAGGTGAACCCGAACGCCACCAGCCACGCGGTGGTCGAATCCAACCGGTCGAGCATAGGCGGACGCTCGTCCGCCTCCAGCGCGTTCGCCTGGTAGGTGACGACGACGAAGGGTTCGCCGAGCTCGCGCTCCAACTGGCGACGTACGTCACTGATTGACCGCTCAAGAAGCCCGGCCCGGACCACCACATAGGAGTACCGATCCGGTCTCGTGCCCGCCGGCACGTGCCGGGCGGCCATGTCGAGCAGCGCCAACCCAACCCCCTCACCGCGGCGGCCCGGTCTGCGGGCGCGCCGCCTTGTCTTCCCAGTCCGGCAGCCCCCGCGGCCGGACGCCCGGGCGAGCGGCGCGCCGCTCGCCCGTCACGCCCCATCAGGCAGCGGCAACTCCCTCAGGCGGCAGATGGCGCCGGCCAGTGACGATGTCGCGGCCGTCCGCCAGGCGAGCGTGGAAGGACACCCACAAGCGAGTGTGCCGTTCCACCTCCTGGCCGGGGCCAAGCTGCATGGGGCCGCCATAGGCCGCCCACACGTCTTCGACAGCGTGCCGCCACGACGGGCACGCCGACGTCCGTGCGTCGGACGCCCAGTGCTCTGCCACCCGTCCCGTCACGGCGTACGTCCCGGGCCGCGCCACACAGCCGCCCCTTCGACGCGGGCGGCCAACACGGCCCGCGTCGCCGCGGCTTCGGCGCGATCCGCGGCCGCCTCCGCACGCCGCACCGCCACATCCACCGTCAACCACGGGTCTCGCCGCGAACGCTTTATCCGTCGGCATACGATCACCCACACGACAGCAAGCAGCAGCGCCACCAGATGATCAGCCATCACGTTCCGGCGCCGGCCGCTTGAGCGCCGCGAGCTGATCCGCGTCGCGAGCCGCATGGAGCTTCCGCCCGCCGATCATCCACAGCGACCCGACGCTTCCCCCGTCGGCCACCACCTGGCGGGCGGCGGCCTCCCGGTAGCCGTCGTGGCGCACCAGGTGGTCGACGAGCTCGTCGGCATTGGCGAACACCGGCGTCACCGGGGCCGGATCGCCGGCCGTGTTCCACAGCTGCCATCCCTCACCGGAAGGCGGGGGAGTGGGCTCCCACGCGCCGGCCTGGTCCCGCTGTCCCGGGTATGCCTCGATCTGAGCCCTGCCGCCGCAGCGGTTGCAGACACCCCACACGTCCGGGTCCAGCCCGGCCGCTGCCACGATCGCACGGCTGGCCTTCATCACGTCGAGGTCGTCATGATCGCCATCTCGCGGTGGCCTGCCTGCCAAGCCAGCGGTCAGCTCCTCGATACCGTCGTCAGGTCGCTCGCTGGGCCGTTCCATCAGCGAGGCAACGAATGGGTGCATGGCCGCCGACCTTCCGCGTGCGCGCTTGCGCACGGCGGCCGCCGGCGTCTCATCCGGCAGCATCAGCAGCAGGAAGGCCAGCGCGTCCACCCATTCCCGGGCTGCCGTGTATCCCCGGCGGCAGGCTGGGCAGGGCAGCAGCCGCAGTTCCTCTGGCAGCATGTATCCGTTCCACACCTTGCCGAGCGCCGCGTCGAAGTTGAGCGGCACCCGGCGCACCTCGACACTCATCGTGGCTCCCGACGTGACGAGCCACCGACGCCGGAGCGGCCTGGCCGACGTCGGGCAGCGCAGCGTACGCAGACGATCCGTTCACCGATCACGGCGCCTCCCCGGCCTGCCGGTCGATCGCAGCGGTGACCGCCTTGGCCAGGTCAGGCACCCATTCGGCGTGCTCACTCTCGGGACTCACGCCGTTGAGACCGTAGTCGCAGAACGGGAAGTCGCGGATGGCCTGCTCGGCGGCGGCTTGCGGGTTCTTCACGACACCGCCAGCGGCTGGGAGGCGCTCCTGCAGGCGAGGCACCGGTCTCCCGACTCGTCGCAGAACACCCCGATCTTGCTGGGGAACTCACCGGGCGCAAGCGTGTATGGCCGGTCCCGCCCGGTTTCCACCTCGCGCAGGAAGACGGTCATCAGGCGGTCGATCATCGTTTGAGAGTGCGAGCGGCCCGCTGGGGCGGAGTCGTTCAAGGGCATCTGCCTTTGGGAGGAGGGAACGGAGTAGAACACAAAGTGGAGTTAACGTCGCCTCGCACCCAGTACAAGGCGACGTTCACTGCTGGGCCGTCAGGTCCAGGCCGTCACGGACCAGCTCAGCCGCCACGCTGGCGGCGATGGAAGCCGCCGCCTCGGCGGTCAGGCCGCCGTGGGCATGGTGGGCAAGCAGCCGCTCGGCGATCCGCAGGTACAGCAGGTCCTCGCCCGCTAGACCGTCGCCGGTCTTCTCCAGCCACGCGCGGCCCAGCCGAATCGGCGCCGCGCCCGGATACTCGGCCCGCTGCCCTTCGCGCCCCCGCGTGAGCAGGAGCACCGCCCACCAGTCGCAGCCCGCAAGGAGCCGCCAGTGCGTACGGCGCCGCATATCGGAACGGGCGAGAACGGTGGCCAGCTTGGCGAGCTCTCGCATCGGCGTCCTACGCCACCGCATCACGGCCGCCCTGTGGGATATGTCGGTGATCCGCACCTCGGTCTCTTCTTGGCGAGCGGCAAGCACCGCGCGGATGCACGCCCTCTCGATGTCGGCGAGGAGACGCCGCACGTAGCGCTTCCCTGCGGGGGTGATCGGGACGACGGTCTTGATCCCTGTAACCCCGTCGAGGCCGGTCCACTCGTCATCCTCGGGGTGAATCCGAATGTGCACCTGGACATGCGCGGCACGGCCCTGGTCGCAGAACGCGATATTCGCACCGGGCCTGTCGCCACGCCCAGAGTTGGCGGACGACTCGGTGAAGGCGCTTCATGCATGGGTCCTTTCTTCATATTCAGAATTGGCCAGGCGGACGCGCCGCCGCCCACGCCACCTGCCGCCACGCGTGCAGTGCGGCGGCCAGGGCGACGTACTCGGCGATCTCGGCGGCGTCGGCCAGCCCCTTCAAGATCGCGACTTCGAGGTCACCGATGCGCTGCATCAGGGCCACCGCCCGGGCTGTCGGGCGAGCCCGACGCGCTTCGGCGAACAGCACCTCCAAGGCGGCGGCTCCGATCACGTGGGAGCCGCTCGGCCGTGGCTGCTTCATGCCGCTCATCCCCAGGCGTAGAAGTCGTCGACGGAGGGGGAGTAGTCGGCCTCGTGCAGCCTCGTAGACGTCTGCGAGCACGTCACCAGCGCGGCGACGTGGCCCATGGCCACGACGCTGTCGCACGGGTCCCGGTCCTCGACCGGAGTCTGAAGCGTGTTTGACCACGTCAGGCGGATCCCGCACACGCACCACGTCCACCCGACGAAGTACAGCGGGTCAACGGCCAGGTCGACCTCGGGCAGTTCCGGGAGGCGGTCGAACACCTCCCGGAATCTGTTTACGGGACGCCTCACACTGATCCCGCGCGCTCGTCCAACCGCCCCGCCGCAATGTCGGCGAAGGGGCGGAACGTGTCGTCGGTCTGCGCCCGTTGGATGACCTGCGCCAGACGCCGCACCGCCTTGCGCGGAGTTTTATACGGCAGGCCGAGCAGGTGCGCGTTGATGCGGTGCGCCGCCTTGGCGCACATCTTGCGCTCCCACTCGATCTGCTCGGTATCGCGAGGCGTGCGGACGCGGACGGACGGGATAGCGACCAGGTCGGCGTGCATCAGGTGGCGCTCGGCAACCGTGTCGTACAGGCGGACAGCCCCAGCAAATGCGGTGCCCGCCTGCTCCCAATCAGGGCTGTGCTCCAAGTAGATGGCCAACGTCTCGCGGTCGGCGTCGAACGGAACGAACGACTTCGTGCTCACAGCGATCTCCTACGGTCGGGCGGGAGAGAGGGAGGCAACGGGCACCCCCCTGAATTACGTTATCAATAGTACAGGATCATTAATTAAGAGTCGAGGTGGCCATGAGATGCCACGGGGGCGTCCGAGATCGGCGCCTTACCCCCACGGACACTCCGACGCGTCACCTGCCTGGCCACCCCACACGGAAGGTGGTCGGGCAGCAGGGATCGCGGCCTACCGATCGCCCTTCATCAGCCAATCCATTAGAAGAGTCGCCAGGCTGATGAGAGCTGTCATGGTCAATGTCGAGGTCCTGAACAGAAGGAGATCGTCACAGACGTGGACTCTGGTACTGCGACCACGTGTACCAGCAGGGCTATCGACACCAAGGGAGATCACGGTGACACGTGAAGACCGCGCCAACGGCCTACCGAGCGGTAATCGTAGGCAAGTCGCAGCCCATACTCGGTTCGCCCCAGGTGGACGACCTGGCGGGCGAGTGCGGCGTGAGCCAGGCCGGACTCGGCGAGCAGTGTTTCGAGTTCGTGGTTCACGACCGCTCGTGTCATCGGCTCGCCCCTCGGCCGGGGTGACGGCCATCGGCGACACGCTACGTTCGGCAGGACCACAGGGAAGCTTCCTTGCCGAACGCACACGAGGATTGCATCCCTCGTCGGGAATTACCCGCCTGCGGCATGGGCGCGCCCGTCGTCCGGGCGGCCACGGCGCAGCACTCTGAGGTCACATAGCCCGCCCGTCGAGACGGCGCGTTGCTCGGACACAGGTCGACCTGCGAAGGCAGGCTAGCCCCAACGAAGGGAGAGTGGATGAAACTCACCGACCTGATATTCGGATACGACCACCAGGTGATCCAGGGCGATCCAGAGAAGGCCGATGTTCGGGCCGGCATCGCCTACGACTCGCGGAAGATGACCGCCGGATCCATGTACATCGCCATGCGAGGTACCCATAGCGATGGGCACGAGCACGTGCAGGACGCCATCGAGCGCGGCGCGGTCGCGGTCCTGGTGGAACGCCCGGTCGAGCCTGTACCCGCGCACGTGTGCGTGGTGCAGGTGGCCGACACGCGTGCGGCGGTTCCCACTATGGCGTCCAGGTACTACGGGGAGCCCGGCCAGGAGATGGACATCGCCGCCATCACCGGGACGAACGGCAAGACTTCGATCAGCTATATGATCGAGGCGGTGCTGCGCATCGGGGCCAAGCAGCGGGTCGGTGTCATCGGCACCGACGGCTACCGGGTCGCGCACGAGCCGATCCAGGTCGACAAGACCACCCCAACCACCCCCGAGAGCATCGACCTGCAACACATCATGCGGTGCATGCGGGACCGGGGCGCGGGCACGGTCGTCATGGAGGCATCGTCCATTGCCCTCACCCGGCACCGCGTCGACTGCGCCGATATCGATGTCGGTGTCTTCACGAACCTGACGCCGGACCACTTGGAAAGCCACGGCAGCATGGAGGCGTACGCCGCCGCCAAGCTGCTGCTCTTCCGGGGCCTATGCAGGCAGGCGGTGGCCAACGCCGACGATCCGGTCACCGCGGACATCGTCGCTCTCATGCCTGGCGCGACGACCACGTACGGCCTCGACGACGCCAGCGCCGACTTCCGGGCAACCGACCTGGTGGTGGACTCCACCGGCACCCGGTTCGTCCTGCACCACGCCGACCGCGAGCACGAGGCGCGGGTACCGATCCCGGGCCGGTTCGCCGTCTACAACTCGCTGGCCACGATCGCCACCTGCCACCTCCTCGGCCACGACCTGGAGGCTGTCCTGGGAGCACTGGCGGAGTTGCCGCCAATCCCGGGGCGGTTCCAGGCCTACCAGACCCCGGCCGGAGTGTCGGCGATCGTGGACTACGCGCACTCCACCGACTCTTTGGAGAAGGTGTTGATGACGATCAGAGGCTTCTCCACCGGTCGCATCATCACGGTATTCGGCGCCGGTGGTGACCGCGACACGATCAAGCGCGCCCCGATGGGCGAGGTCGTGGGCAAAATCTCGGATTACGCGATCGTCACCAGCGACAACCCGCGCTTCGAGGACCCCGAGGCCATCATCGACCAGATCATCCCCGGCCTCGCCTCAACGGGCACCGCCTACGAGCGGATCCCCGACCGCCGCGAGGCCATCGCCCGAGCGCTCGCCGTAGCCGCACGGGATGACGTCATCCTGATCGCCGGCAAGGGTGCTGAAAAGACCCAGATCGTCGGCGACCGTAAGCTGCACTTCGACGACATGGAGACGGTCCGCGAGCTGGCCAGCTCGGCGCAGTCCTCGTAGCGGGAAGACGCTACTCACAGGCGTCGTCCCTCCACCAGCGCTGACCACCATCCGGCCGGCAGGTAGGGGATGGCTCGGTCGCCCAAAGGATGGGGACGGCGTCGGCAAGGGTCATGATCCCGCCTCGGCGCGCAGCTTCCGGACGGTGGGGCGGTGGTAGTCGGTGATACCAGCCAGGTAGGTGATCAGCGCGGCCCAACCGCGGTCGGTGGCGCGGGTGTCCCGTACGACCTCCTCGACGGCGATCTGAACGATGGCGTTCACGAGCTTGGCGTTGACCTGCTCCCACGGCTCGCTCTTGTTGTAGACGGGGCACAGCACGCGCAGCGCGTTCGCGCCCGAGGCTTCGGCATAGTCGAAGGTGAAGCCGACGAACTGACCGTCGAGGAAGGCCCCGGTTGGCTTGTCTGCCCAGCGGGGGCTGGCGATAAGGTAGTTGAACACCTCGTGGATTGCGGCGTTGAGCAGCAGCACCTGGAAGGCGTAAATGCCTGCCGCCAGGGGGGTCGGGCGGGCGTCGGTCATCGTGACTCTTTCGCTGGTGCGAGGCGGGGATTCGCATGATCGGACCTGAGTGCGTCGCGCCCAGCGTGGGGCAGGACAAGCAGGTACGGAAGATGGCCGCGACGGCGCGCCCCGTGAGGGCGCGCCTTCGGCGCGGGCTCAGCCGCGTCGGCGCTCAGCGGCCGAGCGAAGGTAGGCAACGACGGGCAGGAGGTCGTCGGCGGCGGGCGGGTAGAGGTTCCAGTTGGCCTTCGGACCGTCGGCGAGGCTGACCTGCACCGCGATCGGCGGCGGCGGAGCGATACCCGCGATGCTGGCCAGCGCGACCTCTACACCGCCCAGACGTAGGACCTCCATGTCGCCGCGCCAGGTCGCCTCAACCGTGACGCCTTCCCGTGCGGCGTGGGCGATAACAGCGTCGCGCAGGTCGGCGATCGCCTTGACGTAGTCAGCGCGGGCGTCGGCGGCCTCCTTGATCGGGCGGGCGATCGCGGTTAGCAGGTTGCGGGCGTGCCCCAGCAGGTTTGTCATGATGCTTCCCCTTCACTCTCCCCTTACTTACATTTAAAATAGTACAGGCGCGTTAATTCAATGGCAAGTTTGCCCCTTCCATGCACCCGCCATCCGCCGTCAACAGCGGAAACCGGCCCCGCGAGCACAGGCGATTATCGGTTTGTCGGTCACGCCCGGCACGATGACCCTCATGACCACGGACGCACCCCCGTACACCCACCTCGCCGACCAGGCCAGCTACCTCGCCGCCGTCCAGATCGTTCGCGAGGCCGCCGCCGCCTACTACGCCGACGGGACCAGCCCGATCGACGACGCCACCTACGACGCCCTGGCCCGCGGCATCGCCCAGTACGAGGCTGCACACCCCGACCAGATCGACGACGCCTCGCCGACCGACAAGGTCGCCGCCGGCGCTGCGATCGGCGACGTCCCGCACACCGTCCCCATGCTCAGCCTCGACAACGTGTTCTCCCCGGACACCCTCGCCAGCTGGGCCGCCGGGCTGGAACGCCGTCTCGGCCGACCCGTCACCGCCTGGTCGGTCGAGCCGAAGTTTGACGGCCTGGCGATCTCCGCCCGCTACCGAGACGGCCGCCTGGCCCAGCTCGTCACCCGCGGCAACGGAACCGCCGGCGAGGACGTCAGCCACGCGATCGGAACCATCGTCGGCCTCCCGGCCACGCTGGCGGAGCCGGTCACGCTGGAAGTCCGCGGCGAAGTCATGATGACGACGGTCCAGTTCGACGACGCGTGCGCCAAGCGGCTCGCCCACGAAGGCGCCGCGTTCGCCAACGCGCGCAGCGCCGCCGCCGGTACCCTCCGCGCCCAGGACCGGCCGTACACGTGCGAACTCACGTTCTTCTGCTACGGCGCCCTCCCGCTGCCCCCGCAGGACACCGGCGACGCCGCCGAACGCCTCCGCGACCTGCCGCACAGCGAGCTCATGGCCATGGTCGCGGGCCTCGGTGTGCAGACGGCCGCAGCCACTCCGGTCGCCGGGGTCGTCGCCACCACCGTGACCGCCATCCAGGAGCGTGTCGGCGAGATCGCCGTGGCCCGCGCCGATCTGCCGTTCGGGATCGACGGCATCGTCGTGCGCGCGGACCTGGCCGCCGACCAGGCCGAGGCCGGGTTCAGCTCCCGAGCGCCCCGTTGGGCGATCGCGTACAAGCTCCCCGCAACCGAGGTCATCGGGAAGCTCATCGACGTCGAATGGGCGGTCGGCCGGACCGGCATCATCGCGCCGCGCGGTGTCCTCGAGCCTGTCATCCTCGACGGCAGCAAGATCACTTATGCGACGCTGCATAACGCCGCGTTCATCGTCGGCCGGGACTTCCACCTATTCGATTCCGTCACCGTTTATAAGGCCGGCGACGTCATCCCGCGGATCGAGGCTCCTGTCGTTCACCTGCGCACCGGCGCCGAGACGCCGATCGCCATCCCGGACGTGTGCCCGAACTGCGACAGCGACATCGACAAATCACAGGAACGGTGGCGGTGCGTCCAAGGGCGCAACTGCTATGTCCTGGCATCCGTCGTCTACGCGGCGGGCCGCGACCAGCTCGACATCGAAGGTCTGGCCAAGAGCCGCATCGAACAGATGCTCGCCGCCGGCCTCATCGCCGACTTCGGCGACCTGTTCACCCTCACTCACAAGCAGATCATCGGGCTGGACCGCATGGGGGAGAGCAGCACCACCAAGCTGCTCGCCGCGATCGAGGCCGCCAAGTCCCAGCCCCTCAGCCGCGTCTTTTGCGCGTTGGGCGTGAGAGGCACCGGCAGGTCAATGTCCCGCCGCATCGCCCGACACTTCGGCACGATGGACGCCGTGCTCGCGGCCGACGCCGAGGCGATCCAGGCCGTGGACGGCATGGGCACGGAGAAGGCCGCCCTCATGGTGACGGAGCTGCTGGCTCTGCTTCCGCTCATCGACAAGCTGAAGGCCGCCAGCGTCAACATGAGCGAGCCGGGCGCGGTCCCCGCCGACAGTTCAGACGGCGATGCACCAACCTCCGCCCTTCCGCTGAGTGGCATGTCGGTGGTCGTCACCGGCACCATGACGGGCGCGCTCGCCTCACTGTCGCGCAACGAGATGAACGAGCTCATCGAACGCGCCGGCGGCCGGGCGTCCAGCTCAGTTTCGGCGAAGACGAGCCTGCTGGTCGCGGGGGAGAAGGCAGGATCCAAGCGCGCCAAGGCCGAATCGTTCGGCGTGAAGGTCATCAGCCCGGACGACTTCGCCACCCAGGTCGAGGCGTTCCTGTAGAGCAACCTCCAACGATCGGCCCGTGCCCGCTCTCCGGCGGCTCCGAACCTGAATCGTCGGTGCCGGGGAGGCGGTCCGATGATCCGTCGCGATCCGACCTCGCGACGCGCCGAAGGGGCCGGGTCATCTTCGATCCTGACTTGTGTGCTCGGCGCGAGCCGTGCAGGTGGGCTCGCGCCCAATCTCGGAAGTGCTACCGCAAAAGGAAAATGATCTTGCTTCGTCCTAGGCTCCCCCTCGACCATCCCTGGCTGGCCAGGGAAGCAGAATTGGCCGAATGGGCACTAGGCGAACTCGGCCAGTGGTTCAACATCCAGCGCGAGGTCCTGGGCGTGCACTGCTCGGGGCGTAGCCTTCGAATCGATGCCGTCCTGCGTCCCCGTGATGCGTCACTCTGGAAGGACCCGAGCCCGCTTTCGGCCTGGAGTTCAAACTGCCTGACCCCGGCACGACTGCCGACTTCACCGCGTGGGCCGCACAATCGGTCGACTACACCCACACCAACTGGCGGGGGTACGGCCGGCTGAAGATCTTCATGTGTCCGTCTCCCTTCGTAGGACTCCACAACAATGAGTGGCCCGAACTGGTAGTCCGGATGCTCGGGCAGCTCGGCGTCGGGGATCTCTGCCAGATCCCTCATCGCGGATGGGCACTGATCCTGCACGACGAAATCCTGTGGGACCAGTCGAAAGGTCCAGTCAAGGCAAAGTACTGGAACGTCAGACCTCGCGTGGGCAACCGTTAGGCAGCGCGCGCCCAGTACATCATCCGCTACGACGCCGTCGACCGCTGCCTCGCCGAGCTCGGCCGCCAGGCCGCCGAACGAGGCGCCAGCGTTCATGGGCCGCGCGTGGGGTGCGACCTCGCTGGTGGTACCTGGGATCAGGCCGAACCGCTGATCCACAGGCACCTTCTCCAGCGCGGCGTTCCCGTCACCATCTACGACTTGGTCGCGCCCACCAGCTCCTCACAGCCGAGCCGATAGCGCGCATACTCCGGGAAGTAGGTGTTGCGCAACTGCTCGTCGGCGGGGAAAGTGACCAGCTCGTTGCGTGCCCGCCGCCGCCTCTGTCCGAGGTAGACGGCCTCCTGCAGGCGCACCCGCAAAAAGGTCAGGAAGAGCAACTTTCGCACAATCGCGTCCCGTCTGGCAGGCGGCACCGTGGCGGGCAACGCCTTGTCGGCCACGCGGAAGCTGGCAACGTTGCCGCCGCCAGGCGCGGGCGGCTGCCCCAGCGCCACCAGATTGACGTTACCCAGCTTTCGCAGGGTCGCCTTCCACCTCCGGTTGACGGCATGGTGATCCAGTCCCTCCACGTCGGCTCGGTCCGACACGTCGTCGGCCACCAGATCCAAGAACGCCTGGTCGGGTAGATCCAGGAGCCGTTGCACTGCCTCAGGAAGCTGCTCCGCCTCATCGAATCCATGCTCATGCCGTAAGCGCGCGACGATCTCGTCGTACTCCTCAGCGTGAGCCTCCCGGAGCCGTGTCAGCGCCTGGGCCTGAGCCGGATTGGCCTGGGGAAAATTCGTGTCGATGTCGAGGAGGCGACGCACCTGCTCGAGGCGGCTCTGGAGCGCTTCCGATGCCTGCCGGGCGGTCATCGTCTCAAGGGCGTCATTCCCGAGTTCCAGCCGGCGCGTCCACCACGCCACCTGATGCCTTCCCTCGTAGATGATCAGGGCCTCCAACCAGGCGGGGAGGAGGTCAGGACGGTGAAGCCAGGCGGTGACATTCGGCGGCGCCGACGGCATGACCGCCTCGGCCACCACTAGCCAGTGGAAGGCATCGACGTCATCGCCGACAAGCCTGTTCAGTCTGTTAGTCGTGAGGTCGCCCAGTCTGTAGACATCGCGAAGTCGTGCAATCAGCATTGATCGTCCTGAAGAAGGAGTGAGTAGGGCAGTTGTCGTGCAGGCGCCCGCGCCACTGGCGGGTCATTGCAGCGGATGCTGGCGGGAAGGTTGCGAGCGCCAACCACTCCCCAAACCTTACTAGAAATAGATGCAGGATAGTTAATTTACGATGTTGCTGTGCGATCCAAACTCGCCCCGCCGTGCCCGCCACATGCAGCGGCGTCGCCACACCGTGCCAGACTCGGGACTCCGTGGACGGCAAGGCGACCCAGCGAGGCGGGGGTGAATGCACCGCCACGCTCACAATCGAACACAGCACCGAACTGCTGCCCCCGATAAAACCAACAGCACCATCCAGGACAGTTACCCTTGGCCGCCCAGGGTGGCCAAGAGCGAGCGAACGCGCCCAACCTGACCATAGGGGCCTCACCGCACCCCAAGCTCCTCTCCGGCGCTCTCAGCCCCGTCCGCCCTCGATCAACGGAACGCCCGCAGGACCCGTGCCAGTCCGGCATGATTCGCGGGTGGACTTCACCATCCCCGTGCAAGAGCACGGCCCCTACGACTTACCCGGGCTCGTTGTCGGCATCGACGCGCCGGCCACGATGATCGGCTGCGACGCCTCCGTCACCGTACCTGTGGAAGAAGGCGGCCACGGCGGGCACCTTGGCGGCTACGCCGTGTGGGCCACCGTCGCTGGAGACGGACGCGCACAATACGGCTGGTATGAAGCGATCGCCACCATCAACGACATCGCCGAATTGAACGCCATCAGGCATGCGCTGTCCCGCTACCCCTGCGGGGCCGATGCTCCAGCAGAGATCACCGTGATCACCGACAGCTACGCGGCGGGGGCGCTGGCCGTACGACTGTCCAGAGGGGAGCCGTACGACCAGTGCGTGAAGCGGCCCAACCTGTACTCGCCACTGCTGGATGCGGCCCGCCAGGAGGGCACGAGCCGACGCTTCCGGGTGGACTGCCAGCCGGGGGACAACGGGCCCCACCTGTCGGGGAACCGACTCGCCGCAACAGCACACCGAGTCGCGTGGGGGGTGTGCCGCCTGCTGGCGGATGGGATCCCCCTGGACGACGCCGCGCACAGTTTCCTGCTGGCACTGGCGAACATGTCCCTGGGAAAGAAGGGCTGGTACCGGTTCGTCTACTGGGCCTGGCGGGAGACCCGCGAGCCCGGCTCACAACTCGGGCCGGACACGTCGAAGTGCCGTCGGGGGCAGGTAGAAAAATTCATGCCACGGTTCAGCAGCCCAAGCGAATAGTTCAGCCCCACCCGGCAGGCGCCAGTCACGTCACCGACCGCATCCGCGTTGCTCCACTGGCAACGTGGCTGCTGCCGATCCGACACTCCCTTTCACAGGACAAAGAGCATAAAAGGTGCTATACGGTACAGAAGACGTTTACTGCCCCGTTTAGCTCTTTTGTCATTTTTGTTCGCATGCCTAATGTTGCGTCCCACCTAAGTTGACGCAGTCCCGGCTTTCCTGACGTATTCGTCGAATGTCCCGCCTTACCTGACGCATGATCGCTACGTTGTCGATCTATGGAGGTTGGTCGACAGGCGAGTGCTGGCGAGCCCTGGGAGTCTGCGGCTTCGGGGTTCTTCCTGTGGTTTCTGGACGCGACGGGTACGGAGGTCCGGGAGCGGCGGTTGCCCCTGACGGCGGCGGCTGGTGTTCGGTTCGAGCGGATGGCGCCGGTACGCAGGTTCCCCTCCTACCGAGGCCAGCGGAACTTTCCGGGTGAGTGGTGGTCGGCCACGTTGGGCGAGCTGGTGGGGTTCGAGTCGTGGCTGGAACGCGATCAAGTCATGCACCTGGACTTCTCTCCTAACGTGGTGGCGTTCTCGTCTCAGCCGTTCTGGTTGGCCTGGCGGGATGGTAGGCCGAGGAAGCACGCTCCGGACTACTTCGTGCGGCTGGTCGACGGGTCGGGGATAGTGATCGACGTCCGGCCTGACGACCGGATCGATGAGGCTGACGCGGAGGTATTCGAGCCACTCGGACGGCGTGTGAGGCGGTGGGTTGGTCGTATCGGCGGGTGGGTGCGTTGGAGCCTGTGCTGGCGGCGAATCTGCGCTGGCTGGCTGGGTATCGGCATCCGCGTTGCTTGAATCCCGACTATTCCTTCGCGTTGCTGCGGGCGTTTGCTCGGCCGGGGCCGCTGCTGGCGACCGCGGAGCGGGTCGGGGACCGGATCGCGGTTCTGCCGACGGTGTTCCATTTGCTCTGGACGGGGACGTTGACCGCTGATCTGAGCGGGGAGCGGCTGGCCGGCACGACGCTGGTGGGTGTTCGCGGAGGTGAAGGATGAGCGTGTCACGGCCGCCGGGCCTGCGGGCCGGGGACGAGATCCGGCTCGGCGACGCAGAGCACACGATCACGAACGTCTCCGGGTCGTCGATCTCGTTGACGGATGTGACCGGCCACGAGGTCGTGATGGAGCGTTCGGCGCTCTTCGTCACTCCGGGGTTCGCGGTGGTGAGCGGGTTCCGCGCACCGCTTCCCGACCAAGGATTGCTGGCCCGGGTCCCCGCCGATGCGGTGGAGGAGGCCTGTTGGTGGGAGCGGCACGTGCTGGAGGTCTTGGACGGCTCGGGAAGCTTGCGGCAGCGCGAGCTGGCGAAGGTCGCCGAGCTGGAGGAGTTGGGCCGCGTGGTGACGTTGCGGAAGCTCCAGAGGATGCGGCAAAGCTACGAGTCCGAGGGTCTGGTGGGCCTGTTGGATGGCAGGCTGACCCGCGCCCGGCCGGTGAACACCGATGAACGGCTAGTGGAGGCCATCGGCTTCGCAGTGGGCCAGGAGACCGACCGGTCGACGGGGACGGTCGGGCGGCTGCAACGCCGGGTCCGGCAGCGTCTGGCCGACCATCACGGGCTCTCCCAGGAGGAGATCACGACGCTGATCCCGCCGCGCACGACGTTCTACCGGCTGGTCGAGCGGATCTCTGCGGGCAAGCACACGTTCGGGTCGGCTCGCACTCGCAGGTCGGCGGCTAAGGCGCCGGATCGTCTGTTCGGCGGGGTGAGCGCGTTGCGGCCAGGCGAGTGGATGCAGATCGACTCCACGCCGTTCAACGTCCGGGTGGTGCTGGACAACGGGCTGGAAGACAAGGTCGAACTCACGTGGATCATCGATCTGGCGACCCGGACGATCCCGGCGGCGGTGCTGCGGCCGACGACGAAGGCGGTTGACGCCGCGGTGCTGTTGGCACGGTCGTTGACGCCGGAGCCGATGCGGCCGGGCTGGACGGACGCGCTGCGGATGTCCCGGTCGGTGTTGCCGCACCGCCGGTTGACGGCGATCGACGAGCGGCTGGAGCACGCGGCGGCCCGGCCGGTGATCGTCCCGGAGACGATCGTGCTCGACCACGGCAACGCGTTCACTTCCCAGACGTTCCGGAACGCCTGCCGGGCAATGGGCATCAACCACCAGCCGACCCACAAGGGCTCGCCCTGGGAGAAGGGAACCGTCGAGAAGAGTTTTGACTCGGTCGACACCCTGTTCGCCCAGTACGTCGCGGGTTTCGTCGGCAATAGCGTGGAGAACCGCGGCGAGAACGCCGAGACCGAGGCGGTCTGGTCGATGCTGGAGCTCCAGGAGATGCTGGATGAGTGGATTGTCGCGGACTTTACCGACCGTGATTTGTGCTGTTCGTGATGTCCGTTCGAGCCTGTGGCGTGGACGTCATGGGCTTGTTTACCGACCGGGTTCAGGACGTTCGTCATGTTCTGGAGTCGGTACGGAGGACGAGTGGTACGGCAGCTTGTTGTTGGGGACTTGAGGGTCCAGCGGATCGAGCGGAAGGGCGGATGGAGGTCGTGGACCATCGTCTGGCCGGAGGGCACCCTCCACGCCGAGGCGGACCGGTTCCTGCGCGTCCATGACGGCTCAGGCACGCAGAAGACGTACGCGTACTACCTGGTGGATCATCTGCGGTGGCTGGAGCGCGAGTGCCTGGCTTTCGACACGGTCCAACTGCGTGACCTGGAACGGTACATGGGCATCGTCGGCGCCGAGGTCCATATGCCGCTCGGGGAGCCGTGGCGGGTGGGCAAGCGCCCCTACGGCCGGTCCGCGCTGTCCATCGCGGCGTCCTGCCTGAAGGGCTTCTACCTGCACCAAGCCTCCCTCGGCGTCAACGTCGACCTCGGTGAGAAGCTCGACGGCACGCGGCTGCCGTCACGGGTGGACCGTCGCCGCTCGTTCCTCGGGCACGTGAAATCTGTGATGCCGGCGAACCCGCTCGCGCCGAAGGGGCCGCACCGCAGGCACCCGAAGATGCTGCCCGACGGGGCGAGGGAGAGGCTGCTGGAGGCGGTGAACTCGGCCCGGGACCGGATGGTGGTGACCTGGCTGGCTGATGGCGGGCTGCGGATCGGAGAGTTGTGCGGGCTGCACATGGTCGACCTGCATCTGCGGGAGAACGCGGCCTGCAACGAGTGCCGCAGCCCTCATCTGCATGTCTGCCACCGGCCGGAGAATCCCAACCGGGCCGAGGCCAAGACCAAGCACTCCTGGCGGGTCGAACACGGCACGGTCACCGGCGGGCTGATCAAGCGGGTCAGCCCGGAGATGGTGCACACCTACTTCGAGTACCTCACCAGCGAGTACCCGCGCGGAGCCGGACACGGCATGCTCCTGGTCCAGCTGCACGGCGCCCGCGTCGGGCAGCCATGGGCGCCGGTCGGGGCCCGTCGGATGCTCGGTCGGGCCGGGAAACGCGCCGGGCTCGGGCTGGTGAAACCCCATGCGTTCCGGCACACGTTCACTTCCGCGGTCCTCGATGCCTCCGACGGCAATCTGCTGATAGCCCGGGACGCTGGCGGCTGGGCCTCGGCCGCTACGGTCGACGAGGTCTACGGCCACGTCGACCTCCATGACTCCACGTTCGACGCCGCCCTGCGCACGGTCTGGGGTGAGCCGAAGTGACCGTGACAACCCTGCTGCCGCAGCCGGACATCCGCACCGGCCGGGACCGGCTGGAGATCCTCACCGCACTGATCAGTACCCCGTCGTTCGACCCGCTGTTCCGCCCGGACATCATCAAGGTCCCACCGAACCATCCCGTTTACCGGTGGAATTGCCTCTGCGTTGACTGCGAGCGGTCCACGATGGGCCACGGCGATCTGTGCTCATCCCACGAGATGCTCTGGCGCGACCACCGCACCTGGGGAGGAACGCGAGCCGAGTTCCTCCGCACCGCGCCGTCCGTCGGCCTTGGGGATGGCGTGGAGCAACGGACCTGCGGGATCTGCCCCGAGCGCCCCGCCCGACACCTCACGCTGGAACTCTGCCACTATCACGAGTTCCGCTGGTACAACCATCGCGGCCGCCGTGACGGCGATGCCGACTTTGATGCCTGGCTCCTCGACCAGCACCCGCTCCCTGGCTTCGGCAGTTGCCGGGTCCAGGTCTGCCCGGAACTGGCGGACTCCCCGCTCGGGCTGTGTTTCCGGCACGAGCGCCGCTACCGCAGGCATGGCAGGCCAGGAGGAGCGGCCCTGCCGTCGCAGTGGGGCACTCGCTATGGACGCCGCGGGCTGGTCGCGCCGGTCAGCTATGAGGACGAGCACGCCTTCGAGCGCTGGTGCGCGAGTGCCGTGGCGGTGCTCCGACCCGCGCAGGTCAACCTGCGGGGACTGCATCCGCTGCTGCGGGCCGAGATCAAGTGGGGAATGTTCGCCTATACCCAGAAGGCACACGGCCGCTGGGAACTGGTCACCTGGCAGGGCTTGGCGAACTTTGCCCGCGAGCACGGCCTCCGGTCGCTGACGGACGCGGGCCCCGAGGAGGAACGGCTTCTGCAGAAGGCGGTCAGCCGCGAGGCGGTCCACATCGTGCGGGCCGTGACCGGCTGGCTGCAACCCCTCTACGTGACGCCGGCCGAGACGCGTGAGCTCGGATACATCCTCACCGAGCACTTCGGGCGGAAGCTCACCGGCCGCTCGGTCCGCATGGACCTCACCGGCGTCTCCCAGCAATGGCTGCGCGACCTGATCTGGGACCACTTGGTCGCGATCCTGCGCTCACCGAGCTGTCCGCGCAGCGGAGGCACTTTCGACGACATGCGCCGAGCCGGTCTGGAACTGAGCACCTTCCTGGAACTCCACGCTCCCGCAGGCGGCCACGACCCGCAGGTGCTGACGGCCGAGCACATGCACCAATTCGTCGCCGACCAGCGGCAACGCGAGCGGGACGGCCTCGTCTCGCTGGCGGCCAGAGGCGTCCACGGCAAGCCGTCGATCGTGACCGCCAACACCCGACAGCGCGTCTTCCACCGCACCCGGCGGCTCCTGCGCGGGGCCCTGGAGTCGGGGGAAGCCGAACGCCTCGGCCTGGACCGGGCCTTCATCGCCGCCATGCCCGCCCCAGGACGGACGGTCAGCCGCTCTCGGCAGCCCTTCGCCGACGGTGTTGCCCGCGCGCTCGCCGACGAGACAAACCTGCTCAGGCTCGCGGAGACCTACGACCCGTTCGACCGCGGCCTGCGGGACGCCTGGGAGACAATCATCGTCACGGGCCGCCGCTGCGGAGAGATCCTCCAGCTCCGTCTGGAGTGCCTCGGCCGCTACGGCGGACTCCCGATGCTCTGGCACGACCAGACCAAAGTCGGCAACTACGACCAGGCCCTGCGGATCCCCGAACGAGTCCACCAACTTCTGGAAGCACGCCAGCGCAAGACCCTGACCCTGTTCGAGGCCCGGAACAACCGGCCGCCCACCGCCGACGAAGGCACCAGGATGGCGCTGTTCCCCACGAACATCCGCAACCGCGACGGACGTCGGCCGCTGTCCTACAAGTGGTTCCACAAGGGCTTCAAGCTCTGGATCGACGAGCTCGACATCGGCCGCTGGGTCCCCCACCAGGCCCGGCATTCGCTGGCGACCAGCCTGCTGCGGGCCGGGGCGACCCTGACCCACGTCCGCCGATACCTCGGCCACGTCTCCGAGCGGATGGCCGAGCACTACGTCCACCTGACCCAGTCCGACCTCGAAGACGTCCTCCAACATGTCTGGGTCGCCGGTCCCGGGACCGCCAGCCCGGGCGAAATCCTCACCGAGGCGACCACCCCACTCACCCGTGGGCAGGCTCAGGCCCTCGCCATCGATCTGTCCCGCCGCAGCACCCCTGCCGAGGGCGGATTCTGCACCTTCCAGCCCGTCGTCGACGGCGGCGCCTGCCCCTGGAACCTGAACTGCCACAACTGCGACAAGTTCGTCCTGTCCGGCGCCGACCTCCTCTACTGGCGGCGCAAGCGCGAGCAGTGGCGGCTGCTGGCCGAAGGCGCCCCCGACGACGCCACCGCCGACTACCTCCACCACTACTTCGAACCCACCGCCCGCGCCATCGACGGCCTGGAGAAGGCCCTCGCCGGCCTCGGCCTCCTCGACGAAGCCCTCGCCCTGGATCTGCGCAAACCTCAGGACTACTTCCACCGCGTCTGGGCCACTGCATTCCGCGCCGCCGACCTCGCCGACGCGGGCACCGAGGAGGAGAGCGAGTACAGCGATATGTGCACAGCCGAGGACACCGACCCCGAACAGGACGTCGCATGAACACCGTCCCCGAACCCCGCACCGCCGCTGCCCTGGCAGCCCGCCGCAGCAAGACCGACACGGCCCTCCTGCGGGTCCGCGAGTCCATCGTCCGGCTCCAACGGGAGAAGGCCCAGGTCAGCGTTGCCGCTGTCGCCCGGCGGGCGAACGTCTCACGCACCTTCCTCTATGCCAACCCCGAAGCCCGGGCCGCCATCGCCACGGCGATAGCCGAGGCAGGTGACCGCCGGACCCGGATCCTCGTCGAACAGGACGACGAGCGCGAGGCAACCTGGCGCGAGCGCGCGCTGAACGCCGAAGAAGCGCTCAAGACCGCCCAGACCGAGATCCTCACCCAGCGCACCCGAATCGGCGAACTCCTCGGCCAGATAAGGGACTTGCAAGCCGATTGGACCGAGAAGGCCATCCAGCGGATCACCACCGAGAACACCACCCTCAAACAAAGGGTCCGCCAGCTGACAGCCGACAACCGCACCCTCGACGAGCGGCTCAAAGCCGCCCGCTCCAACCTCCGTTTCCAGGACCGACGCGTCGCCGACCTCGAAGCCCGCCTCACCGGGCCGGAGCCACCGGCCTGATCACGTCCACCGGCATCTCATGGCCCGTCCACCGTCCCGGTGGACGGGCCGTCCCACTGGTTCTGGGAGTGAGCGTTCGGCCCTTCTGCCGCCCTCGCCGACGACGGGGCAGACAACCTTTAGCTGGCCAAAGTGCCTTGGTGAAAGTACAAGCGCCAGCCCGTCTCCGTCAGGCGCCACAAGGAGCTCCGCCATGCCCGGCGCCCCTGATTGTCGGCGAAGTACGTCAGGTGAACGATCCCCGGAGCCAGGACGGTCCCGGACATCTTGCTGACCTTGACCGGCGACTCCGAGGACACTGTTCCCGCACTCGTCACCGTGAGGATCGACCCCACGTCCCACCAGCGACCCGATGCTCCAATCTCGGTGAACTCCGAATCCAGAAGCTCCAAAACGAGGGCCGGAGAAACACGCACCTCAGTATCGAGAAGCCGCAACTCTCCGTCAATGGCCGCTTGCACTGCCCGCTCACTCTCGTCCGTCATGCACGGACCCTACGAACATCCGGCACCCGGGCACAGCGAATATCTGGCCCGGAGTGATCAACAACAGTCAGGGGTCGAGGTCCGCAGGGTGGGGCCAAACCAGACTCCCAAGTGGGGTCGCTTCACGGTTCTGGCTCACTTCCCGTGAAGCGTGCACCGGGAGTGACATCAGGCGTGGCAGTGGAGCCGGACGAGGATGGTGTCGCCGGGAAGGTTCGCAAGGTACGCCTCGCTGCCTTGCCATACGGTGGGCTTCGGAGGGTCGTGAGGGCAAGAGCCAGGATCGCAGGAGGCGTGGACGGCGTCGATGCCGCCCTCCAACCACCAACCGTCCAACGTGAGCACGTCCGTGTTCGGCGGGTGTGACGCAGTGAGCTCACGGATGTACTCGGCACGGGTTCCGTCGTAGCCGATCACCGGGTGCTCCAGGGGATCGGCAGGGCCCACGAACCCCAGATACCCCATGTTGAGGCTGAAGGGGTGGTCGAGGTAGGCCCTGATCAGCGGCTGGGCCCGATAGGCGGAGAGCATCTCGTCTCCCCACCGGTCACCAGGGAATGCGTCCGGATCGTTCCGCCAGCGGTCGACGAAGACCGCGAGGCGAACGGCCGGAGGGTGGAGGGCGGACAGGCTGTGCCACAGGTCCCAGGACGCGGCGACCGCGCGCTCGGAGCCGAGGTGCGGCTGCGAGAAATCGAGCAGGGCACGCGGTCCTCCGGCGCAGACGCCCGGGGCGCTGGGGCGGGGCGAACCGTCGTACCCAGGGTCGTCGTGGATGAGTCTGGGGTCGCCCAGGTGTCCAGGGGCGACCGCGAAACCCATGCCGTCGCTGCCGCCGCGAATGTGGCGTGCGTCCCACATGCCGCGGTCGACGGGGTTGTCAGCCGTGTCCAGGTAGAAAGGCGCGAGGGCCTCTCCGAGCGCCCCTTCGATATCGCCTGCGGCCTCGCCCGGCAGACACACCGTCACCCATACGCCGGCCATCACCCCTCCTTGCCACGTCGGCGAACAGCATGATCGCACGCGTGCCGAGACGCGCCACAAGCTAGGTCGCCTGCCGGCGCTGGGCACGTCGGCAGGAAGACGCAGACAGGAGCCGTGAACAGCCGCCGCACCCAGCGCAACCGTCACTCAGGGTGCAAGCTCCACGGAAAGTGAGCCAGAACCCGCTTCACGATCCTGCGGCCGGTCCCACGATTTCCCTGCAACGAGTTTCAGCGACGACCCCATCCCATCGTCACGGACATGTACTCTATGAATCACCGCAGTTCAGAGCCGGTGCACGAGCTCCTGCGGTCGGTAAACGACGATGGCAGAACCGGCAGCACGAGGGCTTGCGTGACCCACTTGTCGGCGTACGGGTTCCAGTGCAGAGCCAGGTACAGGTAAACGTGCAGAGTTGAACGGCGTGTCCGCTGTGTCTGCAGGGTGGTGATCTTGG
>NZ_JBEZYD010000062.1:0-39663 GCF_040638335.1 Nonomuraea sp. NPDC026600
CACGTGACGACGTGGTCGATGCTGCTGCCGGGGTGGCGGCGTACGAGGTTCACGAACTGGTGACTGCTGGGCTGGAGGTGCCAGACGGCGGGGGGCTATCGGTCGATCCGGACATCGATCGACCCGAAGGGCGAGGACACCTGGGCCTTCACCTTCCACACGTACCTGCGCTTCTCCAACGGGGAGACGGCCGACGTCCACCAGCGGCAGCTCGCGGTCGTGAACGAGGGCCGCCGGGACTGGACCACGATCATCCGATGACGGGCGACTTGCCGAAAGCGCGGGCGACCGGCCGGATTTTGCTCCACTCTTGATCGGTGACCGTCGAGGCTCCCGGGCCCGCCCCAGAGGCGGGCCCGGGTCATTTCACGAGGCCTTGTCGGGCCGCTCCGAGATGCGGATGGCGTTGACGATCGTCTTGCCCTCCCGCGTGGCGAAGCGGACGTTGAGCTGGCCGTCGGTGACCTTCACCGTGTACTGCCTGCTGACGGCCGTGTACGTGCCCGCCTCCAGCGCCAGGTCGAGCGCCGGGATCGCGAGCTGACCCTCGACGAGCACGTCGAAGACGCGGCGGCCGATCTGCGTCGACTTGACGTCGGCGAAGTCCAGCTCGACGGTGTACGTCCCGGCCGGCACGCTGTCGAAGCGGTACTCCAGCATCCCTTCGCGAGCCGTCTTGAACAGCGCCTGGTCGTCGGTGCCCTTGATGGTCTTGGACGAGGTGCTCGTACTGGTCGAGGTGGCGATGTATCCGTAGCCGCCCGCGGTGTACTTCTTGTCGGGCGTCCAGGCGTCACCCGCGGTGTCGGTCACGGCCTTGGTGCCGCCGGCCTCCACGGCCACCTGGAGCTTGGGCACCACGACCGTCACCGCGATCTCGATGACCGGCTGCCGCCCGCTGGCCGACTTCACGATCAGCTTGCCCGAGCGGAGCGTGCCCGGCTGGACGCCGGCGCTGGACACGGTGACCTTCAGTGTCACCGCCTGCCCCTTGGCGAGGTCGCCCGCCGTCGGCGTGACGCCGATCCAGCCCTGCGCCGGATCGGTGGTGACGGTGTAGGCCGTGGGCGAGCCGAGGTTGGTCAGCTCCATGGTGCGGGTTCTGGTGGCGTTCGCAGGCAGCACCACGGTCAGCTCGCTCACCGAGGGGCTGACCCGGCCGGTGATCAACGCGGTGTCGATCCTGGTGACCGTCGTCGGGGCGATCGTCACGGACTTCGTGAACGTGCCGTAATGCTCCTTCGACACCTGCACCTCGTAGTCGCCGGCCAGGACCTGCCCGTAGAAGGCGCCGTCCGCGCCGGTGGTGTAGGTGGCCACGTCGCCCACCTTCACCGTCGCGCCCGCCAGCGGCTTGGCGTCGTTGGCGTCGGTGACGGTGCCCGTCACCAGGCCGTGCCTGCTCGCGATGAACGTCAGGCTCTGCCCGTTGGCCAGCGCGACCTCCTCGTAGGAGTACTGGAACGCGTCGGTGCCCGCCGCGTTCTCGACCCCGACCGTCGCGCTGGTGCCCTTGTCGCGCTCGCTCTCGATGTCCTTGTAGCGGTAGCTCATCGAGCCGTCCTCGCCCAGCAGGGCCGCGAACGAGATGCGCTGATCGGTGGCCGAGTAGAACTTCACGTTGCGCCACTCGACCACGAACTGGCGGTGCGGCGCCGTACCCGTGACGCCGGTGTAGATACCGCTGTCGGCGTCCACCACCAGGTCGTCCCAGTACGGGTAGACGGCGTTGTTGGGCGTGCCCGTGCTGGGCAGCCGGCCGTTGCTACCGGTGACGATCTTGTCAGTGGCGAAGCTGGCGAACCCGTTGGTGCTGATCCACGCGCTGCTCTGCCCCGCGCCGTAGAACGGGACCGGGAACGGCAGCGTCACCTGCTGCGCCTCGTCGTCGCCCGTGAGCGCGAGCTTCTCGGTGCCCGCGACGTACGGCTCGGCGGCGCTCCGGCAGGTGTAGCCGAAGTTGTCGCCACGCAACGGCAGCTCGATGTCCTTGGTCACGTCCCCGGCCACCGTGACGGACGCCGTGGCGCCGCTGGAGCAGCGGGAGACTGGGGTGATCTTGAGGTCGTAGGTGCCGTTCGGCAGTGACAGCCGGTAGCGGCCCGCGGCGTCGGTGACCGCGCTGACGGGCGTGCCGACCGCCTCGATCTTGGCGCCCGGCTCCGGCGTGCCCGCCGTCGTGACCGTACCGGTCACCACGCCCGTGGCCTGCTGGGTCATCGCCACGTCGGCCGTGGTGCTCTGGTCGGCCGTGATCGTCGCCGTCGCGGTGCTCCTGTCGTAGCCGAACTTCACCGCGGCGATCTGGTAGTCGCCCGGCAGCAGGCGCGGGACGGCGTACGTCCCGTCCGTCCCGGTGATCACCGTACGGCTCAGCGGCCCGGACAGGCTGACCGTGGCACCGGACACCGGGCTGCCCCCGGCGGTGACCGTGCCCTTGAGCTCGCCGAGACCCCCGCGTGGCGCGGCCTGCACCGCGGCGAAGGCGTCCAGGCGGCCCTCGCCCCAGACGTTGTTGTCGGCGGCGGTGCCACCGCAACTGGTGTCGTTGACGTCGATCGCGGTGCTGTCGAGCAGCGGCCGGGTGGCGGCCACGTCACCCTGCAGCCCGGGCGACGCCGACCAGATCAGCGCCACCGTCGCCGCCAGGTGCGGCGAGGCCATCGACGTGCCCGTGTAACTGTCGTAGCCGTTGCCGGGCACCGAGGAGCGGACGTTCACGGCGGGGGCGGCGAGGTTCGGCTTGATCTCGCCGTCCTCGCCCTCGCCCTTGCTGGAACGGGCGTACAGGACGTTGTTGATGTCGAAGCCGCCCGCGCTGTAGCTGATCGCGTACTGTCCGGGCGACCCGCTGGTACGGCAGGCGGGCCCCTCGTTGCCGTTGGCGAAGGCCGGGAAGATACCGGCCGCGATCCACGCCTCGACGGTCTCCTTGTACCAGGGGTCGAAGCCGGCGCCGCCCCAGGAGTTGTTGACGATGTCGGGGGCCAGGTCGGGGCGCGGGTTGGCGCCGTTCAGGTCGGTCGGGGCGAGCATCCACTGGCCGGAGGCGAGCAGCGAGGCGTCGGTGCAGGTGTTGACCTCGCAGCCCTTGGCGGCGATCCACTTGGCGCCCGGCGCGACCCCGATGCCGTTGGCGCCGACCATGGTGCCCATGACGTGCGTGCCGTGGCCGAGGTTGTCACAGGGCACCGCGCTCGGGCAGATGTGCGCGGGGTCGAACCAGTTGTAGTTGTGGTCCAGGGAGCCGTCCGGGCTCCTGCCACGGTAGGCCGCGGCCAGCTCGGGGTGGTCGAACTGGGCGCCGCTGTCGATGGTGCCGACCACGATGCCTTCGCCGCGGTCGGCTAACTCGTTCCAGACGCGCGGGGCGTTGATCCGGTCGATGTTCCACTCGACGGCGTTGACCTTCGTCTCGGCCTTACCGGGGTCCGGCTTCGGCAGCGACACGGTCCGTACCGGGTCGATGCGGTCCACTTCCGCCAGGGTGGCGATCTCGGCCGCCAGCTTGGCGTCGGCGGTCACTCTGACGGCGTTGACGATCCAGTACGGGGTGTAGTCGGCCTGGTGGGACTCCAGGAGCTTACGCAGGGCCGCCTGTGAGGTGTCGGCCTTGGCGGTCTTGGCCTCGAAGACCTGCTCGGCCTTGTCGTCCTTGGTCGTGGCCCGGCGGGCGCCGCTGAGGTCGGCGGTGCCCTTCATGCGTACCCAGAAGGTGGCTTTTCCGTCCGCGGCCAGGTCGGCCTGGACGGATTCGTTGATCTTGCCCGGATCGGGCGCGGCTTGGGCCACGCCCTGAGGGAGGATGAGGGTGACAGCGGCGGCGACCGCGATCAAAATCGCACGCCAATGGGGGGTGGACGGCACACGCTCTCCTTCACGCCATGGGAGTAGAGCTGATCTTTACGCCTATGGGGAGAAGAGTGAAGAGAACGTGTCAGCTTTGCAAGGGTCTGACCACAACAAGACATGACATGTCATGAAATGTAATCTCGACGACTCACCGTCGGAGGTGGCTCTAGACCTGGTTCGGCAGCGCCCCGCCGTAGCGCCTGTCGCGCTTGGCGTAGATCTCGCACGCCTCCCACAGGTCGCGGCGATCGAAGTCCGGCCAGAGCCGGTCGAGGAACACCATCTCGGCGTAGGCCGACTGCCACAGCAGGAAGTTGGAGAACCGCTGCTCCCCCGACGACCGCACGAACAGGTCGACCTCCGGGATCTCCGGCTCGTCGAGATAGCGGGCGAACACCTTCTCGTTGACCTTCGACGGCTTGACCCGGCCCGCCACGATGTCGTTCGCCAGCCGCAGCGCGGCCTCGACGATCTCCGCCTGACCGCCGTAGTTGACGCAGAACTGCAACGTCAGCTTGCGGTTGCGCTCGGTCAGCTCCTCGGCGCTCTGCAACTCGGAGATCACGCTCTTCCACAGCCGGCCCGGCTTGCCCGCCCAGCGCACCCGTACGCCCATCGCGTGCAACTCGTCGCGACGGCGGCGGATGACATCGCGGTTGAAGCCCATGAGGAAGCGGACCTCGTCGGGCGAGCGCTTCCAGTTCTCCGTGGAGAAGGCGTACGCGGACAGGTAGGGAACGCCCAGCTCCAGCGCGCCCTCGATGACGTCGAACAACGACGCCTCGCCCGCCTTGTGCCCCTCGGTGCGGGGCAGCCCGCGGGCCTTGGCCCAGCGGCCGTTGCCGTCCATGATGATGGCCACATGCTTGGGCACCAGGTCGCGCGGGATCGGCGGCGGGACCGCGCCGGACGGATGCGGGGTCGGCGGTCGGACGTTCACACAGGCTCCCTCTCTACGTGTCGGAGAGAGCGTATTCCGTGTTCGAGGTGCCATTGCAGATATGCGGCGACCAGGCCGCTGCACTCGCCGCGATGCCGCGCCTGTGACGCGTCGGCCGCGGCCCAGTCGCCGCGCAGCAGCGCGGTCATGAGCCCGATCGTCTCGCCCGCGGGCACCACCGATCCGGCTGGTTTACAAGCCCCGCACACCACGCCACCTGCCACGATGGCGAACGCCCTGATCGCCGGGGCCCGGCACCTGGCGCACGCGTCCAGCGCGGGGGCGTAGCCGGCCACCGCCAGCGAGCGCAGGAAATAGGCGTCGAGCACCAGCCTGGCCTCGTGCTCACGGTCGGCCAGCGTGCGCAGCCCGCCCACCAGCAGCAGGAACTGCCGCAGCGCCGGCTCCTTCTCGCCGTGCGTCAGCCGATCGGCGGTCTCCAGCATCGCCGTGCCCGCGGTGTAGCGGGGGTAGTCGATCGCCAGGGCCTCGCCGTAGGGCCTGATGGTCTCCGCCTGCGTGACGACGTCGAGTGTACGGCCGGTGTGAAGTTGCAGGTCGACGTGTGTGAACGGCTCCAGTCTGGCCCCGAAGCGCGAGGTGGTGCGGCGCACGCCCTTCGCGACCGCCCGGACCTTGCCGGTGCGCTTGGCCAGGATGGTGACGATGCGGTCGGCCTCACCGAGCTTCTGCGTACGCAGAACGACGCCCTCGTCACGATAGAGACTCACCTACCCATCCTATGGCGCGCGAAGGTCATGCTCGGCTGGAGCGGCTTCGCGGGCCTCGGATGGAGCGACTTTGCGGAACCCTCACTAGACTTTGACGTCTGTCCCCGATCTACCCGTTGTTCAACCCCCCGCAACCGCCTCGAAAGGGAGTCATGACCCGCGTGGTCCTGCTGGGCTCTTCGCCCGGCCCTGACACCGCTCCGACCGGCCTGAGGCTGGCCGCGCTGCCTGGCAATCCCACCGTGGCCGAACGGCTGCGCAGCCAGATCCTCTCCCTGGATCCGCAGCCGGCCGTGATCGAGCCCGGCGACCTGGCCACCGCTCTGCGCGCGCTGGCCGATGTCGCCGAGTCCGCAACGGAGAACCTGTTCCTGATCCCGGACAACTCGATCGTCCACGACGAGCTGATCTACCAGATCACCAAGGCCAAGCGCGGTGCGCTGGCCCTCGTCGCCAAGGAGCCGCGTCCGGACATCGTCGATGAGGCGCAGGAGGAGATCGTCCCGATCGACGAGGCGGAGCCGGAGATCGGGCTCAACACCCTCGAAGGGCTGCCCGTCCGCGCGCGCGCCGGCAAGTCCCGCATCATCTCCGTCGGCACCGCCAACCACGCGGTGACCAGACCCAACACAGCACTGCTCGGCCCTCTGCACGTGAGCGCCAGGAACGCGCCCCTGCTGGCCGAGACCTGCCGCGAGCTCGCCGGCATGGCCGACGCGTTCGGCGCCGACGACGACCTGATCCAGCTGATCGTCTTCGGTCTGGTCCGCAACGGCATGTCGGTCGGCATCCGCGGCCGCCGCGACCTCTTCTACCGCCGGGTCACCACCCAGGAGGAGACCAACGAGGCCGGCACCGAGATGTCCGGCATCGACGAGGACCGGGCCAAGCTCGACAACGCGGTCAAGGGTGCGGACGGCTTCTTCACCACCTATTTCGTCTCCACCTACTCCCGCTTCATCGCCCGATGGGCCGCCAGGCGGGGCCTGACGCCCAACCAGGTGACGCTCATCTCGATCGCCCTCGGCGTGCTGGCCGCGGCCTGCTTCGCCACCGGCGAGCGGCCGTGGATGGTGGCGGGCGGGGTGCTGATCTACTTCGCCTTCGTCTTCGACTGCGTCGACGGCCAGGTCGCCCGCTACGCCCGCAAGTTCGGCGTGCTCGGCGCGTGGCTCGACGCCACCTTCGACCGGTTCAAGGAGTACGTCGTCTTCGCCGGCCTCGCCGTCGGCTGGGTCGTGTCGGGCAACAGCGACGACATCTGGATCCTCGCGCTGGCGGCCCTCGGCCTGCAGTCCACACGCCACCTGCTCGACTTCTCCTTCGGCATCTCCAACCGCCGCAAGCCGCCCGCCCAGCTGCCCACGCTTCCCCTGGACGCCCCCGATGACCGCGCTCTGCGCAAGGCGCTGGAGCGTCGTAAGGTGGAGCGCAGCCAGGGCATCCGCGGCGTGCTCAAGATGTGGAGCCGCGCCGGGCGGTTCCGAGCGGTGCACTGGGCGCGTAAGATGATCGTCTTCCCCATCGGCGAGCGGTTCGCGGCCATCGCGATCACCGCCGCCCTCTTCGACGCCCGCATCACCTTCCTCACGCTGGTGATCTGGGGCTCCGTCGCCGCCGCCTACACCCTCACCGGACGCCTCATGAGGTCGCTCGCATGATCACCGCACCACTGGCCGCAGGCACCCCCACGCCGGATCCCGACGAGGAACGCCGCCGCATCCAGACCGCCCGCCTACTCGCCTACCGCGACGACGGCCCTCTCGTCCACGCGCTGGCTGGCCGCCTCGGCAAGGGCATCCCGCCGGTCCCGGCCACGCTCATCGCCCTGGTGGCGATCGTGGCCATCACGGTCGCCGGAGTGCTGAAGCCTGGCCCGATCCTGCTCGTGCCACCGCTGCTCCTGCTCCTGCTGGTGCTGCCGACCGCGCCCCGCGACCACCTGGGCCGCCTCGACTGGCTCACCCCGCCGCTGCTGCGCGGCACCGAGTTCCTCACGATCATCGTGGTGGGGCTGGCGGCCGACGTGCCGAAGTGGCTGCTGTTCGTGCTCGTGTACGTGGTGGGTTATCACACCTACGACACCGTCTACCGGACGCGGCAGAGCATCTGGCCGCCCGCCTGGGTCTTCCACGCGGGGCTCGGCTGGGAGCTGCGGCTGCTGATCATCGGCGTGGGCGCCGCGCTGGGCGTGCTGACGCCGGTGCTGGCGGTGCTGACGGCATACCTGTTCGTGCTGTTCGCAGTGGAGAGCGTGACCAGCTGGGTCCGCCTCGACAAGGCCTCCGCCCAAGCGGGCGCCGACGCCGAACAGGACCTGGAGGCCTCTCCCGAAGACGCTTTGGAGCAGGCCACCGGAGAAGCCGAAAAGGGCTGACCCGCGGTCTTCCTCTTCTTGTCGCACCACCCCCGTGACGGCTCATCCGCCGTCCGGGGGTGGTTTTTTGAGTACGGGCTGTTGCTCCTGGCCCCTGACGGGAGCGACAGCATCTCCGCTAGGGGCGGGGTGTGAAGGACAGCAGGTCGCCGGGTTGGCAGCCGAGGACCTCGCAGATCTTGCTCAGTGTGGAGAACCGGATCGCCTTGGCGCGGTTGTTCTTGAGGATCGACAGGTTCACGTTGGTGATCCCCACCCTGTCGGCCAGCTCGACGAGCGTCATGCCGCGCTCTTCGAGCAACTGGTCCAGATGCACCTCGACGGCGTGCTCGGGGTTATCGGCGGGCGGCATCAGACGGTTCCTTCGAGTTCCTCGCGCATGTGCGCGCCGGCGCGGACGACCTTCGACATCACCACGAGCCCGAGCCCGGCCACCAGGTACGCCCACGGGAAGACCCAGCCGAACAGGGCCAAATTCCACGGGCTTCTGACGGAGCTGTCCACCATTGATACGGCCAGGCCGGTCTCAACGATGGTCGTGTAGATCGATGCCGCCAGTGTACTCACCGCGAGGAACACACCGAGGAACCACAGCCTGCGGACGATCGCCTCATCGAAGCCGTTCTCCCGGCGTGCGTCTCTGATCAGCCGTTCGAGCAGGAACAGCGCGATGAGCAGCATGAACGGGGTGGCGAAACGCGAGGTCTGATACAGCAGTTGGGTGCCGAGGCTGGAGTCGTCCTCACAGATCTTAGGCAGTGGGTAGACGAACTCGACCCACTTCTTCACGGGATAGGGATCGTCGTAGACGGTGCTCGTGGCCGCGGCCTTCTGGCGTTGAGGATTTTCTAGGAAGTTGCCCTCTACGGCGAGTATGCCCGGCGACGACACGCACACCAGGCTGTGGACGGCGTCGTGGGGACCGATGGAGTTCTCTCCGCCGGTCAAGGCGGCGCCCCCGACCGTGTAGATCATCATTCCCGCGAACAGGACCAGGAGGACACGGACGGTGATCGCCGTCCATTTCAGTGGGGTGGATCCGTTGAGAGGCATAGCACTGCTCCGCATCGTTCATCGATATTATCGTTTGTCGATGGTATCGAGAAACGATAAGGAGTCAAGTGAGTGGCCCTCCCGAACTGGACCCTGCCGTCCCAACACAGGTCACAACCAGCGAGCCTTAGGGCCTTTCTTCCTGTACGGCACGCATGGGGAACCCGCCACCCGCCGACCGTGGCAAGGGGCCTCCAGGAAGACGGCCTCTGACCGGTACGGGGTCGGCCGCCGATACGGCGTGCTTGTTGGTCGGGTGTCGCGTTGGCTGGTTGGGTGGGGGGTTGGCTTGACTGGAGCCACTTTGGGTGGGGATTGAGCGATTAAGGTGGGGGGTCAGGGCAGTCTGGTCGGATAGCGGTTCTGTGCCGGGAGACGCGGATGGCGTTCTTGTCGCGGCTGTTCAAGTGGGGGGCGGGCGATCCGCCGGCCGAGCGGGAGGAGGCGCGTCGGCAGGGGATGCGGGATGCCTGGGAGCATCCGCTCGGAGAATTCACGGATCCGGAGTTCCAGCCGACGTATGTGACCGAGGTACGTGCTCGGGCGCGTGAGCGCGTCACCGAGGTCGATCGGCGACTGGCGGCCACCAGGACCACGCTGCTCGAGCGGGCGGTGGGGGCTCGGGAGACGATCCTGCGCGAGCTCGGGCGGGCCGATCTGCGGCCGGTCGCCGAACACGCCAACGGGCACGCGCCCGGCGCCAAGGGTGCCGATCCGGCGGATGATCCCGGCGCTGCCGCTTCGGCCGGCGACGAGGATGCCTTCATCTCCATCGCGGAGGCCAGGCGGCGGCGGGCCGAGGCGCGGCGTAGGGCTGTGGTGCAGGAGGCCGGTGACACGGTTCATCGGGCCAGGGCGCAGATCGAGCGGCTCACGCAGGAGTGGGAGAGCGCGCTGATCGAGCGCAACCACGCGGTGGAGACCGTACATGCCAGGGCCGAGCAGCTCATCGCCGCCTACCGGGGTGGGGTGATGCGGGCCCATCCGCGTAAGGAGGAGATCCCATCGCTGTGGAAGGGCGAGGTCATCGCGATGGACTCCTCGGGGGACAGCGCGGCTGCGGTCTCCGGGCGGGAGGAGATCGGGCGGATCATGGAGGAGGTCGAGGCGCGGATCGAGGTGTGGCACGCCGAGGTCGTCGCACCTCGGGCACTGCCCGGCGAGGCACGGCGCGCACTCCCCCGGGATGCGACCCCAGACGCCGACCTCGTTTCCGACCCCGACTTAGAGTCCGACCCCGACTTAGAGTCCGTTGCCGACCTTGAGGTCGGACCCGATCGGATGGCCGAAAATGACCGGATGGCCGGACCCGACCGTGACGGCAAAGGGGCTGACCGTGACGGCACAGGGGCCGGAGGAAGGCGATGACGGACGGAGGTGGCGGCGAGGGCGGGTCCCAGGGGGAGCCTTTGACGCGGACGCCTGCGCGGCCGGTCGCCAGGTCGAGGAGGCGTGGGGTGCGGCGCGGGGTGGCGTTCGTGGTGGCCGTGTTCCTGGTGGGCGCGGGGGTGAGCGCCTGCGGGACCGAGGCGAAGGCCGTGTGCGGGGTGGTCGTCGACTCCACGAGCTATGCCGACCCGGCGACCTCCCGCAGTGACGTCACCTCCAAGCTGCCCGCCTTCGCCCAGGGCTGCGACTGGATCGCGTTCGCCGCCGTGACCGGGAGCTCCGAGAGCAGTACCTGCCGCCAGGACCCGGTGTCCATCGCGGCCACCAAGGCCGAGAACCCCAACGCGAACCCCGTCGTCGAGGACCGCATCCGGACCCACCGCATCACCGAGGTACTCCCCCGGGCGGTCGCGCTGTTCGACTGCCCGACCGAGGGCGAGGGGTCGGACGTGCTGGGCGCGCTCCGGTACCTGGTCAAGCAGATGAGCGCCCAGCGGCAGCCGGACAAGGCGCATCAGATCATCGCGTTCAGCGACCTCATCAACAACCGGGGCGAGCTGAACATCAACAAGCTGGACCTGAGCGAGGCCGGCCGCGCGCAGAAGGCCAAGCAGTTGCGGACGTCCCAGCTGATGCCGGACCTGGCTGGTTATGGGGTGGTCGTGCACGGGTTCCTGCGGGAGAAGACGGCGAGCCCCGACCGGTTCCCGCTGCTGGAGGACTTCTGGAAGCAGACGTTCGAGGCGGCGGGGGCGAGCCCGGTCGACCTGCTGTAGTACGCGAGAGCGCTGCGGCAAACGGACGAGCCCGGAATCCGAGAGCGCTCTCTCCAGGCGAGCCTGGGCCTTTTCACCACGCCGTCAAGCCTGTCGTGCCGTTTGTTGACACGGCGTTAGCCCTGTGTTTACGTCTCGTGAGAGAGCGCTCTCTGAACCCTCCTCAGCCTCCGCATCCCCCAGGAGCAAGGAATGGCAACACAAACACCGAGTCGCAGGCGCTTGGCGGCGGTGGCCGTGGCGCTGGCGGTGCTCGCCGCCCTCCTCGTGCACGTGGCCGTGAGCGCCTCCGCGGCCGTGCCCCCAACCCCTTCCGGCTGGTCACTGGTCTGGTCGGACGACTTCAACGGCACCGCGGGCGCGCCGCCCTCGTCGGCCAACTGGATCGTGGACACCGGGCACGGCTACCCGGGCGGGCCGGGCAACTGGGGCACCGGCGAGATCCAGAACTACACGGCCGCGTCCTCGAACCTCGGCCTCGACGGCGCCGGGAACCTGCGGATAACGCCTCAGCGCAGCAGCTCCGGCGAATGGACGTCGGCGCGCGTCGAGACCGCACGGGCCGACTTCAAGCCGGCCGACGGGCGGGTGCTGCGCATCGAGGGCCGCATCCAGATGCCGAACGTGACGGGTCAGGCCGCCCTCGGCTACTGGCCGGCGTTCTGGGCGCTCGGCTCGCCGTACCGGGGCAACTACTGGAACTGGCCGGGCATCGGCGAGTTCGACATCATGGAGAACGTCAACGGCATCAACTCCGTCTGGGGCGTCCTGCACTGCGGCGTGAACCCCGGCGGCCCGTGCAACGAGACCACCGGCCTGGGCGCCAGCCGCGCCTGCCCCGGCTCGACGTGCCAGGAAGCCTTCCACACCTACCGCTTCGAATGGGACCGCAGCGTGAGTCCCAACCAGTTGCGCTGGTATGTGGACGGCCAGCAGTTCCACAGCGTGAGCCAGAGCCAGCTCGACGCCGGGACCTGGGCCGGCATGACCGGGCACGCCGGCTACTTCCTGCTGCTCAACGTGGCCATGGGCGGGGCGTTCCCGGACGCGCTGGCCGGCAGCGCGACGCCGATAGCGGCCACCGTGCCGGGGCGGCCGATGGTCGTCGACTACGTGGCGGTATGGCAGAGCGGCAGCACGGGACCGACGCCGACCGTCACACCCACCCCGCCCGGCGGGGTCGACGCCCGCTCGACCATCCAGGCCGAGAGCTACCAGGCCCAGTCGGGCACCATGGTCGAGACCACCACGGACACGGGCGGCGGGCAGAACGTCGGCGCCATCGCCAACGGCGACTGGCTCCGCTTCGACGGGGTGAACTTCGGCTCCGAGGCCGCCAGGCAGTTCAAGGCCAGGGTGGCGTCGGGGGCGGCGGGCGGTGTGAGCGGGCTGGTCCAGGTGCGGCTCGACAGCCCCACGGCGACGCCGATCGGCGACTTCGCGCTGGCCAACACGGGTGGCTGGCAGAGCTGGCGGACGGTCCCCGCGAACATCTCCGGGGTGACCGGAACGCACACGGTCTACCTGACGTTCAGCAGCGGCCAACCGGCCGACTTCGTCAACGTCAACTGGTTCACGTTCTCGACCACGTGACCGTCCCGGTCAGGCGCCGCGGGTGCCGGCGGCGCGGCGCCTGGCCACGATGCGTTCGGCCCAGCTGGCCGCCTCCGGGTCGTGCAGCCCTTCGACCACGCCGCCCAGGTACGCGGTGCCGAGGCTGTCGAAGCCGCTGTCGAGCTGCCGCATCCTGCTGGCCAGGCGCCGGTCGACCGCCTGGAGGTACTGGGCGACGCTCTCGGCGTAACCGGCGTCTCGCTGGTAGTCGGCCTGGGCGGCGGCGCAGGCCACGGCTTCGGCGTCACGCTTGGCGCGTAACTCGCGCAGCCGGCGGTCGTTGGGATTGTGCATCCTGCGCCCCAGGTCGGCGGCGATCAGCGCGGTGGCGACGAGCAGGGCGAGCAGCAGGATCATGGTGGGCAGGAGGCCGACGCCGGAGGAGGTGGGGCCGATCTCCTGGCCGTCGACGACCAGCGGCCTGACCAGGGCCTCCCGGCGGAGCACGGCCACGGCGACGATCAGGCCGAGCCAGACGAGCGCGACGGCGATCAGCAGCCAGCGTCCCTTGGCGGGGCTGCCGTTCTCCTGCCACGCCCGGAACGTCCTCCCGTACATGTGCGGGGCGACCAGCATGATCAACGCGGCGCCCGCGGCGAGCAGGGCGGTCATCGCCACGCTGTCGCCCCAGTTCAGGATCACCTGGTACAGGATGGGCACCTCGACGATCAGCAGGAGCAGCAGGAGCAGCGCGGCGGGCAGCCAGCGGCGTACGACGGGCCAGCGGCTGCCGGACAGCGCGATGGAGCTCGGGCGGCCGTCGCCGGGGCGCCTGCTCGGCTGTTCCAGCTCCCGGACCCGGCGCTGGCTGTCGTCGAGCGCCTTGCGGATCTCGCCGAACGTACGCTGCGACTCGGTCAGCTTGATCTTCTGCGCCTCGAACTCGGCGCGGGCCTGCTGGATCTCCCGCTCGGTGAGGTTCTCGATCTGGGCCAGTTCGGCCAGGCGCTCGTCCTCCAGCTCGTGGAAGCGCGGCACGCCGCCGGTTTCGAGGGTGAGCGTGTCGATCTGGCCGTCGGTGGCGTGGGCGCGGCCCAGCTCGCGTTCCTCGCGGCGGCGCTGCGCCCAGTCGGGCAGGTGATAGAGGTCTCCGTCATAGGCGACGGCGGGGGCGATGCGGGTGACCTGCCCTGGTTCGTCGGATTCGTGCCCGTTGTTGTGCTCGTGCCGGCGAGTGAAGCGCATACAGCCTCCAACGCGGTCCTGTCTTTCGATGCTAATCGCCGGATATGCGGAACAATGGCGTGGTGAGTGAATTGCCGGTGATCGACATCTCGCCGCTCCTCTCCGGCTCTCGGGAGACGGACGCCGTCGCGGAGCGGATCGGCGCCGCCTGCCGGGACAGCGGCTTCTTCTACGTCTCAGGCCACGGGGTCCCGCCCGAGCTCGTCGCCCGCCTCGACGCGGCCGCCTGGAGGTTCTTCGAGCTGCCGGTCGAGGTGAAGAACGAGATCTCGATGGAGCGCGGCGGCCGGGCCTGGCGCGGCTTCTTCCCGGTCGGCGGCGAGCTGACCTCGGGCCGCCCGGACCAGAAGGAAGGCGTCTATTTCGGCGCCGAGGAGCCGACGGGCGACCTTCCGCTGCGCGGCCTGAACCTGTTCCCCGAGCAGGTGCCGGAGCTGCGCGCGACCGTACTCGAATATCTCGACACGATGACCGGCGTCGCCCAGGCGGTGATGTCGGGGATCGCACTCAGCCTGGATTTGCGCGAGGACTATTTCCGCGCCGGCTACACCGCCGATCCGACCATTCTTTTCCGGATATTTCACTACCCGCCCGCGGAGCCGGACGAGACCGACGCGTGGGGCGTCGGGGAGCACACCGACTACGGCCTGCTCACCCTCCTCCTCCAGGACGGCAACGGCGGCCTCCAGGTCCACACGACGCGCGGCTGGATCGACGCGCCGCCGCTGCCTGGCACGTTCGTGTGCAACATCGGCGACATGCTGGACAAGCTGACCGGGGGCCTGTACCGATCCACTCCGCACCGGGTGCGCAATCTGAGCGGGAACGAGCGCCTCAGCTATCCGTTCTTCTTCGATCCCGGGTGGGACTGTGAGGTGCCGCCGCTTCCGTACACACCCGGCGGGCGGGCGCGCTGGGACGGGCAGGATCTGCGGGCGTTCAGCGGCACCTATGGGGACTATCTCCTCGCGAAGGTGTCCAGAGTCTTTCCCCATCTCGCCGAGGAGCTTGCGAAGTAACAAAGTAATACGCGAAAACCCCGGCACGATGACCGGGGTTTTCGTGTGTCCGTACCGGCCCCCGACTGCCCGGCGCACACCGTTGTACACCTGCCGGTACAGCAGATCACCGGCGTGAGCCGTTCACGTGCGATCCCGGGGGGTGATCGCGCGCGAGAAGCAGCCAGACGACCGGAACACTGCTTTCTTGGTCGTTCTCCTGCGGGTCAGGCCACGATCGAGATGACCCTGCCGACCGCCTGGCCGGCGGCGACCACCTTGATGATGGCATCCAGGAAGACCCCGAAATCGGCGTTGACCCTGGCCTCCCAGCGCCAGGCCCAACGCCGCTCCAGGTCACCCCAGGCGTCGCGCATGGCGATATTGATCTCGGACTTCCCCCAGTCGTCGTCCCGCGAACCTGGTTCGAAGGTGCCGTGCACCCGCCCGGTGTGCGAGAAGACGTAGATGTTGGGGTTGGGCTCGACGAAGTCCCTGACCGCCCAGATGAACGACGTGTCGTAGCTGATCGCGCCGGACACGTGGAAATGTCCGCTGAAGTTGAACGAGCCGGTGCTGTGCAGGGCCAGGTTGGCCCAGCCGCCCACGGCGACACCAGTCCCGAACCCGATCCGCGCATCGAAGGGACCGATCGTTCCCGCTTCGGCCGCCGGCGACCCCGGCAGCCCGATCCCGGCCGCACTGGCGACGCGCTGGCCAAGGCCGCCCGGACCGGGCGACGACGGCATTTCCAGCGAGGCACCGACAGACGCCTGCAGGTTCGGCGCGGAATCGAGGTCATGGAGGTAGGCGGCCAGTTGGTTCTGCTCTTCTGCGGTGAATTGTGACATTTCGGTGACTCCTTTTGCGCCGCGAATCTCCGGGACCCATCCGTTGGGAGGGCCGTGTCTTGCCTTTTCAGAATGGGAGAACCGGCGATGGCGAGAAATACCTAACGTTGGGGATTACCGAGAATCGTTTGCCGCATCTATCCTCATGTTTCACAGGAGCTGCGGCCTGGAACGGCGTGGAACGCCTTACCGATGTCGGACGCGTACATCGCGTGTCCGAGGAACTTCGGTAACGGGGAGCAAGGATGAACCTCAGAAACGTGTTCCGGCCGGTCATGGTCACGGCGGTCGCTCTCGTCGTCACTGCCGGCCTGAGCCTGCCCGGCGCGGCGTCGGCGAACGCCGCCCGGCCCGCTGCGGCTCTGGCCGCCGCGAACACCTGCGTCCTCAAGACGCTCAACACCGGGAACTACCTCACGGCCGTCGGCGCCGGCGGGCGTACGACGGATGTGATCCACACCGATGCGACAAGGATCGGATCGTGGGAGACGTTCACGTTCGTCGACTCGGGAGACAGAAATCCCACCCGCTACGGGATCAGGACCAGCAAGGGGTTTTACCTGACCGCTGTCGGCGGGGGCGGACGCGTTAGCGACGTGATTCATTCTGACGCGACGCGGTTGCAGGCCTGGGAGAAGTTCAAGGTGATCGTGCTGGAGGGCAATGTCGTAGTCCTGCAGACGATCAGCGGGCATTACCTCACCGCGGTGGACGGAGGTGGCCGGGTTTCCGACACCGTCCATTCGAATGCGACGGTCATCGGCTCATGGGAGAGGTTCCTGCTCACTTGCGGGTTCTGATCGGGAGGCGGGCCCGGGGCGGCGTCGTGTTCGCCGCCCGGGCCTGGGCCTGCGGGTGAGCTAAGTGGATTCCCGCACCACGAGGCGGGTCGGGACGATGACCGACGTGGTGTGCCTGCCTTCCAGCCTCGACAGGAGCAGCCTGGCCAGGGCCATGGCCTGGTCGGCGACCGGGGCCTGGACCGTGGTGAGGGACGGGGTGGTGCAGGAGGCGGCGTCTATGTCGTCGAAGCCGGCGATCGCCAGGTCGTCCGGAACCCGGCGGCCCGCCTCACGCGCCGCCTGTAGCGCGCCGATCGCCAGGTGGTCGGTGGTGGCGAAGACCGCGTCCAGGCGCGGGTTGTCCGCGAGGAGTTGCCGGGCCGCCGCCGCGCCCGAATGCCTGGTGAGGTCGGCGGTGGTGGCGATCAACGGGTGGCGGCCGGCTCGTTCGAGGGCGGTCCGGTGGCCTGTCAGGCGGTCCTGGGTCGAGACGAGGTCCAGGGGGCCGCAGATGATGCCCAGGTGGCGGCGGCCGGCGGACAGGAGGTGGTCGGTCACCGCCGCCGCTCCGCCCGGGTTGTCGACGTCCACGTAGGGGACGAGGGAGGCGATGGCGGGCTTGCCCAGCAGGACTACGGGGAGTCCGGTGCGGGTCAGGCGTTCGGCCAGCGTGTCCATCGGGTCCGCGGGAAGGAGGATCACGGCGTCCACCAGGCGCGCCTCGGCGTGCTGGACGATGCGGCGGTGGCTCTCCGCCGTGTCGGCGACCATGAGCGTGATCCGCTTGCCCGCCCCTTCCAGGACGCTGGTCACGTACTGGACGACGGCCGCCGTCAGGGCCTCGCCGCCCGGCCTGGGGACGGACAGGACGAGCGCGATCGAGTCCGTACGACGGGTGACCAGGCTGCGGGCCGCCGCGTTGGGGACGTAGCCCAGCTCCTGGACGGCCCACATCACGGCCGTGCGGACCTCCGAACTGACGGCAGCCTCTCCGTTGACCACCCGGGACACCGTGGCCCTGGAGACCCCGGCGCGGGCGGCCACGGTCTCCAGCGTGGGCCGTTTCGGGCGGCTCTCGCCCAGGCCGTTGCGCTTGATGACGTCGCGGTACCAGTACGCGCTGTCCTTCGGCCGCCGCCGCTGGGTGCCGAAGTCCACGTGGTAGAGACCGAACTTGCGCTGATAACCGTCGGCCCATTCCAGGCAGTCGAGCAGCGACCAGAGCAGATATCCGCTGACCCGCGCGCCCTCCTCGATGGAGACCCGGAGGGCCCGCAGGTGTTCCTCGATGAAATGGATTCTGTCGACGTCGTGAATCCCGTCACCGGTGATCACGTCGACGAAGTCGGCGCCGTTCTCGGTGACCATCAACTGGGTGTCGGGATATTCGCGGGAAAGGCGGCGGAGAAGCAGCGGAAGGGCGTCCGGGACGATGGGCCAGCCCATGGCCGTCACCGCCGTGGGCACGGTGCAGAAAAGAATTCCGGCGCTTCCCGGATATGCCGGATCGGCCGGTTGGCTGGGCTGGGCCTGCACCACGGTCGGCGCGTAGTAATTGACGCCGAGCAGGTCGATGGGCCGGGAGATGTCGGCCAGGTCGCCTTCGTGGATATGGTCGAGGCCCGCGGCGCGCTCGACGAGCGGGAGCAGGTCGGCGGGGTAGGCGCCACGCAGCACCGGCTCCAGGAACTGCCGGTGCATCAGCGTGTCGATCCTGGCCACCGCCTCGGCGTCCTCCTCGGGCAGCTCCATCGACAGGTCGCCGACCTGGCCGGGCGTCATGACCGGCCCGAAGTTGAGGATCAGGCCCACCTTCGAGGCGCCCGCGGCGCGCAACGCGCCGGTCGCCAGCCCGTGGGCCAGCAGCAGGTGGTGCGCGCTCCTGAAGGCGTCGGCCGGCGAGGTGCGGCCCGGCGCGTGAATGCCGGAGCCGTAACCGAGAAAGGCCGACACCCACGGCTCGTTGATCGTGAACCAGGTGTCGACGCGGTCGCCCAGCCGGTCGTGCACGGCCCGCGCGTAATCGGCGAAATGACCGGCCGTGTCGCGGACGGTCCAGCCGCCCTGGTCCTCCATCGCCTGCGGCAGATCCCAGTGGTAAAGCGTCGCGTAAGGCGTTATGCCCGCGCCGAGCAGCTCGTCGACCAATTTCTCGTAGAAATCGAGTCCGGCGGCGTTGACCCGTCCCGAGCCACCGGGAACCACCCGCGGCCAGCTGACCGAGAAACGGTAGGCGGTCACTCCCAAGTCTTTCAGCAGGCCGACGTCTTCGGCATATCTATGGTAATGATCACAGGCGGTCTGCGAATCCGAAAAGGTGTCCCAGATGGACGCGGCGCGGCCGTCGGCCACGTTGGCGCCCTCAATCTGGTAAGCGGACGTCGAGACTCCCCAGACGAAATTCTCGGGAAAAGCTGCTCTGCTCACTTGTCCAGCATCCTCCGGTTGAAGATCGAGTGCCCAGTCTCCCCCGGCGCGCTCGTCGCGCGCCAGCCTGGCCAGGCTGTATACAGGGCGCGTGGAACTGGACCGGCTGGATCGTGACATCATCGCGGCGCTCGTCGACGACGCCCGCCAGACCTACGCGGAGATCGGGCACCGGGTCGGGCTGAGCGCGTCGGCCGTGAAGCGCCGGGTCGACCGGCTGCGCGAGGCCGGGGCGATCACCGGGTTCAGCGCCCGGGTGGCGCCGCAGGCGCTCGGCTGGACCACCGAGGCGTACGTCGAGCTGTTCTGCCAGGGCAAGACCAAGCCCTCCGACATCGCGCTGGCCGTGGCCAAGTGCCCGGAGGTCGTCGCGGCGGCCACGATCACCGGGGAGGCCGACGCGCTGGTGCACATCCGGGCCACCGATGTGCGCCACGTCGAGCGGGTGATCGAGCGGCTGGCCGCGGAGGCGTTCGTGGTGCGGACCAAGAGCTCGATCGTGCTGTCACGGCTCGTCGACCTGCCGCCGGGAGCCGTGCCCGACGCCCCTCTCCCCGGCCGCGCCGAGCCCGGATCGGACCCGTTCGCGGGTGCCGTACCGGATGAGCGCAACAGAACGCAGGTCGCCGGCTGAAAGTCGCAACAGACCCGCGCGTATATGCAATGTCAACCCCTTGGCCTGCGCAAACATAAATTCTTATGCTGTCTTCGTCCCCTTCGGGGACACTCCCCGACGACCCCGACGGAGACCTGCATGCCCAAGCACTTCCTCATGTGCCGCCCGGAATACTTCACGGTCGAGTACGCGATCAACCCGTGGATGCATCCCGAGACCGGCACCGACCGCGATCTCGCGATCCGGCAGTGGGAGGGCCTCGCATCGGTTTACCAGAGCCTCGGGCACCAGGTCAGCCTCATCGATCCCGTTGAGGGACTGCCCGACATGGTGTTCGCCGCCAACGGCGCCCTGGTCGTCGGCGGGCGCGTCTACGGCGCCAGGTTCGCCTACCCGCAGCGCGCCGCCGAGGGCCCGGCCTACCTGCGCTGGTTCACCGAGAACGGTTTCCCGGTCAAGGAGCCGGGCCACGTCAACGAGGGCGAGGGCGACTTCCTCACGCTCGACGACGTCATCCTGGCCGGCACCGGCTTCCGCACGAACCTGTCGGCGCACCAGGAGGCGCAGGAGTTCACCGGTCGCCCGGTGATCTCGCTGACGCTGGTGGACCCGCGTTTCTACCACCTCGACACCGCGCTGTTCCCGATCGACGGCCGCAACGTCGCCTACTACCCCGCCGCCTTCTCCGAGGGCAGCCGCGCGGTGCTGGCCCGGCTGTTCCCGGACGCCGTGCTGGCGACCGACGCCGACGCCGAGGTGCTCGGGCTGAACGCGGTCAGCGACGGCACCCACGTGGTGATCAACGCCGAGGCGGGCGACCTCCAACTGGAGCTCAAGCGGCGCGGCTACGAGCCGATCCCCGTCGACCTGTCGGAGTTGCGCAAGGCAGGCGGCGGTCCCAAGTGCTGCACACTGGAAATCCGGGGGGAGAACTGAGATGAGCACCACCACAGACCTGATCGACGTAAGTGAGCGCCGCAGCGCGCACAACTACCACCCGCTGCCCGTGGTGATCCACGAGGCGCATGGCGCGTGGGTGACCGACGTCGAGGGCAAGCGATACCTCGACTGCCTGGCCGGCTACTCCTCGCTCAACTTCGGGCACGGCAACCCGAAGATCATCGAGGCGGCGCAGGAGCAGCTCAAGAACCTGACGCTGACCAGCCGCGCGTTCTACCACGACCAGTTCGCCGCGTTCTGCGCCGGGCTCGGCGACCTCACCGGCAAGGACATGATCCTGCCGATGAACACCGGCGCCGAGGCCGTCGAGACCGCCATCAAGGTCGCCCGCAAGTGGGGTTACGAGGTCAAGGGCGTCCAGCCGGAGCAGGCCAACATCATCGTGATGGAGGACAACTTCCACGGCCGGACCACCACGATCGTCAGCTTCTCCACCGACCCCGCCGCCCGCGACGATTTCGGCCCCTACACGCCGGGCTTCCGGATCGTGAAGTACGGCTCGGTCGAGGCGATCAGGGAGGCCGTCGACGCCAACACGGTGGCGGTGCTGTTCGAGCCCATCCAGGGCGAGGCCGGGGTGCTGGTGCCGCCGGACGGTTACCTCACGCAGGTGCGGGAGCTGTGCACCGGCGAGGGGATCCTGATGATCGCCGACGAGATCCAGTCGGGTCTCGGCCGCACCGGCAAGACGTTCGCCTGCGACCACGAGGGCGTCGTGCCCGACATGTACGTCCTGGGCAAGGCCCTCGGCGGCGGCGTCGTACCGGTCTCGGCCATCGCCGCGAACGAGGACGTGCTCGGCGTGATCAAGCCGGGCCAGCACGGCTCCACGTTCGGCGGCAACCCGCTGGCCTGCGCGGTCGGCAACGCGGTGATCGAGATCCTGAACACCGGCGAGTACCAGTCCAGGGCCGCCGAGCTCGGCGAGGTGCTGCACGCGCGGCTGCGCGAGCTGATCGGCCACGGCGTGATCGCGGTGCGCGGGCGCGGGCTGTGGGCGGGCGTCGACATCGACCCGTCGCTGGCGACCGGGCGCGCGGTGTCGAAGGAGCTGATGGCGCGCGGCGTGCTGGCCAAGGACACCCACGGCTCCACGATCCGGCTGGCGCCGCCGATCGTGATCTCCGAGGAGGATCTCCTCTGGGCGGTCGACCAGCTCGCCGACACCATCGCCTCGTTCCGCTAGAGACGCGGTAGGACCGGCTGCTTTCCATACGGCCCGCGCCACGGATGCACATCCGGGGCGCGGGCCGTATGTCTGTGTTCGACGTGATCGTCTCGAACAGTGCGTCCGCTTCGTCCTGGATAGGTATGATCCCTTGCCAAGATCAGCGTCTCGTGGCGGGCCTGCTCCGCCTATCCATAGAAGAGGACTAATGAAGAAACTCGCGGCCGCGGGGATCGCGCTCGTCACGTCGTTCTCCGTGCTCACCGTCAGCCCGGCCGAAGCGACGATGGCCAGCAGAAACCTCATCACGTTCTGGGAGCACGACGACTATCAGGGCGCGCGTAAGGACATCACGTGTTCCACCCAGCAACGGGACGACCTGGGCGCTCTCGAGAACCAGGCGAGCTCGATGGCGAACGCGTCCTACTCAGGTATCGACCTCTACAGCGGTGACAACCTGACCGGCGTCAGGTACTACGCGAAGCCGCGCAGCAACGACAGCGACTTCACCAACAACGGATTCGACAACACCGTCGAATCCCTCTGGTTCAGGAAAGTCCCCTGCGACGTAAGCTGATCGCTGGTCGGTGGGCGTGGGGCTGCCTGACACTGGCGCTGCTCTCCACCGCCGCCTGCGCGGCCCCCGCCCCCTCGACCGTCCCGAAAGCAACCGAGCGGCCCGTTATCGACCCGGCCGCCGAAGCACGGGCGCTTCGCCTGCCGTTCGACGCCTACAAGCGGACCGAGACGGACATCGAACTCGTCGAGCGGGCAATGGACGTTCTCACCAGCCAGTGCCTCCAGAAGAAGAGGTACAGCCGCCCGGCTCTCCCCGTGCTCACTGTGCTCGAGGCACCCAACCGCCGCCGCTACGGCGTCATAGAGCCCCTGGTCGCCATGCGGACGGGCTATCACGCCCCGCTCACCTCCGCCGAGAAGGAACGAGACCGGGCGGACCGGGCACGCGGCGGCTACCGCGATGCGGCCGAGAGATCAGCGGCGAACACCTGCCTTGATGACAGCATGAGCCGCGTCTACGTCGACGGCGCCGATTCGCCCCTTCTGACGCGTCTGGAGCGGGAGATCTTCGAACAGGCCCGGACGCAGGACCGCCACGTCCGATCAGCTCTCGATGAGTGGCGGTCGTGCATGGGCACCCGCGGCCAGAAAGAGTACGCCGACCCCTTGGCCGCCGCCGCCGACGAGCGGTGGAAGGATCCGGGTTCGGCGAAAGCCGAAACGGCCACCGCGGTCGCCGACGTCGCCTGCAAGAAAGAGGCGGGCCTCGTCGAGGTCTGGCGCGGCGCCGAGGAGAAGCTCCAGGCCGCCGCCCTGAAACAGCACCCCGCCGACTTCGACCAGGTCCGCCGAACACTCGAACAGGAACGCACCGAGGCCGCCCGTATCGTCCAGAGCGCCAAGTCCTAGCGCCCTTCTGCCATACGGCCGGTGAGCCGCCAGGCCAGGAGGCCGTCCGGCGCGGGCCGTACCCCCGTCAGCCCCCGGACCGTGGCGCGTCCGTCGCGACGCGGGGCGGGTCGCTGCCGACCGGTACCTGTTGCGCGGTGGCGGTGATGTCGGCGGGATCCGTGACCAGGTCCTCCGGCAGGTTGCTGGGCAACGCCGAAGGGACGGCGGCCGTCGGATCATCCGCGGGGCCGGTACCGGTCGGCTGGTCCGTGGGCTGATCGGTCGGCTGGTCCGTGGGCTCATCCGTGGGTTGATCGGTCGGCTGGTCCGTGGGCTGAGCGGTCAGCTCAACGGTCGCGGTGGGCTGCGGAGCGCAGCCGCCGGACTCGATCACCGTGCTCGTCGGCTCCGGCAGCCGGTCCACGACGCTCACCTTCAGCTGAGCCGTCTGGGTGAGCACGCTGCCCACCGGCGCGGCGGGGTCTGTGGCGTTCACGACCGTGTGCTGTTCCCCAAGCAGCACGTGTGTGTCCTGATCGAAGATCAGCTGCTCCAGGATCCCCGCCGACTCCCTGCCCAGCGCCACCCCCTTGCGCCTGACGAAGTCCGTGACCCCCTCGGCCACCTGTACCCCCGGGATCATCTTGGTGGCCTCGAACAGCGCGTCACGCTGCGCCCTGGGCATGTACGTCTCCCTGAGCAGGTCACCCACCGCGGTGAACGCCACCTCGTCGGGATGCCTCTTGCCACCGGACTCCCGTTTGTAGAGGAAGTCGCGCATCCTCGCCGGGTCGGCGGGCAGCGTGCTCAGGTAGGCGTAGTCGACCCGGAAAGTCTGGCCGGGGCAGGAGGCGAGCCGCGCCCACATGACGGACTCCCGCTCCTGCTGCTCCTTGGACAGCGGCTCGTCCGTCCTCGGGGGCTCCTTGAGCAGCGGCTCGTCCGCCCTCGGGGGCTCCCGCCCTTCCATCTGCAGCAGGCCGTCCGCACTGGCGTCGACCGACTGCCAGATCTTCCGGTGCGTCCCGGACAGGAAACGGATCGCACCACCGCTGCCTGCCGAGGTCGAGCTGATCATGCCCTCGGTCTCGACCAGGATGAACTGGCCGGGCTTGGGCCGCAGCTCATCCGCCGAGACGGCCGCCGACTGGGTGACCGAGTCGGCCACCCCCAGGTTCGGCTGCCGCGCCGACATGGCCACGGCCACGCCCCCGACGAGAGCGACCGTAACCCCGAACGCGGTCACGGCCTGCCAGCCCACTCTCGGAAAGCGGAACCCACGTCCCTCGCGGGCCTCGCGCAGCAACCGTTCGCGCGCCTTCGCGCGGGCCTCCTCCGGGTACGGCCGAGCGGCCGGCCTCCCGTCCGCGAACGTCCGAATCTCGTCATCCATCCTGGGGCTCCTCTGCGAAGGGATCGATGCCGCCGAGAGCCCTGCGTACCTTGACGCGGAGCCGGTGCAGCCTGGACCGGACCGTGCCCACCGGCACGCCCAGCGCGAGCGCCGCGTCCTCGTACGTCAGGTCCGCCCACGCCACCAGCAGCAACAGGTCGCGCTCCGCCGCGCTGAGCCGGGTCAGTGCCCGCGCCAGCCTGGGCTGGAGCTGCTCGGCGGTGACCCGGTCCGCGCTGCGGTCGTCGAACGAGCCCGGCCGCTCCACGCTCACCTTGGACATCGCGTGGATGCGCCGCCGCTCCGCCCTGCGGTGCTGGGCGACGATCTTGGTGGCGATGCCGTACAGCCAGGGCCGGGCATCCGGCCACGAGCGGTCGTAGCGCGCCCGGGCGCGGAAGGCGACGAGGAACACCTCGCCGGTCACGTCTTCGGCCGGTTCCGGGCCGAGGCGCCTGGCGGCATACCGGTGGATCTCATCGGCATGCCGGTCGAACAGCGCCGCGAAACGTTCCGGATCACTCACCGATTGCGCGATCAGCGCCGAGTCGTCCAGCGTTTCAGGTAACTCCTGAACACCCACCACGTGCCGGTCCTCTCTCATGCGGTCATCCTGTTGTTGACCGCACGCGGGACACCGGTTCCACCTATTTCACGCTATTTCCCACCAGCCGCCACGCCAGGAGGCCGTCCGAATCCCGGTCGAGCGTGAAGCCGGCCGCGTCGAGTTCGGCGTCGAGCCGCCCCCTGCCGGGCCGATGGCTGACGCTCACCACCTCGTCCTCGCTGATCAGCGCCCCACGCTGCCTGATCTGGTAGAGGAATCGCGCCCTGACGGTCTCGCCCGCCGTCTCCAGGACCTGTCCCCAGATCTCGTACGTGTGCCTGCCGACAGGGTACGAGCCCATGCGCTCGAGCTCACCCGGGATTCGAGGGGGCGGTTCGCGGTGGTTGAACACCAGCAGCCCGCCCGGTTCGAGCTGCCTGGCCAGGACATCCCAGAGCCGCTCCCGCTCGGCGGCGTCGAAGCCGTGCAGGACCGAGATCATCACGACGGCCTCGACCGGCTCGTCCACGTCCACGTCGAGCGCGCCGCAGGGCAGGACGGTCACCCGGGACAGCAGGCCGGCGCGCTCCGCCAGGCGGGAGACCAGGACCGACCGCATGCCGAGCGACGGTTCGACGGCGTAGATCTCGGCCGGGGTCTCCCACGCGATCAGCTCGGTGATCAGGCCGGTGCCGGCGCCGATCTCCATGACGCTCCGGCGGACGTCCTTGAGCAGCGGTGGGAGGAGCCGGCGGATTTCCGGGACATGCCCATCCTCGTGCCAGAGGTCATAGAAGGGGACGGCAACAGAGCAGTGGTCATGGTACACAAAAGCCAACGATAACCGTTTTCACGGAAGGCGTACAGAATCGATGCGCTTGACGGTGCCGCCGGAGGATTCGTACCAGTCCAGTTCGCCCGGCAGGGTCAGCGTGGCCACGGCGTTCTGGAACCATGGCCCGGCGATGACCTCCCAGCGGAACGGCGGGCGCGGAATGCGGGCCAGCCGCGCCAGCAGGCCACCGACCAGGGTGGCCAGGCCGAACTGGCTGAAGACGTTCGCCCAGCGCAGCAGCGGGCTGAGCGGGTTGCGGATCGGCGAGCAGACGACCTGGTAGATCGGCCTGCCGTCGACCTTGGCCAGGTAGGAGTAGTGCACGTCGCCGGACAGCACCAGCACCGGCTTGCCGACCTGGACCAGCAGCCGGGCCAGGTCCTCGAACGAGCGGCGGAAGGCCGCCCAGTGCTCGAGGTCGATCGCCTGCCGGAACCGCTCCGAGAGCCCCGCCACGGTCTTGCCCCACTTGCCGGCGCAGAGCGCCTCGTTCCAGTTCTGTACGAAGTGGACGCCCTCGGGCAGCAGGAACGGGATCGACGAGCCGATGACCAGCCGTTCGGCGGGCTTGGCGACCTCCTCCTCCAGCCAGGCCCACTCGACCGGGTCGAGCATCCGCCGGTCGGCCGGGGTGAGCTGCCTGGCGCACCGGGTGTCGATCATGATCAGGCGGGTGCCGCCGAGCTCGCGGGAGTAGCTCCACCGGTTGCTGCTGGGCTCGGCGTCGGCCCGTTCGGCGAAGGCGTCCAGCGCATCGCCGTCCCCGCCCTTCAGCAGGCTCGCCAGCAGCGCGTCGTCCGCCCGCTCGGCCGGCGACAGGTTGCCGAGGTGCTGGTAGACCCAGTAAGCGCCGAGCCCGGAGATCACCCGGCGCTGCCACCAGGAGGTCGCGGCCATCTGCTCGCGCCAGGTCTGGGAGGTGTTCCAGTCGTCGCGCAGGTCGTGGTCATCGAAGATCATCGCGGTGGGCACGGTGGAGAGCACCCACCGGATCTCCGGCTCGGTCCAGGCCAGCCGGTAGAGCTCGGCGTACTCCTCGAAGTCGGCGATCTCCTTCTGCGGCTCGCCGTCCCTGCGCGCGGCGATGAACTCCAGCATCTCGGGTGACGGGTTGTCGGCGTAGACCTGGTCGCCGAGGAGCAGCAGCAGGTCCGGCCACTCCTCGGCGGCCGCGTCCTTGAGGTGCGAGCCGTAGGAGCGCAGCACGTCCTCGCCGTGGGTCAGGACGTACGTGCCGTCGTGGGGCACGCTGGTGCGGCAGGAGCCGAACGCCAGCCTGCTCGGGCCCTGCGCCGGAAACAGTCTGATGCGGCTGGGCGGCCAACCTTCGAGCGGCCAGACCTGCTCTTCCCCTATCTTGACCACGTACGACTCGACGCTCTCCGTCAGGTCGAGCAGATCGACGATCGCGTAGTGGTGTCCATGGACGGTGAAGGTGGACGAGGAGAAGACCCGGCCCGCGGCCTCCACGGTGACCAGGCCGGGCGCGCCGGTCTCCACCCAGATCGAGGCGCTGACGGAGTCGACGTAACGCAGCATGGGCCCGACGACCAGAGCGGGCATCAGTCCCCCAAATTCGACAGTTCGGCACACATGTAGTGGCAAGCCTGCCAGAGTGGCACGTTTGCAGCACCTCGATCAACACATGTAATTGATGACAGCAGATCACTTGGGATACGGCAAACCCGAAAACCCTAGGCAGCAATAAACGCCGCGCTCTAGGATGATCACGACACGAACGCCCAAACAAGGCAGGCAATGGCGCCTCGCCCCACGTTCCGGGCGTAGACAACAGGAGGAATCCCTTCCATGACCGTCATGGTGCCGTCAAGGACGCCGGCCCTGATCACACCCGGCCGCCAGGCCCTCGATTCGGCCCTCCACCAACTGGACCAGGCCGCCGAACATCTCCGGCTCGACGTCGGGCTCCGCACGATGCTCGCCACGCCGCGCCGCTCGCTGACCGTCTCGGTCCCCGTGCGCCGCGAGGACGGGCGCATGGACGTCGTGCAGGGCTTCCGGGTCCAGCACAACGTCTCACGCGGCCCCGCCAAGGGCGGCCTCCGTTTTCATCCCAGCACCGACATCCACGAGGTCACCGCGCTCGCGATGTGGATGACGTGGAAGTGCGCGCTGGTCGGCATCCCGTACGGCGGCGCCAAGGGCGGCGTGGCCGTGGATCCGACCGCGCTCACCCAGCGTGAGCTGGAGCGGGTGACCCGGCGCTACGTCAACGAGATCCTGCCGATGATCGGCCCGGAGAAGGACATCCCGGCTCCCGACGTCGGCACCGACGAGCAGACCATGGCCTGGATCATGGACACCTACAGCGTCAACACCGGCTACGCGGTGCCCGGCGTGGTCACCGGCAAGCCGCTGATGCTGGGCGGCTCGCTCGGCCGGTCCGGCGCGACCTCTCGCGGCGTCCAGATCGCCGCCATGTGCGCGCTCGGCCGCTCGCCCGAAGGTGTGACGGTGGCCGTGCAGGGCTTCGGCAAGGTGGGTGCCCCGGCCGCCCAGTACCTCTCCGACGCGGGCTGCACGGTGGTCGCCGTGTCCGACGCGACGGGCGCGGTGTACTCGGCCGGCGGGCTCGACATCGCCGACCTGCGCGCCTGGGCCGCCGAGTCGGGCGGTGTGGCCGGCTACCGCCACGCCGACGCGCTCGACCATGCCGAACTGTTCGAGCTGGACGTGGACGTGCTGGTGCCCGCGGCCCTGGAGGGCGCGATCACCGGTGAGAACGCGCCGCGGATCCGCGCCCGCCTGATCGTGGAGGGCGCCAACGGGCCCACCACGCCGGAGGCGGACGAGATCCTGGCCGCCAACGGCACGATCGTGGTGCCCGACATCCTGGCCAACGCCGGCGGGGTGATCGTGTCGTACCTGGAGTGGGTGCAGAACATGCAGGCCTACTCATGGAGCGGCGGCGAGGTGGAGCTGAAGCTGCGCGACCTGATGGAGGGCGCCTACGCCGAGGTGCGGTCGCTGGCCACGGCCCGCGACCTCACGCTGCGGCAGGCGGCGCACGTCATCGGCGTCGGCCGGGTCGCGGAGGCCCACCAGATGCGCGGCCTCTACCCGTGACGGCGCCTGAACTTTAGTAGGCCCTGACATCGCCCTAGGTTCGATGCCCGTGCCTCCACCGGCTCGCCATGGTGGAGGCATGAGGTCATTTCTGGGCGTGATCGTGATCATCCAGGGCTTGGGCGGCTTTGTGGCGCGGGTCTTCTTCGACACCGAGTTCGGCCTGTTACGCAGGTGGTTCGATGTGCCGACCCCCGCCTATCTCGCGATCGCGGCGGCCGGAGTCGCTCTGCTGATCTGGAGCGACAACGACCGCCGGAAAAAGGAGGAGCGCTAGCGACCCCCATAGAGGCGGTGCCCTGTTCACCAGCAGGCTTTGAATCTAGTGTGCGAATCGCCGCCCCTATGCAGCGAGGAGCCGTTCATGAGCAGCATCGAGCAGTTCGGCTACCGTCAGGAGCTCCAGCGTTCTCTGGGCTTCGCCGACCTGATGATCTACGGCTTGATCTTCATGGTGCCGATCGCGCCGTTCGGCATCTTCGGCAACGTCTTCGCACTCTCCGGCGGGATGGTGGCCCTCGCCTACGTGATCGGGCTGGTCGCGATGGCGTTCAGCGGGCTGTCGTACGCGCAGATGGCCAGGGCCTTCCCGATGGCCGGATCGGTCTACACCTACGCGGGCCGGGGCATAGCGCCGCCGGTCGGGTTCATCGCCGGGTGGGCGATCCTGCTCGACTATCTGCTGGTCCCGGCACTGCTGTACCTGGTGGCGAGCACTGCCATGAACTCTTTCGTGCCCGCGGTGCCGGTGTGGCTGTGGCTCGTCGCCTTCGTGCTGCTCAACACCGTGGTGAACTACCTCGGCATCCAGATGACGGCCCGGATCACCCGGATCATGCTGGTGGCCGAGCTGCTCGTGCTCGCGATCTTCCTGGTCGTCGCCGCGATCGCGCTGGCGCAGGGTAAGGGCACGGCGGGCGCGCTGACCCCCATCTACGACTCCGCCACCTTCTCCTGGACGCTGGTGTTCGGGGCGGCCTCGGTGGCGGTGCTGTCGTTCCTCGGCTTCGACGGCATCTCGACGCTGGCCGAGGAGAACCGCGAGGACGCGCGGCGCCTCGGCCGGTCCATGGTGGCCGCGCTGGCGCTGGCCGCCGTGCTGTTCGTGGTGCAGACCTGGGTCGCGGCGCTGCTGGTGCCCGACAGAGCCGCCCTGCTGGCCCCGGGGGCACAGCTGGGCAACGCCTTCTACGACATGGCCTCGTACGCCGGCGGCGCCTGGCTGGGTGTGCTGTGCGCGGTGGCGACGGCCATCGCCTGGGGCTTCGCCAACTCGCTGGTCGCGCAGGCGGCCACCTCGCGGCTGCTGTTCGCGATGGCGCGCGACCGGCAACTGCCCGCGTTCCTGGCCCGCGTCGACCCCAGGCACAAGGTGCCGGCGAACGCCACGCTCGCCGTCGCGGCCGTCTCGCTGCTGCTCGGTGTCGGCATGAGCCTCTACGACAAGGGCATCGACCTGCTCAGCTCCTTGGTCAACTTCGGCGCGATGACCGCGTTCCTGCTGCTGCACGTGGCCGTCGTCGTGCACTATGTGGTGCGGCAGCGCAGCCGTAACTGGCTCGCGCACCTGGTCGTGCCGGTGATCGGATTCGCGGTGCTGGTGCTCGTCGTCATCAACGCCAGCCTCGCGGCCCAGCTGCTCGGCTTCATCTGGCTCGGTCTCGGGCTGCTCGCCGTCGTCGTGCTCTATCTCATGGGCCGCAGGCCCGCCCTGCCCTCGGAGGTCTCGTGAACGTCGTGTCCTATCGTCCCTCGCCTGAGGAGTTCGGTTACACCTTCGGCGGGCGCGCCCCGGTCGGCAAGGTACGGCCGGGCACGATCGTCGAGCTGTTCACCGAGGACTGCTTCGGCGGCCGGGTCCGCACGGTCGACGACCTGCCGTCACAGGTGTGCGAGTTCCCCTACCTGAACCCGGTCACCGGGCCGTTCCACGTGACGGGGGCCGAGCCCGGCGACACGCTGGCGCTGCACTTCATCTCGATCACCCCGGCCAGGGACTGGGCGGTCTCCACCACGTTCCCGCACTTCGGGGCGCTGACCGGCACGCACACCACCGCCATGCTGCAGCCGCCGCTGGAGGAACGGGTCTGGCGCTACGACCTCGACACCGCCAAAGGCGTCGCCGTCTACCACGCCCGCAACAGCGACTACAGCGTGGAACTGCCGCTCGACCCGATGCACGGCACGGTCGGCGTCGCACCCGCCGCGAACGAGGCGCGGATGACGATCACGCCCGACGCGCACGGCGGCAACATGGACACCCCCGAACTGCGCGCGGGCGTCACCGTCTATCTGGGCGTCAACGTGGCGGGCGGGCTGTTCTCCATCGGCGACGGCCACGGCCGGCAGGGCCACGGCGAGGTGTGCGGCACCGCGGTCGAGGCGGCCATGAACACGGTCGTGGCGGTCGAGCTGATCAAGGGCGTGGCGACGCCCTGGCCGCGGATGGAGGACGACCTGCACCTGATGTCCACCGGCTCGGCCAGACCGCTGGAGGACGCCTACCGCATCAGCCAGCACGACCTGGTCACCTGGACGTCGGCACTGACCGGGCTCGACACGCTCGACGCCTACCAGCTGGTCAGCCAGGGCGGGCAGGCGCCGGTGGGAAACGTGTGCGACACCAACTACACGATGGTCGCCAAACTCCCCAAGTCCTACCTCGGCACCCCGGCCCCGTACGAGTCCGCGCATTCGCGGCTGCGCACTCTCGGAGCCCAGTACACGGGTTAGTGGGATCTGCTGGTCACGCGAGTTTCGATCATTTCCTCGGCGAATGCCCATTTGATTCAACTTCGATCACTTTCGATCGCTACTATGGGGATGTCGGCGAGGAGGACCATGACTAACACCGCAACCGCGGAGAGCGTTTCGGGGGGTTTGACGACCGGTCCCCTGCTCACCGCCTGGGGGGCCGCGATGTCGCCGGAGGCCCTGGTCGGCGGCCTGCTGCCGCCCGAAGCGGCGCTGCCGGTCCCGGCCGCCGGGGACGCCGTCTGGGACCGGGCCGCGGAGTCGGGCGCTCTGCTCGCCGTCCGTGAGCGGGCGGAGGCGGAGCTGGGCACGCCCTGGCCGCAGCCGCTGGCATCGCAGTACGCGCGCTACTTCCGCGACGGCAATCGCACCGGCTACGAGAGCCAGGTGTTCGAGCGCCAGGACCGGCTGACCCGCGCGGCGCTCATGGCACTGGCGAGCGGTGCGGACGGGTGGCTGGACGAGGCCGCCGACGGGATCGCCCTGCTGTGCGAGCAGAGTTCGTGGTGCTGGCCGGCGCACGAGGACACGTGCCGGCCTCGCGGGACGGTCCTGCCCGATGTGGCCACGCCCTGCCTCGACCTCGGCGCCGCCGATGTCGCCGCCCAGTTGGCCTGGGCCGACCAGGTGCTCGGGGACCGGCTGGCGGAACGCTTCCCGGGATTGCGGGAGCGCGTTCGGGCGGAGGTACGCGCGCGGGTGCTCGACCCGTTCGTCCGGCGGCGCGACTGGCACTGGCTGGGGCTGGACGGCGATCCGAGCAACTGGTGCCCGTGGATCTGCGGCAACGTGCTCGTCGCCGCGCTGCGCCTGGCCGAGCCGGGACAGGAGCGGGCGCGCCAGGTCGCCCTGGCCGTGGCGGGCCTCGATCACTACCTGGCGGCGCTGCCGGATGACGGCTCCGTCGACGAAGGCTACGAATACTGGTGGAACGGGGCATGCCGCGCGCTCGAGGCGCTGGACGTCCTGGAGCACGCCACGTCGGGACGGCTCGACGCGGCGGAGATCCAGGTCGTGCGGGAGACGGTCCGGTTCCCGCACCGCATGCATCTGGGCGGGCCGTGGTATCTCAACCTCGCCGACGCGCGGGCCCGGCCGCCGGCCGGCCAGCCGTGGCAGGTACTGCACCGCTGGGCTCGCCGGCTCGGCGTGCACGATGCCCGCCGGCACGCGGAGTCGCAGCGCGCGGCCGGGATTTCCGCCGCCGCCGAGCTCGGGCGGGCGCTCTGCGAGCTGGTCGACGTGGAGTGGCAGGGCGCCCGGCTCGACGAGCCACCTCTGGCCGACGTGGAGTGGCAGGGGCCCGGCGAGCCGCATCTGGTCGCCGGGGTCTGGTTGCCGGGGACACAGATCGGCCTCGCGCGTACGGCCGGTGGGACGGCTCGTGGTCTCACGCTCGCGATCAAGGGCGGGCACAACGGGGAGCACCACAACCACAACGACGTCGGGTCCGTCGTCGTCGCCGTGGACGGGGTTCCCGTGCTGGTCGACGCGGGGCGGCCGACGTACACGGCGCAGACGTTCGGGCCGGACCGCTATGCGATCTGGACGATGCGGAGCGACTGGCACAACGTCCCCGAGGTGCGGGGCGCGCCGCAGGAGCAGGGGCGCAGGTTCCGGGCCCGCGACGTCGAGGTGGTGGACGAGCCCGGCCGCTTCGAGGCACGGCTGGACCTGGCCGCCGCATATCCCGTACCCGAGCTGGAGCGGTGGTGGCGCACGGCGGCGCTCGACCGGCGCGAGTCACGTGTGACGATCGGGGACGCCTGGAGCTTCACCGGTGACGGCGAGCCGAGCGTGCTGCACTTCCTGCTGAACGGGCAGGTGGAGCAGCCGTCCCCCGGGCAGGCCGTCGTCCGGCCGCCGGGCGGCGCGCGGGCCGTGCTCGTGGCGTGGGACCCCGGGGTCGCGACGGCCGCGTTCACCGTCCGTACGCTGGCGGACCCTATGCTCTCCGCGGTGTGGGGCGACCGCCTGACCAGGCTGGAGCTGCGTCTGCCGGGCACGGCGCGGGGCGCTTTCGAGGTTCATGTGGGGGTGTGGGAGTGAGCATGTCCGATTCGCCGGGTCCGCTGCCGGACGAGCGCCGCGCCCAGGTGGTGGAGCTGCTGCGCCGGCGCGGCGTCGTACGCGTCGGCGACCTGGCGACCGAGCTGGACGTCTCGGTCATCACCATCCGGCGCGACATCGCGCTGCTCTCGTCCCAGGGGCTGATCCGCCGGGTTCGCGGCGGAGCCGTGCTCCACGGCGGGCCGGTGGCCGACGCACTGGCCGGCGGGGAAACGGAGGACTCTCCCGCCCCGCGGCCGGGACCCGACGCGGGCGGCGCCGAGCGGCCGCAGGTCACGATCGGCATGGTGGTGCCGTCGCTGAACTATTACTGGCCCGACGTGATCCGCGGCGTTCGCGAGGCGGCCGCGGCGGCCGGCGCGCGCGTCGTCCTGCGTGGCGCCACCTACCGGGCCGCCGACGAGCGCCGCCACCTCTCCCGGCTGATCGAATCGGCGGGCATCGACGGCCTCCTGGTCGCGCCCACCACGACCGGCGACGACGGGCAGGCGCTGGTGCGCTGGCTGCAGGAGGCGGACATGCCCATGGTGCTCATCGAGCGCACCGCCGCCTCCGGTCCCTACCACGAGGCGATGGAGTCGGTGGTCAGCGATCACGCGCTGGGGGCCGGCATGGCCGTGCGGCACCTGGTCGAGCTCGGTCACCGGCGGATCGGACTGATCACCACCGTTCAGAGCCCGACGGGCCCGCACGTGCGGCACGGCTGGCGGCAGGCGTGCGAGGAGTTCGGCCTGCCGCTGGAGGGCATGCCGGACGTCAGCACGGTCGATCAGTGGCATCCCGAGTGGCCCAAGGCGCTCGAGAGCGTGATCGACCAGTGCGTCGCCTCCGGGACGACGGCGCTGCTCGTCCACTCCGACCCGGAGGCGATCAACCTGGTCGAGCGCTGCCAGGAGCGCGGCATCCGGGTACCCGGTGATCTCGCCATCGTGGCCTACGACGACGAGGTGGCCGAGCTATGCGACCCGCCGCTGACCGCCGTCCGGCCGCCCAAGATGGCCATCGGGCGGGCGGCCTTCGGGCTGCTCGCGGCGCGACTGGCCGACCCGGACCCGGAGCGGCCCACCCACCGCGTCGTCGTCGAGCCCACCCTGATCGTGCGCTCCTCCTCGGTGCCACAGTGACCCGCCGCCGAACGCGTCATGGTGGCCCGCCGCCGGACAGCGTCATCACGACCTGCCACCGGACAGCGTCATCGTGATCCGCCACCGCCGAACGGCGTCATAGCGGCGGTGTGCCCGGCCCGCTGAGGGCGGCGGCCGTGTCCAGGAGGTCGTCCGTCCGGTCCGGCCAGGTCACGCGGGCGAGCGCCGGACCGTCCCAGGACAGGACCGGCGCCCGGTCCGGCTCCTGCCCGCCGAGGAACACCGCTACGTCGTACCAAGTGTTCGGTAGCGCCGGCGTGGAGGTGGCGCACCAAGGGACAAGCGTCCAGGGGGCGAGCGGCGAGGAGTTCTCGGCGGCGACCACGCCGCGCAGGTCCAGCCCCGGGCCCGCGACGACGCGGGAGTGCAGGGTGCCGTTCGACACGGCGGCCGTATCGGCCTGGACGGGTTCGGGAGCCGGCAGCGGCCATCCGCCGACCCGCAGCGGACCACGCCCCACCGCCGCTGTGGCCGCCAGCCGGACCAGGCGCACCTCCCAAGGACCGCGTACGGCGGAGATCAGGTCGATCCACGGCCCGAGGCGTACCGTCCCGGACTGCCCGTAGCCGTGATCCGGGCGCTCGCCCTCAGGGGTGACCCAGTGGGCCTGCCAGCACGAGGCCCCGATCGCCGTTCCGGAGGGGAGGCGGTCGAGGAGGAGCGTCTCGAATCCCGTGCGATGGCTGGGCCGCCCGCCCTCGTCGAGGAGCACGACCGACTGGTCGAGGGGGTCGGCGGCGTGCTCACCGGCGAGCACGGGCGAGGTGGCGGTCGAGTAGCCCAGCCGCGCGTACAGGGGCGAATCAGTCAGGTGCGTCCCCGGATGGGAGTGGTCGGTGCCGTGGTTGATCACCCGCACGACGCCGTCGGCACGGGTGCCGCTGACCAGCCAGCCGGGCGCGCGGACGACGCGGTGGTAGTCGCCGGACTCGACCGGCAGCGGCTCCTCGACGGCCGTCCACACCGGGTGGTCGGCGGGCAGGGACAGGCCGAAGAAGCCCTTGGCCGCCCAGTACGGCGAGCCGGGCCCGGAGTAGGACTGGGCGAGCGGCGGCCAGGCTCCGTGCCAGCCCGGGGTCAGGACTCCGTCCTCGTCCGGCGCCCCGCGTTCGGTGAAGTGGCGGGCGATGCCGGAGGCGGCACGGCGCAGCAACCCCGGGGCGGGCGTCGCCGTCCCGGCGCGGGCGCCGGCCCAGAACTGGGTGGCGGCGGCGAACCGGTAGATCAGGCTGCGTCCCTGGACGAGGGGGGATCCGTCGGCGCCGACGAGGTGGACGGCGTCGCCCAGGTAGCGTTCGAGCCGCTCCAGGTAGAGCGGTCGCCGCGCGTCCGCCGCCGGATCGCCGGCGGCCATCTCGCTCCACATCAGCGGGTAGAACTGCAGCGCCCATCCCGCGTAATGGTCGTAGGCGCGTTCGGCACCGTCGGCGTACCAGCCGTTCTCCCTGGCGAAGCCGTCGGTGAACGAGAGCCCCTTCTCGATCTCCGCGCGCTCGAAGGGACCGCCGACGGAGGCGAGGAACTGCTCGACCACGATCTGGAACCAGATCCAGTTGATCGGCGGGTAGTCCGAGCCGACCGCGGGCGCGAGGTAGTCGACGACCTGCTCGCGCACGATCGGGTCGAGCCGGTCCCACAGCCACGGCTTCGTCAGGTGGAGCACCAGCGCGATCGACGCGGCCTCGACCTTCGCCTGGTCGTGCTCGTCGAGGCGAACCCAGCGCTCGGGTGAGCGGGGATCCGTCCCGGCGGCGAGGCCCTGCGCGTACCACTCCATCAGGCCCAGCGGGTCGCGCCCGCCCTCCCCCGCCACCCGGAATCCGGCGGCCAGGAACGTACGCGCGAAGCCTTCCAGCGCGTCGACGTCGGGCCCGTAACCGCCCGGCGGGCCGGGGAAGGAGACGCGCGCGTGCGAGGCCGACGCGTACCGCCGGGCGGACAGGAGGAGGTGGTCGGCGAGTGCCGCCCAGTGGTTCCGGGTCCATCCGGTGTGGGGCGAGAGCCGCAGGTCGTCGAACTCCCGCAGCATGAGCATGGATCCCCCTGGTCGTGATCGCGTCAGTGTGTCCCGGGAGTTAACGCGAAGGTTTCCTCTCACGTCAAGACACACCACTCGCCTTCATACGATAACGATCAATATCGATCACATAACGTGATCGATCCGATTAACAAAGCATTGACGTGATTGAAATGATCGGACATGATCGGCGGCACTGGTAAGCGCTTGCCGCCGAAGGGAACCTGGTGAGAAGACCCCCTGCCCTGCTGGTCATGGACCCAGCGAAGTTCAGCGTGCAGTTTCAGGAGGCGCAGCTTCGCCGGTTGCACGACCTGGTCGAGCTGGGAGAGCCGATCGTGACCGCCGACCTCGACGAGCCCTCCGTACGCCGCCGGCTGCGCGACGTCGAGGTGCTGGTGACCTCCTGGGGCTGCCCGCCACTGACGACCGAGCGGCTGGCCGACGCGCCGCGGCTACGGGCGATCTTCCACTGCGCAGGGACGGTGCGTACGTTCGTCACCGACGAGGTCTGGCGACGCGGGATCCTCGTCACCAACGCCGCCGACGAGAACGCGATCCCGGTGGCCGAGTTCACCCTGGCCGCGGTCATCTTCGCCGGGAAGAAGGTCCCGTTCCTCGCCCAGGACGCGCGCAGGAACCGCGCCGACTGGTCCTTCGCCGACGGCCGCGGCGAGCTGACCAACCGCGGGCGCACGATCGGCGTCGTCGGCTTCTCCCGCGTGGGGCGCCGGGTGGTCGAACGGCTCCGCGCTCTGGAGGTGGACGTCCTCGTCGCCGATCCCTACGCCGACCCGGCCGAGGTGAGCGCGGCGGGCGCCCGGCTGCTCCCGCTGCCCGAGCTGCTGCCGCGCTGTGACGTGCTCACCCTGCACGTCCCGGAACTGGCGTCCACCCACCACCTCATCGGAGCGGCCGAACTGGCCCTCCTGCGTGACGGGACGACCCTCATCAACACCGCGCGCGGCTCCGTCCTGGACACCGCCGCCCTGGAGCGGGAGTGCGCCGAGGGCCGGCTCGACGCGATCCTCGACGTCACCGACCCGGAGCCGTTGCCGAGCACGTCACCGCTGTACGACCTGCCCAACGTCATGATCACCCCCCACGTCGCAGGATCTCTGGGATCAGAGACCCGGCGGATGAGTGAGAGCGCGCTCGACGAGCTCGAACGCTACCTGTCCGGTCAGCCGCCCCGCGCGGCCGTGACCGCCGACGAGTTCATGGTGAGCGCCTGAGCCCTGAGACCGGCTCGAAAGAAAGGAGTCCGGATCAATGATCGCTTCGAACACGCCAGGAAGGGCCGGAGTGCGACGCCACCTAATGAAGACCCTGGGAGTCGCGGCAGCGCTCTCGCTCGCCGTCACCGCCTGCGGCGGCTCCGCCGAGCCGGCCAGCGGCGGCGGCGGGAACGTCACGCTGACCGTCACGGTGTGGAACCTCGCCAAGACCCCCGAGTTCAAGGCGCTCTTCGACGCCTTCCAGCAGGCGAACCCCACCATCAAGATCCAGCCGGTGGACATCCTCGCCGACGACTACGCCGAGAAGGTCACCACGATGCTCGCCGGTGGCGACGACACCGACGTGATCACGATGAAGAACGTCACGGACTACTCGCGCTACTCCAGCCGCGGGCAGCTCCTCGAGATCACCGACCTGGCCAAGTCGGCCGACACCGCGAAGCTGGCGGGCCTGGACGCCTTCAAGGTCAGCGACAAGTACTACGCGCTGCCGTACCGGCAGGACTTCTGGCTGCTCTACTACAACAAGACGTACTTCGACAAGGCAGGCGTCAAGGCTCCTGCCGCCCTCACCTGGGACGAGTACGCCAAGCTCGCGCAGCGGCTCACGAAGACCGAGAGCGGCAAGAAGGTCTACGGCACCTACCAGCACACCTGGCGGTCCGTGGTGCAGGCCGTCGCCGCGGCCCAGACGGGTGGCGACCAGCTCAGTGGCGACTACTCCTTCTTCGCCGACCAGTACGCGACCGCGCTCGGGCTGCAGAAAACCGGCGCGGCCCTCGACTTCGGCACCGCGACCGCGCAGAAGTCGGACTACCGGACGATGTTCGAGACCGGAGCGACGGCCATGATGCCCATGGGCACGTGGTACATCTCCGGCATCCTGGAGGCCAAGGCCAACGGCAAGACCGACGTCGACTGGGCGCTGGCCCCGATGCCGCAGCGCCCCGGCGGCACGGGCGTGACGACCTTCGGCTCGCCGACCGCTTTCGCCGTCAACAAGAAGGCCGAGCACGCCGACGCGGCCAAGAAGTTCGTGCAGTTCGCCGCCGGCAAGGCGGGCGCCGAAGCCATCACCAAGGTGGGCGTGGTGCCGGCGCTGCAGAGTCCGGAGATCACCGACACCTACTTCTCGATCAAGGGCATGCCCACCGACGAGGTGTCGAAGAAGGCGTTCTCGCCGGACAAGGTGGTGCTGGAGATGCCGGTCAGCGAGCACTCCTCCGACATCGACACGATCCTCAAGGAGGAGCACGAGCTCATCATGGTCGGCGACAAGTCGGCCGCCGACGGCATCCGCTCGATGAACGAGCGGGTCAAGAGCGAAGTGCTCAACTAGGGACCGGCCCGTGGGCCCGGACGCATCAGGTCGTAGGCGGTGGAGGTGACCCAGCCGAACGCGGCCGCGGTCCGCGAGTCCACGGTGGGCGCCGCGATCGCCAGCACCG
>NZ_JBEZYD010000062.1:39673-51967 GCF_040638335.1 Nonomuraea sp. NPDC026600
ACACCGGCGGCCGGCTGCTCGACGTGCTCGTCCGACTGGCCGGGCCGCGCACGCCCGGCGTCCGGGCCCACGGGCCACCGTGCAGAAGGACGGCCATGGCCAACGTTGCAACACGACCGGCGCCCACCGCCCCGCCGCACTGGCGACGGGCCTGGCGCGACATCCTCATCGGGTGGAGCTTCATCCTCCCGAACTTCGTCGGTTTCGCCCTGTTCACGCTCATCCCGATGGTCGCGGCGTTCGCCCTGGCGTTCCTGGACTGGGACTCCTACAGCACGCCGGAATGGGTGGGGCTGAAGAACTTCCAGCGGCTGTTCTCCGACGAGAACTTCCACGTCGCCCTGCGTAACACCCTCTATTACGCGCTCGGCCACATCCCGCTGACGCTGGTCGCCGCGCTCGGCCTGGCCATCGCGCTCAACCGGAAGCTGCGCGGGGTGGCGTTCTTCCGCACCGCGGCGTTCTTCCCGTACATCACCTCGCTGGTCGCCGTGGCCATCGTGTGGAACATGCTGTTCAACCCGACGGCGGGACCGATCAACCAGGTCCTCGAAGCGCTCGGCGTGGCGCATCCGCCCAGGTGGGTGGCCAGCACAGACTGGGCGATGCCGGCCGTGATCGTCACCAGCGTGTGGCGGGACATGGGCTACTACATGGTGCTCTACCTCGCCGGCCTGCAGACGATCCCCAAGGAGTACTACGAGGCCGCGCGGGTGGACGGCGCCAACGCCTGGCAGCGGTTCTGGGGCATCACTCTGCCGTGCCTGCGGCCCACGACGTTCTTCGTGGTCGTCATGCTGACGATCCAGAGCTTCAAGGTCCTCGACCTCATCGTGGTCATGACCGACGGCGGCCCGGGCCGCAGCACGCTGGTGCTGAGCCAGCTCATCTACCGGGAAGGCATCACCGAGGGGAAGTTCGGCTACTCCTCGGCGATCGCCCTGGTGCTGTTCGTCATCGTGCTGACCGTCACCGTCGTCCAGTTCCGTATCAACGAGCGGAGGAGCGCCCGATGACCGCACTGCACGATGCTCCCCCGGCCGCCGCCCGGCAGCGCCCGCCGGCGACGGCCGAGAGCGGGGACCGTTCCGGCGGGAGTCCGCTCCGCAGGGCGCTGGCCTACCTCACACTCTCCGTGCTCGCCGTGCTGGTGCTCGTGCCGTTCGCCTGGATGGTGTCGTCCGCGCTGAAGCGCGACAACGAGGTCTTCGCGGTGCCCATCCAGTGGATCCCCCGCGAACTGCGCTGGTCGAACTTCGTGGAGATCTGGGAACGCATCCCGCTGCTCACCTACCTGGGCAACTCGGCGTTCCTGTCCGTGACGATCACGCTGCTGCAACTGCTCACCGGGAGCTTCGCGGCCTACGGGTTCGCCAAGGTGCGCTTTCCGGGCCGGGACGCGTTGTTCCTCGCCTACATCGCCACCATCGCCGTGCCCTGGCAGGCGTACATGGTGCCGCAGTACATCATGATGCAGAAAGCCGACCTGACGAACACCTATTGGGCGATCATCCTGCTGCAGGCGTTCGGCGCGTTCGGCGTGTTCCTCATGCGCCAGTACTACATGTCCATCCCGGACGACCTGTGCGAAGCGGCCCGGATCGACGGGCTGAGTGAGTACGGCATCTACTGGCGGATCATCCTGCCGCTGTCCAAACCGGCGCTCGCCAGCCTGGCCCTGCTCACCTTCGTCAACACCTGGAACGACTACATGGGGCCGTTCATCTACCTGACGAGCAACGAGCTGTGGACCGTGCAGCTCGGCCTGCGCTCGTTCGTCGGGCAGTACGACGCCGAGTACGCGATGATGATGACCGGCGCGGTGCTGTCGGTGCTGCCGATCCTGGTCATCTTCCTGCTGGGGCAGCGCTACTTCATCCGCGGCATCGCGACGAGCGGGCTGAAGTGATGAGCGGGCCCGGCGCGGCGGTGCGGAGCCTGTTCCGCCCGGCCGAACAGGCGACATACGAGAAGGTCTTCGGCACCGTGTACGTCGGCCTCATGACGAACGTCCTGCTCGCCGTCACCTGCGCGCCGCTCCTGGCGGCGCTCGCGGTCGTCCGGGACCCGGCGGCGTCGTGGCCGTTCTTCGTCGCGTTGTCGTCGCTGTGCGCGCCCGCGCTGGCCGGGGCGTTCAACTGCTTCGCCGCGCTGGGCGATGGCTCGACCGCCGTCTTCCGTACGTTCTGGGACGGCTACCGCCGCGGCGGCGCCCGCGCGCTCACCCTCTGGGCGGCCGGCGCCGTGGCCGTGAGCGTGCTGGTTCTGGATGCCGTCGTGGTCGCGCGCACCGCCTGGGGACCGGCGCTCGCGCCGTTCTTCGCCACGGCGGCGGCGCTGGTGGTGGCCGTGGTCGTGGCCTCGCTCGTGCTGCTGGCCGAGCCGCGCCGCGAGCCCGCGCGGCTGCGGGACCTCGTGCGCCCCAGCCTCTACCTGGTGGCGCGGCGCTGGTACCTGGCCGCCATCAGCCTCGCCGTGCTCGTCCTGGCCGTGGCCGTCATCCTGGTCAAGCCGGTGGTCGGCGTCCTGGTGCTGTGCTCACCCCTGCTCTACGTCGCGTGGGCCACGATCAGGTTCATCGTCGCCCCGGCCTTCGGTAAACCTTGATGTCGCAGGTCAAGGCAGTGATCATCGGCGGCTTAGAGTGTACGGGTGCTCAGGATGGTGCTGTCGTTGACCCTGCTCGACCCGACCGGCCTCGCGGAGGTCCCCCAGCGATCGATACCTCCGCGCAGGGTGCTGACACCGGACGGCGACCGCCTGGGGTACGCGCCGGTCGCCCGTCCCTACACCGGAGCGCAGCGGCTCATCGGGGTGCTGCTCGGGCGTGATCCGGTCAGCAGGACGACCGTGCTGTGCGGGGGCGCGGTGATCAGGTCGCGCAGCCGCAGCCTGGTGCTGACGGCCGCGCACTGCCTCTACCACGACGGCCGGCCGCTGCGGCAGGTGGCCTTCCTGCCGGGGTTCGACCAGGGCCGGCCGCCGCTCGGGGTCTGGGTCGCCCGGCGGACCTGGGTGCCCGAACAGTGGCAGGGACGGCCGTACTCGGCGGCGTTGCTGCCGTACGACGTCGGGCTGGTCGGGGTGCGGCGGCGCGGGAGCACGCTGGAGGCCGCGACCGGGCGCGGGCTGCGTCCGCTGGCCACCCGCAGGGGTACGTCGCTGCGCGGGCTCGACCTGCTCGGCTATCCGGCTGGGCGGCGGTATCCCGGCACGCGGATGTACCACTGCGTGGGGGACGCCGACGAGGGCACCAGCCGGGGGCCGGGGGTGCTGGTGACGCGGAACTGCCACGCTCCGGCCGGCGGCAGCGGCGGGCCGGCCGTGTACGGGGAGGCGGTGGCGGGCGTGGTGTCGTCCTCCAGCCCGATGAGTGACGCGGGCGGGTTCACGGTGCTGACCCGGCTCGGCAGGCGGTCGTTCGGCCGCCTGCTGACCACCGCCGACTCCTGGATGCGCCGTCGGCAGCGCTCGTGAGCCGTCACGTGATCAGGAGGCGTCCGCGACGATGTCCTCGCAGATGGCGTGGCTGATCAGCGCGTCGTCCGCGCTGATCACGCGGCCCTCACGGACCGCGGCGAGGAACTCCAGGCAGATCTGCTCGATACCACGCTGCCGCCCGACCGGCACCCAGTCGGGCCGCCGGGTGAGCGTCTCACCGCCCACGTAGTCGACCACGTCGCCCAGGTTGACCACCCGGCGCTTGACGCCGTCGCCCATGACCTCGCAGGTCTCCTCCGTGGCGCCGCTGACCCGGTTCATGAGGCCGATGGCGGTGAAGCCGTCACCGGACAGCTCCAGCACGATGTGCTCGAGCAGGCCATCCCGGACGCGGGTCCTGATCCGGGTCCCGGTCACCTCGCCGGGGGCGAGGAACCGCAGCGTGTCGACCACATGAATGAAGTCATCAAATATCACCCGCCGAGGGATGTCGGGGTTTTTCTCGCGGTTCTTCGCCATCAGCACGAGGTGCCGGGGAAGGTCGAGCAGCCCGGTGTATCCGGGGGCGTACCGGCGGTTGAAGCCGACCATGAGTGACCGCCTCCCCGCCTTGGCCAGCCGTACGAGAGCCGCGCAGTCGGCCAGGTTGTCGGCGATCGGCTTGTCCACGTAGACGTGCACCCCGGCGTCGAGCAGCGGCTCGACGAGCTCGCGGTGGACCCCGGTGGCGGCGTGCACGAACGCGGCCTCGACCCCGCTCTTGATCACGTCATCCACCGAGGTGGACCGGCCGGCGATCCGGTAGGTGTCGCCGAGCCGGTCCAGGGTCTTGCTGTTGCGCGTACAGAGGTGCAGGTCGAGGCCCGGCTGGGCGGCGAGCACGGGCAGGTAGGCCTTCTCCGCGATGTCGCCCAGGCCGATCATGGCTATCTTCACGCCTCGAGCGTAGCCGCGAGCGCCTCGTCGATCGGGGTCGGCGCGACATTGAACGTACGCTGGAAGGCCGACGAGTCCATCTCGTACGGTGCGACGAACTGGTAGCGGATGTGCTTCAGCTCCCTGAGCATCGGCGAGAAGAGGCCCGCCGCCTGGATCGCCGGCCACGGCAGCGTGGCCAGCTTGGGCACCGGGCGCCCCGCGATGGCCGCCATCCGCTCGCCGACCTGGCGGAAGCTCAGCGGGTCGGTGGTGGGCACGTGCCACGGCCGCCCCCAGGCCCGCTCGTCGGTGCCCGCGACGATCAGCGCGTCGGCCACGTCGGGCAGGTACGTCCAGCTGTGCGGAATGTCGGCCGACCAGGGGATCTGGATGGTCTTGCCGGCCCGGAACGGCACGAGGAACCGGTCACCCAGGTAGGACTGGTCGGTGGCGCCGGGGCCGAAGTAGTCGGAACCGCGCACCTCGGTCGTCCTGATCCGGCCCGCCTTGTGCGCGGCCAGCGCGTCGTTCCAGATCTTCGCCCGCACCTGAGCCTTCGGGCTGGTCGAGGCGAGCGGCAGGTCCTCGGTCATCGGGCCCTTGACCGGGCCGTAGGGGTAGAGGTTGCCCAGGATGACCAGAGCCGCACCCGTGGCCTCGGCGGCGGCCAGGAACGACGCGGCCATCGGCGGCCAGTCGGTCAGCCAGCGGTGATACTTCGGGTTGACGCAGTTGTAGAGAGCGTCGGCGCCCTTGGCGACCTCGGTCAGCCGCGCCTTGTCGCTGACGTCGGCCGCCACCTTCTCGGCCCCGGCGGGGCCGCTGCCCGAGCGGGTCACCACGGTGACCTGGTGCCCCTGCGCCAGCAGCTTGGTGGCCACATGCGTGCCGACCTGACCGGAACCCACCACGACGTGCTTACCCATGATCAGACCTGCTTCCAGATGATGCGGAGAACCGCGTTGATGACGAAGAGTGCGGCGAAGACGGCGGCCGGCGTGGCCAGGCTCGCGGCGTAGAGCGCCAGGGCGCCGCCACCGAACCAGAGGATCTCCAGGGCGGCCCGGGCCAGGCCGGTCAGCGGGAAGACGGCGTTGGCGCCGCCACCCGCACCGAACAGGGCCCACGCGGCGATGAACAAGGCGGGCCCGCCGAGCCCGGCGAGCAGCTTGATCGCCCAGTTCGGGCTCACCGTGAAGCCCCAATAGCCTACGGAGGCGAGGACCCCGAGCTCCAGGAAGAACATCAGGGCCGCGTTGGCGCCCTTGGCGATGGCCAGCATGTCGAACCTCCGTGTGACTGCCGTTCTCTTACAAGAGCAATGCTCTCTCATTCGATCGACATTCGTCAAGAGCGGTGCTCTCGTTTTCTCTCAGTGCTCTGATATGGTCGATGACATGACAGCTAGCCGTACCGCGAGAGAACGCGTCAGGGCCGAGCTCACCCGGGAGATCACCGACATCGCCCGCCGTCAGCTGGCCATCGAGGGCGCGGGCGGTCTCTCCCTGCGCGCGGTGGCCCGCGAGATGGGCATGGTGTCATCGGCCATCTACCGCTATTTCCCCAGCCGCGATGACCTGCTGACCGCGCTGATCATCGACGGCTACAACGCGCTCGGCGCGGCGGTGGAGGCCGCCGACGAAGCCGGCGCGCCCGGCGACTTCGCGGGGCGCTGGCTGGCGGTCTGCCATGCCGTGCGCGACTGGGCGCTGGCCCATCCGCACGAGTACACGCTGCTGTACGGCTCGCCGGTGCCCGGCTACCAGGCGCCGGAGGAGACGATCGCGGCCCGGCTGCGCGACGTGGCGGTGTTCGGCCGGATCGTCTCGCAGGCGTACGAGGCGGGCGCGCTGACCCCGCCCGACCTCGCCCCGCCCGCCCCCGCCGCACTGTCCGACGACGCCGACAACCTGCGTCAGATCATGCCCGGGGTGCCCGATGACCTGATCTTCCGCGGCCTCACCGCGTGGACCGGCCTGTACGGCTGGGTCAACTTCGAGGTGTTCGGCCAGTTCGAGAACACTCTTGAGGAGAGACGCGGCGGCTTCGAACAGTCGATACGCACCCTGGGCGCGCTCCTGGGCCTCAGGCCCGTGTGACCTCGTCGGGAACAGGCAGACCCTAGTGCTGCCGGACCGACACCTGACCGGTGTCGAGCCGGCGCGGGCCGCGGCGATGGTGCGCGCATCCGCGCCTGGGCGTGGTTTACCCGACTTGCTCACTAAGTCTGACATTTCCCGCTATGGTGCCGAAGATCCCCTACCCGTGTCGCAGGAGCCCCATGTCGCACGTCGAACCCCTCCGGGAAGGCGACCCCGCTGCCGTGGGGCCCTACCGGCTGCTCGGGCGGCTGGGCGCCGGCGGCCAAGGGGTGGTCTATCTGGGCCAGGGGCCCGACGGCAGGCCGGTCGCGGTCAAAGTGCTGCGCGAGGGACTCGCCGATGAGCGCTTCGCCAAGGAGATCGACGCGGCGCGCCGGGTGGAGCCGTTCTGCATCGCTCAGGTGCTCGACGCCTCGCTGGGCAGCCGGCCGTACATCGTGACCGAGTACGTCGAGGGGCCCACGCTCCAGGAGGCGGGCCGCCACGTCGGCGCCGACCTGCAGCGGCTCGCGGTGGCGACCGCGACCGCACTGGCGGCCATTCATCAGGCGGGCATCGTTCATCGCGACTTCAAACCCGCCAACGTGCTGCTCGGACAGGGCGGCCCCCGGGTGATCGACTTCGGAATTGCCCGGTCCGTCGAATCGGGGCTGACGGCTACCAGCAGCATCGTGGGGACGCCCGCGTACATGGCGCCGGAGCAGCTCGCGGGCGCCTCACTCGGTCCCGCGGTGGACGTCTTCGCGTGGGCGTCGGTGATCGTGTTCGCCGCCAGCGGGGTGCCCCCGTTCGGCGAGGACTCACTGCCCGCGGTGATCAATCGGATCCTGCACAACGAGCCGCAGCTCGGCGACCTGCCGCAACCGTTGCGCGCGATCGTGCTGGGGTGCCTGGCCAAAGATCCGGCGCGTCGGCCGGCCATGCGGGACGTGTTGCTGCACCTCCTGGGCGGACAGGCCCCCAGGCCTCCGGACGGCGTCGGCGGCCACGCTTCGCCCACGGTTCCCGGGCGGCGGCGCGGGGGCAGGACGGCGGTCATCGCGAGTGTCTCCGGCGTGGGGGCGCTGGCGGTCGCGAGCGCCGTCGCCTGGGGCGCCACGAGCGCCTGGGGTTCCTGGGGACCGCAGCCGAGTACGCAGCCACTGACGTTGGCCACTACCGGGACGCCCACCCCGGCGAAGACGAAAACGCCTCAGCGCCCGAAGACCAAGAACCCGGCGACCACGACGAAGCCGACCGTGAAACCAACTGTGAAACCGACCGTGAAGCCGACGCAGACCGTGAAACCGACGCGGACAGCTGTCAAACCCACGACCTCGCCGTCGAGATCCTCAGCGGGCAGCGGTTCCTTCCGGATCGTGTGGGTGCGCGTCATCGGTCCCAGGCATGCCGACTCCCCGGACTGCGTGTTCAACCACGGCAACATCTCCGGCCTGGTCGAGGGGACCAAGCTGGCCACCGACTTCCGCTACGAATGGGTCCTGGACGGGAAGGTGGTGTCGCGCTCTCAGAGCGTCATCGCCGAAAGCCACACCCAGCAGGTCATCGGCCCGCTCGTGCAGACGGACGGCCCGCACCGGGTCACCCTCCGCCTCACCTCCCCCCAATCGGTATCGAAGCCCTTCTCCTTCACCATCTGCCCGAGCGACTGATGAACCCGCTCCTGCCAGAAGATCCCCCGGCCGTGGGCCCTTACCGGCTGCTCGGGCGGCTGGGCGCGGGCGGCCAAGGGGTGGTCTACCTGGGTCAGGGGCCCGACGGGCGACCGGTCGCGGTCAAGCTGCTGGCGGACGGCCTGGCCGGTGATCACCGCTTCGCCAAGGAGATCGACGCGGCGCGCCGGGTGGAGCCGTTCTGCATCGCTCAGGTGCTCGACGCCTCGCTGGGCGGCCGGCCGTACATCGTGACCGAGTATGTCGAGGGACCTACACTCCAGCAGGCCGGCCGGCACTTCGGCGCTGACCTGCAGCGGCTCGCGGTGGCGACCGCGACCGCACTGGCCGCGATCCATCGGGCCGGGGTGGTGCATCGCGACTTCAAACCCGCCAACGTGCTGCTTGGCCGGGATGGGCCGCGGGTCATCGACTTCGGCATCGCCCGCGCGTCCGGCCATTCGCTGACGGTGACGAGCAGCATCGTCGGCACGCCCGCCTACATGGCGCCCGAGCAAATCGCGGGCGCCCCGCTCGGTCCCGCGGTCGACGTCTTCGCGTGGGCGTCGGTGATCGTGTTCGCCGCGACGGGAAGTGCGCCGTTCGGCCACGACTCGCTGCCCGCGGTGATCCGCCGCATCCTCCACGATGAGCCGTACCTGGGCGACCTGCCCGGCCCGCTGCACCCGATCGTGCTGTCCTGCCTGGCCAAGGACCCGGCCGCCCGGCCCGCCATGCAGGACGTCCTGCTCCGGCTCATCGGCGCTCCGCCCACCGGTACGCCAGGCGACCTGACGGGCCATCGAGGCGGTATGGCGACCCATGCCGTGAGTCGCCCACGCTGGAAGGCGATACTGACGGGCGCCGGGGCGCTGGCGGTGTCCGCTGCCCTGGTGACCGGGGCGATCATCTGGCTACCCTCGACGGCCGCGCCCAACCCGTCGGCCACCGAACAGCGTCCCACCAGAACACCCAGCGCACCGCCCAAGAAACAGGACACCGGCAAGACACCTAGCGCGCCGGCCACGAAGACCCGCGCCACCAGGACCAGCGGCTCGAAGCCCACAGTCTCCCGCAGGCAGCCCACGCCCGAACCCACTCTCACACCCACGACCGCCCCGTCAAAAGCCACGACCACGCCTGCGGGGACCGTACGCCTGGTGTCGTTGACCCTGGACGGGCAACAGACCGGAAACAACTGCTATTCCCCCAGTCTCTTCCCTGTCGCCCTGCTCAAGGGCCCGTCGGGCAAGCAGCTGAAGTACGGCTACCGCTGGGTTGTGGACGGCGCGGACGAGGGATGGAAAACGGACTGGGTGACCGGTACGACCAAGAATCGGCGCAACCCCTTCGGTGCCTTCGATCCGGGCCGGCACACGATCGTCTTCCACCTGCTGACGCCCTCGAAGGACGTCGAAAGGGTGTCGTTCACGGTGTGCGAGCCGTACTCCTAGGTAGCGGCGGTCAGGCGGCGGCGTGCTCGCCCCCGGTGCGCAGCCGCAGCAGCATCACTCCGTACATCCGGTCCGTCGGGCACAAGCCCCACTGTTTGGAGTCCTCCGAGCGGGGATGGTCTCCGCGCAGCACCAGCAGCACATCACCGTGCAGCAGGGTCGGGGTCATGCTGCCGCCCCGCACGGTGACGGCGGACAGCAGCAGCCGGGCCGCCAGCGCGGCCCTGATCACCAGTGCCGCCGCGCCGGCCCAGCCCAGGGCCTGGCTCATCCGGCGGCCACCGTGGTCGTCACCTCGCCGCTCTCCCCACGCGGCGCCCCCTCCGATGCTCGATCGGCAGGCGCAAAACGCGCGCGACGGCTTCAATGAAGTTGTCCGCGATCAAGGTCGAATGCTCATCGATGCCGTCGAGGAGAACATCAGCGAGCATCGCACGCGCCTGGAAGCCGCTTTGGCCCAGATCAACGACCGCATCAACGCCCCCGATACGGTGCGGAGCCGTGACGTGGTCACCTACCTGACACCGTTCGACCAAGAAGCCGAACAGATCACCACCGAACTTCTCCGGTTTTCACACGCTCATCGAGACTGAACGACTTTTCGAACTCAGGCAAGGAACGTCACACCCTGGCCGGAGAGTGCTCCGTACCCGTACCCGTACCCGCGCCGGCGAGCGGGGCTCTGCGGATTTCGGGATTCGTGGCAGTGGGCCATGAGCTGAGCCTGCCCCACCGATTGGCCGAGCTGGCAGGTGGGCGAGATCAGCCCGACGGCCAGCCAGCTTCGATCTCGCGATGTTTTGGCGTGCTCAGGAGGACCACGCCGCGAGGAGTTCCGCCGGGCCGTACGCAGCGTCGAGCCCCGCACAGTCAGTCCCGCTGCGCGAGACAGCGATCACAGGCACGGGAGCAGGCGTGAGCGCGGCGCGGTGTCGGTGCAGCGCCGCGAGATCGTGCCGGTCGAACGGGGAGTTCTCCAGCCACTTCACCGAGCCGACGAACAACAGCTGCTCGGCGATCGGCGCACGGTCCGCTCCCACGACGTCGATCTCCACATCGTTGGTACGGGTCCAGTAACCGCCGATGGCGGGGGCGGCGGGGAGGTTCGCGTCGGGCAGCAGCCGTGCCAGCGCCTCGCGCACCAGAGGTTCAACGGCCCTGCCACGCCAGCTGGTCCAGTTTTCGCGGATACGCCGCAGCGTCAGGTCACCTCGGCCTCGCTCGATCTCCTCCATCGCCGGACCCAGGAGCTTCAGCCAGAAGCGGAGGTAGGGATCCGCAACCCGGTAGCGACGATCCTTCGAAGGCCTCGTGGACACGGGAAGCTCCGCCGCGATCACCCGCTTGTCCGCAAGAATCCCCAGCGACCGCTGTAGCGGGGTCGCCCCGATCCCGCCGGCGGCGCGGGCAATATTGGAGAACGTCCGCTCACCGCTGCCGATCGCCGAGAGGACGGTGCGGGCTTGGACCTGCTGGGGGAACTCTGCAGCGAGCGAGCGCTCCGCCGACACCAGCAAGGCCGAGACCGGATCGCTGAGTGCCGCCTGCAGGAACTCCCACATCCCGGCGCCGTGCGCCCACTCTGCACAGATCAGAGGCAGTCCACCGGTGATCAAGGCCGCATCGAAGGCCGAGGCGGGATCGAGGCCGAGCATCTCACCAACCTCCGCCGGGTTAAGCGGACCCAGCACCATCTCCCGTCCGCGCTGGTGGAACGGGCATCCATAGCTGTTCAGCGCCTCCATTATCGACAGGTCGGAGCCGATGAGAACCAGCAGAACCGGCTTCGTCTCCAGCACTCGATCCCAGGCCCGCTGAAGCATGCCCTCGAAGGCGCCCTCCGCATCCATCAAATAGGGCACCTCGTCCATGACCACCACGCTCGCCCGGTCGTGCGGCAGTGCCGCCGCCAGTACATCGAAGGCGGCATCCCAACTCGCCGGGCGGGCCGCGGACATCAGATTCGCCAGCGGAAGGCTGGATGACCGCGCATCCTGGCTGAGCCGCTCCAGGTCCACCCCCGGCGACGCCCCTGTGGCGGCATAGAAGAGGAACGGCGCACCGGACCTCTCGGCGAACCGCTCCACCAACCTCGACTTACCCACCCGGCGGCGCCCTCGAAGCATCACGCACCGCCCGGGCCGCTCCCCACCGACCCCAGCCGTCACCTTGCCCAGCTCGCGATCCAGCGTCTCGAGCTCGTGCCGCCTGCCCACGAAATCTGCCATGTCGCCGCCTTCCAGAGTGTTTACCCAGCACCCTCGCAGATAGTAACATCACTGTTAGAAACATTAGCGTTAGTGACAGAGGCCAACTCGGAGGGATGCCACTTACCCCGGTACACCTACGGGAGAAAATCAGCCTTCGGCGCCACAGCATGGTCCGCCGCTGGACGCCCCACGGCCGCCGAACGCGTGAGCGGACGGCGTAACAGGAGCCGTCCTGAGCCGGATGGCCGGTCATGCCGCGCGGCGCTGATCAGGCATAAGAGCACCACGCGGCACAGCCAAGCACCACCCGCCAGAGATTCGATCCCGCTCCTAAAGCGGGTGCCGCAGGTTCGAATCCTGCGTAAGGGTGAGACGTTCACCGAGCTCGGGGCGGGTTTCGGGGTGTCGACGGCGACCGCGCCTGTCGACGACGGGTGAAAACTGACCCCGTGGCGACGGCTGAAAACTGACCCCCTTCAGTCACTCTGGAGGGTGATCAAGGTGGAGGACTGGGCGG
>NZ_JBEZYD010000063.1:0-51035 GCF_040638335.1 Nonomuraea sp. NPDC026600
TACGCCACCCACCCGAACCACTCTCGACCGACCAGCGCTGACAGCTCTGCACGTTTACCCGTACTCAGCTCTGCACTCCAAGTAGTACGCCGACATCCCTCCCTTTAACGGAATGTCGCCAGATCCAGGACGCCGCCTTCCTGCTACGCCGCGACGGGCCACGAGTCCCCGGCTTCTTCTACCGTCTCCGCCGCACACGATCCTCGACCAGCACCGCCGCCGGCACCCAAGCCCTCCTCGACGACGCTGCCGACTCTGGTTAAAGGAGGCAAGCAGTCACACCCCCGCACCCTCACCGCACCTGAGCCTGCCAAGCAAGCACAGCTCGTGATCATTAGCTTCGGATTCGTGCACGCCTCGCTACCGAGGGCCGGCTTTAACGTCGATGCCTGACGTGCACTCGCCGCCCGTTCGGTCATTGGGCGCCGGACGTGTGGGTGCGGGCGCCCGGCGGTGGCCAATGGCTACCGTCCCCCTGACGGGCTCGTCCTTATGGGCGCGGCCTTACGGGGACGGCGGAACGCATATCGTCCGGCGGAACGCCCCAGGAGGTGCGATGTGAAGGCGGCCCCGCACATCCTCATCGTCGAGGACGAACCCCTGATCCGGCTGGACCTCGCCGAGATGCTCACCGACGACGGCTACCAGGCGGGCGACGGCGAGACCGCGGTCTACCTCGCCAGGCAGTTGGCTTCCCGATATCATGATCATGGATATCAAGCTGCCGATCTGTGACGGGATCAGCGCCACCGCGCGGATCCACGCCAAGGGACTGGCACTGAGCCATCAACCAGTGGATGCTGATCTCCCAGGTTGCCGCAGAGGTCGTTGCCGACAACCTGGTGCGAGATGCCGACGGTATGCCTGTGCCGGCCACGACCCAGATGGGTCCCGAGACGATCATCGTCGACGCTTACCTCACGATCGGCGACTAGCAGGCCGCCCGCCAGGCCTTCGAGGCGCTCGACGCCTTCTGCCGCGCCGTTGGCTATGCCTACGTCGAGCAGAACTCTCTGGAGAGGGGCTCGTTCTGGCGGATCGCCACTACTGCCGCCTCCATGCCTTCGAACTGACCACCACGGCCACCGTCCTCGACCTTCGGCCACGCTCCGCCGGGCTTGTCCCGCACTACACCACAAGGTGTTTCAGACCGAAGCGCCACCGGCTCATCCACATGGCAGGGCGTAGGGGAAGTCCTGCGAGCTGCGCACCGACAACTGCCTTGAGACGAGACGGGCGAGCAATCCAGCTGGGGATCAATGGGCTTGGACGTCACAGGGTTGATGTCCCCATGGTCTTGTCAGTTCCGGTGAGCGCCGACCAGGCAAGTGACAGAACCGCTGAGACCCTGCGCGGTGGAATCTCATCGATCTTGTCAGTTTGGTGTCCCACCGAAGCGTGGTCCCTCTCGACACGTTATGTGACACCTACGGCTTGGCCGACGAGGTGATCGGCGATCCGGCCGGGGCTGCGGAGTCCGGCACCCCCGCGTAGTCGGGCAGCTCGATGCCGTTGATCGCGCGCCCGACCAGCTCGGTGAACCATTCGCCGGCGAAATCGGGGCGCGGCTCGGCGTCTGGCCCGGGGACGTCGCGGCTGCGGGCGTTCAACCGGCCGATCTCCTGGTTGGCCTCGACGAACGAGCGCATCCGCGCCTCGTAGCGGGCGAACCCGGCGTCGGGGTCCCATCCGGCGGCGGCCAGCTCTCCGGCCAGCAGGTAGGCGCCGACCAGCGCCAGCCCGGTGCCCTGCCCCGACATCGGCGAGGAGCTGAACGCCGCGTCCCCGAGCAGCCCCACCCGTCCACTCGACCAGCGGTCCATCACCACCTGGGCGACCTGGTCGAGGTAGAAGTCCGGGGTGTCGTCCAGGTGCGCGAGGATGTCCGGGGTCAACCAGCCCAGGCCCGCCATCCGCTCACGCAGCAGGACCTTCTGGGCCGCGACGTCACGGTAGTCGACGTCGAAGTCGGCCGAGGCGAAGTAGAACATGGCCATCGCCCGGGTGGCGTCCTGGATGGGCCGCAGGAGGGCAGAGCGCCCGGACTCCTGGTCCTGGTGCTCGAGCAGCCAGCGGTCCAGCCCGAACTCGTTGGGCACACTGTAGAAGGCCAGCACGTGCCCGAGGTGGCGCAGGAACCGCTCATGCGGCCCGAAGACCATCGCTCGCAGCGCCGAGTGCAACCCGTCGGCCCCGACCACCAGGTCGAAGCGCCGCCGGTTGCCGCCCGCGAAGACCACGTCGACCCCGTCCGCGTCCTGGGCGAGCCCCGCGATTCGGTCGCCGAAGACGTACTCGACGCCGTCGCGGGTGTCGTCGTAGAGCACCTGGGACAGGTCCCTGCGCAGGATCTCGATGTCCGCGATGAACCCGTCGCCACCGTCGTCGTCGGCACGGAAGGTCGCCAGCACTTGCCCGTCCGCGTCCACGGTGTGCGCGCCGGCGGTGTCGGTGCACGCCGCGCGCACCGCCGCGTCCAGCCCCATGCGCCCGATGACCTCCTTGGCGACCCCGCGCGCGTCCACCGCCTGCCCGCCGGGACGCAGCTCAGGAGCCAGCTCCACCACGGTCACCTCGGCCCCCCGCCGGCGCAGCCAGTGGGCCAGCGCGGGTCCCGCGATGCTCGCTCCCGCCACCAACACCCTGGGACCGCTCACCCGCGTCCCCTGCTCGCCAGTCCGGATGGTGTGCTCCTGCTTGGAGTCGTCGACGCTCATCACTGCCTCCATGTGCTTCCTCCCGCGCTGGCACGTTTCCAGCACAGGCCCACCGCTGTCGGTGTGTCCAGCCGTATCGACCACGGATCCGCACAAAACTCATCGGCACGACCGAAATCGCGTCCACGCTCCCGCAAACACCCTGAACTCGGCATGTGCGTGCGACGGGCATGGTCATGATCGCCTCGGCCTCGGCAGACATTGATGAGAAACGCCAACTCCGATGACGCTCACATCAGCCCAGACTGATGCAAACCAGGCGAACCAGGCCGTCAGCTAGGCCGCCGCCTGAGAATTCGCCAGATCTGCGCGCAACACAGTGAGACGCTGAGGACCAGTGAGAACGGACAGCCGTACACGCGCTACTGACATCCCGATGGCCCTGCTGCCAAGCTCACTGACAACTCGCGTGCCGTACTGACGTTGTCTGGACGCGGCGAAGGTGACAGCGGGACCTGCTCTCGACCTGGACACTGTCACTTCGACGGGTATCTAAATACCCGTGCCCGCGTGATCGAAGTTGGCAGTATCCAGCCGAAGATCAAGTTTCATGAGCGTGCGTGGGCCGAGGCTGTGGCTCCGGGGCTTCGAAGAGGCCGTCATGGCACTTGCCGAGCACGCCGACCGGGGCCACGTGTCGCACGGCGTCGTCGCGTCGCGAACGCCGGACTCCATCCCACTGCCCGACAGAAACCCGCGTCCAAGCTGTGCCCCGATCACCTGCTGTGACCTGGGGCGAATCCATCGTTTGTCGCTGTTAGTAGTGGGAATGTCACATTTCGGAGTTCGGGGTGTGCAAGGTGTGCGCTCCTGACAAGAACAGGAGATTTTGCGATGACGATGCAGGACGAGCAGGAGAAGATCATCGATGGTGACGGTGCGACCCCGCCCGGCCGAGTTCTCGTAGTCCGTACTCCCCTGTCGCGGCAGAACGCCTTCGCCTACCTCAAGAACTGGCCGGCTTTGCCGATGAATCTCACTGACGAGTGGATTCCGCTGATCATCGAGTATCCCTCCTTCGTCAACGGGCCGATGTGGTTCTACTCCTACAACGGCGACACCTACAACGGCGCATTTCTCGTGCTGCACCCCACTGGGCTTATCACCGCCCTCCCCGCCAACCTGGACTCCCTGTGCGGGGCTCTCGGGTACCTGGAGGAGTAGCGGTTCCTGCTTGAGGTGCGTGGGCGGCGATGTGGTCGTCCGGGCGGGCCGGCACCAAGGGGGCGAACCCCCCGCCCCGACGTGCTGGATGGCTGCCTCATCGGCACCGGCCCCGTCTCCGGCACGCTGATGACATCACGTATCCAAGCTCGATGACTTGGCGTACCACCAGGTCAAGGTGAGAGGCGCACGCCATGATCAACGAGACGGGATGAGAGGCCAGTCCGCCAACTCCGACGCGCTCTCCGTGGCGGTCACCTCCGAGGCGGCTGCCGGTTGTATTCGCCGTACTGCCAACTCGAACGGCGTCGGACACCATCTGTCTGGCGTCGACCAAGTTGACAGTGGAGCCTGTGAACGACCTGGGCGCTGTCATTGAGAACGCCATCTAATCAGCGTGACCGGAGAAGCCGGTCACCTCGGGGTCGAAGTCCAGCATCGTCATCCAGACGCTCTCCAGATACGACTCACACTCGATCATCCGGTTCGTCGTGGAGGACCAGTGCGTGCTCGGCGTGTGCGCCTGATCAGCTCGGTGCGGGATCCGCCGGATCGCGCCGCAGTTCTCGAACGCCACCTCGGCAGCAACTTCCAGCGGAAGCTGCTCTTCCTGCCCGTCCGGATGCAGAAAGCGAACCTGAACGCTGCGTAACTGCAGGTCGGCAGCCTTCATCACGCCTCCCGAGACCATAAGAAGCGGCTGCTCGCATTCATCCAGAACGTCAGCACGCGGAGCAGAATCGTGTGACGAAGGTCACGTTAGCGCCCCATGGTCGACTTCGTCCTCACTTTCCGCGCCAAGGTCAGGCCACCCCCGTTGGCCCACTCACTGCCGGCGAGCTTGCCCACCGAGCACGGCATCCAAGGCTGCTCTAAAGACCGATGGCAGAGCCACATGCGTCAACAGATCTGGCCGCCGCTCCTTCCATCTCATCCGCCCGGCGGCGGCCAGCGGTATCAACCGGGCCACCAGCTCCGACTCCTCTTCCGCCGCGGCCACCTCCAAAGCCACCGCCAGCAGTCCCGCAGCTACCAACGCCGTCCGCGGAGCCATCCCGAAGCGGCCCACAGGCCCCGCCCGATTCCACCGCTGTCCACCAACCTCTGCGGCCAGCGCGCCCTGACCATCCAGAGTCACATCCAACAGAGGGAGAACCTCCGGCACCCCAAGCCTGACCAGCATCGCCGTCGCTTTCAAGACCGCGAACCACTGACCGGCACTCACCACCTGACCGGCGATCAGCGCCGGCCGGCGGTGCATCGCCACCTCAAGCACGAGTTGTTGCTGATCAGCGAGTTTGTTACTCACCGCGCTCGTGCTGATCTGCGGGATCGGCTGATCGCATACGGTCCCGCTGAGGAGCGCGCCGCACCGCAACGGAGCCGGCATCCGTGAGCGAGAAAGACGCGCAGGCTGGCCAGCCGGACCTCGTCGCACGGAAACGCGGCATCTCGGGCAGAGATCCACCAGCAGCGTCCGATGCGCGGGACAAACTGCGGCCCAGCCCAGCTTCCACCAGACCAGCCACACTCCGCCCGAAGCCGCAAGACACGTCGGGCATACCCGGCTGCCGAAGAACTGCACCCACTCACGGCCCTCAGCCCGGCGGACTGACTCCTTATCGCCCACGCGGACGCCTGCCAGATCCAGGACTGAGCCGTCGAACACCTCCAGGTGCATCCCACGCACGAGCTTGGAGCTCACGCCTGTAGCAGCCTCGATCGCCCTGCACGTCTCCGGCATCGTGACGACGCCGTACGCCAGTGAACGGACGTCACTCGACGCGCGTACATCCAGCCCTAACGCCTCGACCATCGCCCACGGTGGACATCCGTTTCGCAGGGCCATCCGATCAACCCACGACGCGAACGACTCGCCGGTGCCACCACCAACGCCAGCCGCCGGGGCCAGACCGCCACCATTCCCGGGCCGAACCTCCTGCCGTACACGCCGCTACTGCCAACTTCGATTGCGCGCTTCCATGTCCGCTTCCAGTTGCCGTGACGGACTGTCGTCTTCAAGACCGCCAGACATCTCAGGCAGGCACTGGCCGTTGACGAATCAAATGAATGGTCTTTTAATTCATCTATGGGGCGTATCGCTGGCGTCACCGCCGCTGAGACGCGAGTACGGCTGCTGCAAGCCGCCGCCGAGGTGTTCGCCGAGCGCGGGTACGAAGGCACGCGCGTAGCCGACATCGCCGCGGCCGCGGGGGTGAGCAACGGCGCGTTGTACGCGCACTTCGGCTCGAAGGCCGAGCTGATGGTGGCCGCGCTGCGCGCGCACGGGCCTCGTTTGATGGCGGATCTGTTCGCCGCCGACCCCGACCGGTCGATCGCGGAGCTGCTCGTCGCCGTCGGACGCCGGCTGCCTCGCCGTCGCGAAGCCTGCGGTTATCTCATCGTCGAGGCGTTGGTCGCGGCCCGCCGCGACGAGGAGGTCGCCCAGCCGATGCGTGACTATGTCGGCGAGCGCGCGGACTGGCTCGCCGGGCTCGTGGGCGTCGGCGAGAGCAGTGGCGAGCTCGACCCCGCGCTGTCGCCCGACGCGCTCGCCCACTTCTGCCTCCTGATCGCGATGGGCAGCGCGCTCATCAGCCCGGATCTGCACGCGGTGAACGACGAGGAATGGACCGCGTTGCTCACCCGTGTCGTCGCTGCTCTCGCGCCCACCGAGACCACAGCACAAAGGGGAGCACCACAGTGAAAGTGCGGATCAGCCCCGAGCGATGCCAGGGGCACGGTCGCTGCTACGACCTCGCCCCCGAACTGTTCGGCGAGGACGACGAAGGCTACGGGCAGGTCGTCGGCGAAGGCGTCGTGCCGCCGGACAAGGAGCGCGCGGCGCGCCTGGCGGTGTCCAACTGTCCCGAACGAGCGATCGAGATCCTCTAGGAGGCTCGCATGACCGTCGACGACCGCTTCAGCCAGGACTACCGGGAGACGCTGGAAGAGCGGTCCCATGGTGCCCGCAACGAGATCATCACCGGCCCGGTCTCGGACTGGGCGACCGACTTCTCCCACGCCGAGCCCGAATGGGCGGCCGACCCGTACCCCATCCAGGACGAGTTGCGGGAGCGCTGCCCGATCGCGCACACCGAGCGGTTCGGCGGCGGGTGGCTGCCGACCCGCTACGAGGACGTCGCGGCCATCGCCTACGACACCGAGCACTTCTCGTCCCGGGCGATCATCATGAGCAACTTCCGCCCGCCCCCCGAGATGGCGCCCGTGGGGGGTACGCCGCCGATCTCCTCAGATCCGCCCTTCCACCACCACGCGCGCAAGTTGCTGCTGCCGGCGTTCACCAAGTCCGCGGTCGCCAAGCGGGAGGCGGCCACCAGGGCGTTCTGCCACACGCTGATCGACGCGCTGGAGGGGCAGGACGTCGTCGACGCCGCGCGTGACTATGCCCAGCACATCCCGATGCGGGTCATCGCCGAGATGCTCGGCTTTCCGCCCGAGGACGGGGCGCGTTTCCGGGTGTTCATCGAGAACGCCCTCGAAGGGGTCAACCTGCCGCCGGAGGAACGTCTCGCCCGGGCGCAGAAGCTGTTCGACTACCTGCTCACGCAGATCCGCGACCACATCGACCATCCGCGTGACGACCTCACCACCTATCTGATCAACGCCGAACTCGGTGGCCACAAGCTGGATCCGTCCCACGTGGCGGGCACGATGGCGCTGCTGCTCATCGCCGGTATCGACACGACGTGGAGCGCGATCGGCGCGTCGCTGTGGCACCTGGCCAAGACTCCCGCCGACCGCGAGCGCCTGGTCGCCGAGCCTGACCTGCTGCCGACCGCGATGGAGGAGTTCCTCCGGGCCTACGCCCCGGTCACGATGGCGCGGCTGGTCAAGGAGGACATGCATTGGCGCGGTGGCGACATGAAGGCCGACGACTGGATCCTGCTGTCATTCCCGGCGGCCAATCGCGATCCCGCGCAGTTCGAACGGGCGGATGAAGTCGTCATCGACCGTGAGGTGAACCGGCACGTCGCGTTCGGGCTGGGCATCCACCGCTGCGTGGGCTCGCATCTGGCGCGCATGGAGCTGCGGGTCGCCCTCGAGGTCTGGCTGGAGCGGATCCCGGACTTCGGCCTGGCCGACCCGGCGGCCGTGACCTGGGCCACGGGCCAGGTCCGCGGACCGCGTACCCTCCCGATCCGCATCGGCTGACCGCGGGCGGGTGGCTTGCGTCACCGCCTGGAGAGCCCCAGACAATCAGGCCCCGCTCCCAGAAAGGAACGGGGCCTGGATCGTGGTGGCGGCGATGCTCAGCTCGCGTGCCAGGTGACCTTGAAGTTGCCGGTCGCGTTATTGGCCTGTGAGCTGGGAGTGCCAGGGGGGAAATTGACCGTGTCGACCACGGTCGTGCTGCTGTTGGCCAGCAGGTTGGGCTGGAGCTGGACCTGCGGCCCGGCCGTGGTGCCGAGCTGCTGGGAGGTCACCTTGTTGCGCAGGAGGACCTGGGTCGCCTGCGCGATCACGGGCCCTCCGGCCGCGGCTCTGGTGACCCGCACCTTGTACGTGGCCTCCAGCGGGCTCCCCGAAGGCTGGAAAGTCGTCGCGAAGTTCCGGGCGAACAGCGCATTCTCCGGCACCGTGACCGGCACCCGCGCGTCCACCTTGCAATCGATCCGGGGAGTGACCAGATCGACCACGCACAAGGTCAGCTTGACCTCGACATCCGAGGTGGCCGCCTGGGCGGGGCCGGCCGGACCGGCGAGGATGGCTCCGGTGGCGATCGCGGCGGCGCCGAGGCCCAGCAGTCGCCGGCGAGTTGTCGTGCTACGCATAACTGTTTTCCTTCGGGTTCTTGGGCGCGGCCCTTCCGCGGCCCTTTCACCCCTGAAGAATGCATTGGCGTCAACGCTTTCACCGCGTAAAGCGACGGATATGAGACGTGAACGAGTGCCTGGACATTTTGCGGGATCAATTAGATACATGAGGAGCGTGTGATGTCCGTCACTTCTTTCTGGTCCGCGCTTTCTTCGTGCCGGTTGAAAGAATCACCGTCATCGGCAGGTGCGGAGCATGTTGAGCAAGCTCACCTTCTCCTTCCGCGTCACGAAGAGCCGGTAGTGATGCTTCACGGTGATCCATGAGGTGGCGTACCGGCACCAATAGCCGCGGCGCGGCGGACGCCAGCTCTGCGGCCCCTGGCCGCCCTTGGCGATGTTGACGGAATGGCTGACCACAATCAGTTCGGGGCGGGTGAGGTCGTTGGCGAAGGCGCGCCGTCGCGCCTGGCTCCATTTGGCGGCGCCGGAGCGCCAGGCATACGACAGTGGTACGACATGGTCGACGTCGACCTGCTTTTCGCTCTTCAGCCGCTTGCCGTCGTACGGGCTGTACCAGACGCCCTTGACCGGATGGCAGGCCGCGTTCCTGCGCACGTGTCGCCCGTCGCGGGCCAAGACCACTTCTCGTGTTCCGCACCTGCCCCTGTGGTGTGCCCATCGGGGCTGGAAGCGCCGGTGGCTGTAACCGCGGATCGACAGGGGCCTGGCGACTTTCAGCTGGGCCAGCATCCTGCGGGCGACCGCCCCGGCATCGGTCTGTGTCCGCTTGCCGGTGTCGGCGGCCGCCTGTGGGGGAGCGGCGATCGGGATGGTCAGGAGGGTGAGTGCGGCGACTTGGACCGTCCGCCTCGAGAAGATCATGGTTCCAGCCATACCAGTCACTCCCCGCCGATGGCGGTGATATTCAACGTTCGACCGGGACTGAGCGGAACTCGGCGCGCAGCCCCGCCGGTGCGAGGCGCCCGCAGAACTCGGGTTCCGCGGCGACCGCGTTCGGCGCGTGTACGTGAAAGCGCTGGGCGATCCGGGAGGTGGCGAGGGTGAGCTGGCGCATCGCCACCGCGGCGCCGAGGCAGTAGCGAGAGCCGGAGCCGAACGGCAGGTACGTGCCCGGCGCCGGCCGCGCCGTCTCCCATCGAGCCGGGTCGAACTCGTCCGGTTGAGACCACCAGCGAGGGTCGCGGTGGATCAGGTACGGGGTGCACAACACCTCGTCCCCGGGCCGCAACCGCCACCCGCCGAGCGTGACGGCCGTGCACGCGACCCTGGTCATCATCCAGGCCGGAGGAGACAGCCGGAGGGTCTCCTTGACCACGGCCTCGGCCAGCGGAAGACGCGCGTATGGCTCGACCCCGGCCAGCGGGCCGGCCTCGTCCGCGAGGTCGGCGGCCAGGCGCGGGCGCATCGCGAGTTCGCGGACGATGGAGGTCAACGCCGCGGCGGGAATGCCGTGCCCGCCGACCAGGATGCTCCACAACGTGGTGGTCACCGACTTGTCGGTCATCGCCGGATGCGCGCTGAGCAGTACGTCGAGCAGGTCGCGGTGTGGTCGCCCGACGGGCTCGGCGCGTCTGGCGGAGACCAGCCGGGTCAGCGTCTCCACCGTGCGGCGGTGGACGCGGACGAACCGACGGTTGCGTGGCAACGGAACCCACGCGGGGACCTGGTAGCCGGCGTCCTCGAACGGCAGCAACGCCGCGTGGCCGGCCAAGAGCAGCTCGGGGATGCCCGCCGCGTCCTCGCCCAGGCATAGTTCGGCCACGGCGTGCCCGGCGAAGTCCAGCATCACCGGCAGCACGTCGACGTCTCGGCCCGCCGTCCGGTCGAGCACGGCGTCCAGAATCGCGACGATCCGGCGGTCCAGGCCCGAGACCGCGGCATCACCGAGAACGGGGCGCACCACGCGGCGCGCCCGCATCCACGGGTTGATCATCTCGCCGGCCGCGTGCAGCGCCGACGAGCCGGCGAACGGCGTCAGCTCCGTGACGTAGTCGTGATTGGTGGCGGTCAGAACCTGGTGGGTGAGCTGCGGGTCGATGGTGAAGACGACCCGGTCGTCGAAGGAGAACACGTCGCCGTATTCACGATGGTGGCGGCGGAGAAAGGAAATGCGGTCCTTGTCGTACGCGACGACGTTGCCCAGCAGCCAGTGGCCGCGAGGCCCTGGCGGGCGTGCTGTGTCCAACTGGCGGGGGCTGTTTATTTGCCGTGGTGGTAGGGCCAGTAGATGTATCGGCCGCTGACTCGTCCCTTGCCGACAAAGCGGGCAGCCACCTGACGCAGCAGTCGCATGGCTTTCTCACCGTCCTCACTGATCGAACCGGATAACGTGACTATGAATCACGTTTTTCGCCTGGTCAATGGCCAGATGGCCGCGCTCGGTCCTTGTATCGGTGGGGGCTGTTTTCGGCTATGTCGTTATCAACCTTTTGACTGCACGGCCCTGTAGCGGCTGCGGCCCGCATAGTACTTTGCGTCAGTGCTGAAATCATGCTTACGACGCACGGTCGTTTGGTTAGCCGTCGCAGGAGTGGTCGCCGGGTCGCCGGCGGGACTCGGCCCGTCATCCGCGTACGCTTCGGATTCGCGCAACCCCGCCAACGCCGTCATCGTCTGGGACGGCAACGCCCAGACAGCGATCTGGGACATCGCCGGTCAGCAGCCGCAAGTCCAGGCGCGCAGCTTCGCGATGGTGCACGGAGCCGTTTACGACGCGGTGAACGCGATCGCCGGCACCCCCTACCAGCCGTACCTGATCGCACCGGCCGCCAAGGGAACCGAGTCGACGAACGCGGCCGTCGCGACCGCGGCCTTCCGCGTGCTGGACGCGCTGTTCCCGGCTCAGCGGGAGAGGCTGACGGCGCAGTACGACGAGTCGCTGGCCGCGATTCCCGATGGCGCCGCGAAGCGGCGCGGGATCACCGTGGGCACTCAGGCGGCCGATGCGATGATCGCCGCGCGGGAGAACGACGGGGCGTTCGGCAGCCAGACCTGGACCGTCGGCACCCAGCCCGGTCAGTGGCGGCCGGCGCCGCCCGCCTTCGCCTCCGACGGAGGATGGGTCGGTTACGTCAAACCGTTCCTCATTCCCAGCGCGTCCATGTTCCGCACGTCCGGCCCGCCATCGCTCACCAGCCGCCGGTACGCCCGGGACTTCAACGAGGTCAAGACGATCGGCTCGGCGACCAGCACCCTCAGGACGGCCGACCAGACACAAGCCGCGATCTGGTGGCATGACCGGCATCTGGTCGAATGGGAGATCAAGCGCCAGCTTGCGACGACGCAGCGACTGAACACGCTTCAGACGGCGCGGATGTTCGCGATGGTGGATCTGGCCGAAGCCGATGCCACGACCGCCTGCTTCAACGAGAAGGCGGCGTGGAGCTTCTGGCGGCCGGTCACCGCGATCCAGCTTGCCGACACCGACGGCAACCCGGATACGGTGGCCGACCCCACCTGGATGCCGTTGCTCGTGACGCCGCCGCACCCCGACTTCACGTCCGGACATGCCTGTTTCACCGCCGCGAGCATGTCGGCGTTGGCGTACTTCTTCGGCCGGGACGACATCTCCTTCAGCGGGTACAGTGCCGACTCGGGCACCACCCGGCACTTCCGCGGTTTCTCGCAGGCGCTCGCCGAGGTCGTCAACGCCCGGGTCTGGGGCGGCATCCATACCCGCACGGCCGACGTCCAGGGCGCGAAGATCGGCGGTCAGGTCACCGCCTACATGGTCGGGCACTACTTCCGCCCGAAGAGGTAAGCACCCGGAGACGCCTTCGTGACGACCCGTTTCGACGTCGCCGGGCGGCGCGTGCTCGTGGTGTGCGCCGCCGGCCGATTCACCAGCCAGGCCGTCAGCCCGGGGGGCGCTCGGCCTGCGGCGGAGTCCAGAAGCGCTCATAGTTGCCGACGGTCGACAGCGAGCGCGGTTCGGCCCGATCGAGGTACAGGACGCCGTTCAGGTGGTCGGTCTCGTGCTGGGCGATCCGGGCCGGCCAGCCGGACAGCTCCACGTCGTACCCGCGCCCGCCGCCGTCGAGGGCCGACAGCCGGACCCGCGCGTGGCGGGGGACGACGGCGGTCAGCCCTTCGACGCTCAGGCACCCCTCGTAGAACGCGTGGTACCGGGACTCCAGGGGAGTGACGACGGGGTTGACGAGTTCCAGCGGCGGCTGGGGGACGCGCTCCCGCGCCGTGGCGATCTCCGGCGGCACGTCGGCGGGGTCCTCGATGACGGCCAGCGCCAGCGGGATGCCGATCTGCGGCGCGGCGAGCCCTACCCCGACGCCCGGCAGGTGCCGGAACATCGCGTCGAGCAGCTCGCGCAGCAGGCCGTCGGGGAGCTGGCCGTCGTACGGCTCGGTCGTGCGGCGCAGCACGGGGTCGCCGACCTGGGTGACGGACCAGGGCCGGGGCGCCGCCAGCAGGGCGTGCACCCGCTCGGCCAGCTCCTCGCCGCCGCTCATCGGGGGTGTCCCGGTGCGCCTGCGCGCAGGCCGTCGTGTTCCATGCCCAAGGGGTCCTTTCGGTCGGTAGTCGCTCAGCAGACGGTAGAGCACGCGCGTGCCGAAGCGCAGCGCCTGGACCGGCACCCGCGTGCAGCCCTCCGGGACCGCCGCACCATCAGCCACCCAGGTCGCGGTCCTCAGCCCGATGACCCTACCCCCATTCCCGATCGGGAGGATCTTGATTTATGAAGTAGATCACTCTTATAGTCGGAATGCTGCACCATTCGTACGACTTACACACCTTGTGAGGTTTTCCGTCCTGTCGGTGTGGCTGGTTGAGCGGCTGCACATCGATCTCTGCCGTCTGACCGGGTCCATCTGTCGCTGATCGCGTTCTGACGTAGCGCTCGATCCCTCGACCCCTTACCACCCCGTTTTCGCATGCCCTATCAGGCATGCCGTTTTTCGGAGCCTTCCTCATCGTGAAGAGATTCTCTTTCTCCCTGCAGTTGCTGCTGGGCTTGGTCGTGGGTGTGGCCCTCGGCTTCGCCGCCCGCATCTGGGACCTCGCCTGGCTGGCCACCACCCTGACCCAAGTCGGATCAACCTTCGTCCAGTTGCTCAAGCTGGCAGTGCCGCCGCTGGTGTTCACCGCCGTTGTGGTCAGCGTCGCCAACCTCCGCAACGTCAACGGCGCGGCCCGGTTGGCGGGCAAGACGCTGTTCTGGTTCCTGGCCACCGGGCTGATCGCCGTCATCGTCGGCATCGGCCTCGGCCTGATCATCAACCCCGGTCAGGGCGTCACCCTGAGCACGGCGGGCGTGAAGGCGCCCGAGCACGTCGGATCGTGGGTCGACTTCGTCACCGGCATCATCCCGATGAACATCGTCACGGCCTTCACCGAGCTCAACGTCCTCCAGATCGTCTTCCTGGGGATCGTCCTCGGCGCGGCGGCCATCGCGATCGGCGAGAAGGCCGAGCCGTTCCTCACCTTCAGCCGCTCGATCCTCGAACTGGTCCAGAAGGCGCTGTGGTGGGTCATCCGCCTGGCGCCCCTCGGGACCGCCGGCCTGATCGGCAAGTCGGTCGCCACGTACGGATGGGACCTGCTCGCGCCGCTGGCCAAGTTCGGCCTCGGTGTCTACATCGGCTGCTTCATCGTCCTGCTGGCCGTCTACCCGACGCTGCTCTGGCTGGTCGGCAAGGTCAACCCGATCACGTTCTTCCGCAACGCCTGGCCCGCGATCGAGCTGGCCTTCGTCTCGCGCTCCTCGGTCGGCACACTGCCGCTGACGCAGAAGGTGACGATCGAGCGTCTGGGAGTCGACCGCGACTACGCCTCCTTCGCCGTGCCGTTCGGTGCGACCACCAAGATGGACGGTTGCGCCTCGATCTACCCGGCGCTGGCGGCGATCTTCGTGGCGCAGGTGTTCAACGTCCCGCTGGGCGTCGGCGAGTACCTGCTCATCGCGTTCGTCTCCGTCGTCGGCTCGGCCGCGACGGCCGGTCTGACCGGGGCGATCGTCATGCTCACGCTGACGCTGAGCACGCTGGGCCTGCCGCTGGAGGGCGTCGGCCTGCTGCTGGCCATCGACCCGATCCTCGACATGATCCGCACCGCGACCAACGTCGCGGGGCAGATCGTGGTGCCGATCCTCGTCGCCCGCGGCGAGGGCCGGATCGACGAGGCGGTGCTCAACGCTCCGCCGCAGCCGCTCGACGAGGCTCCGGCCAGCGCGCCGCGCCGCGCCGGCGAACCGGCGATCGCCTGACCGGCGGACGGGGCGGCCCACGTAAGGGCCGCCCCGTCTGTTCGTGTTCCAGCCGGAGGTCAGGTTCTCACGATGACGGCGGAGTCGATGCCGTTCCACGCGAGGTTGGCGTTGTCCAGCAGGAGCTTGTCCACGTCGATGGAGTGCTCACTGGCGTCCGCCGGGTCGGCGACCTTGAACGTCGTGGGATGGACGGAGCCGTCGGCGTGGACCACACCGCCGTAACCGGTGATGGTCACATAGTGCCGGAGGGTGGGCGTAGAGCTGTTCCACCACGGCAGTTTGCCCGGGATCACGAGGACCATCACCGGTCTGCCGCGCGACAGGGAGGTGACGATCCGGTTGATGCCCGCCTCATACATCTGGCCGTTGGAGACCGCTATCTCCTCCCACTTGTACTGCCAGTCGGAGGCCGGGATGTAGGAGTTGATGACGGCGGGGATCCTGCCCGGCATGGTGGCGCCGAACAGCGTCTCGCCCGTCTGCAGCTTGTCGGCCAGCTCCGACTGCGGCGGCGCCGAGATGCCGATGGTGGCGAGCGTGGTCTGCACGGCGCCCGGGCCGCACCAGTTGGAGCGCTCCTGCTGCTTGGCGGACAGTCTCATGTCCAGGGCCCGGACCGGGAGCTGCCACGTCCCGGCGATGCCGAACGTGGCCTCGGTCACGACATAAGGGCGCCTGAGGTCGGTGAACGCGGTGTAGCACGCCCTGCTGGCGTTCGTGGTCATCGTCGGGCACGAGTCGGCGATGTCCGGGCCGCCCCCGCCGAACCAGAGGCGCAGGTTGACCTGGAAGTTGGTGTACGCGCCTGGATTGATGAAGGCGACGGCGCGAACCTGGGTGCGGTTGGCGTTGAACTCGAGGCACACCTGGTAGGCGGTGCCGTTGTGGACGCGGGTCTCGCTGCAGGTCGTGTTCCACGTGGTCGGGTATTCGTGCCAGATTCCCGCCTGCGCGGGGAGCGCCGGGACGGTGATGACCGCGAGTGCCGTTCCCATCATGATCGTGAGTAGCGCTCTGATAAGTCTTTGCACGGGCATGCTTCCTCATATATCGGTTCAGGCCGAAATATTCAGGGCTAATGGATGGCGAGCCGGTACAGCCGCTCGTTGATCTTGTAGTAGAGGTTGCCGAAGCCGTCGGCCGTCAGCCCCTCCGCCCCTGAGACCGTCAGCAGTACGGTCAGCGCCTTGGTCGACTTGTCGATCTTGAAGATCTGGTCGCCGGCAGTGCCGTACACATGGCCGGGATCCTGGGCCACGGTCAGCAACTCCCCGTCACGCCAGGCCAGGCTGGACTTGGCGGCGTAGTCGGGGTCGGGGAACAGCCGCGTCGCCGTGATCGCCTCGGGCAGTGCAGGATCGAGGGTGAACAGCGAGCCGCCCGCCAGGCCCCAGAGGTCGCCGTCCACCTCGGTGAGGGCCGTGATGGCCTTGGGCGCGGTCAACGGGAGCGGATACGGGCGCACGGCACCGGTGGCCGGGTCGAAGGAGAACAGCGTGGCCGACGCTCCCGGCGCGTAGACAGGGTCGACGCCCAGGGCGCCGCGCGTGGAGGTGCCGCCGAACAGCTTTCCGCCCGCGTAGGCCAGCGAGACGACGGACTGGTCGGGCACCACGCAGAGCGTCCGCCCGGCCGTGCCCTCCTTCCATATGGTCAGGGCGCCGCTGCGCTTGCCGTACTTCGGCACCGTGCCCATGTAGACGGTGCCGTCCGGCCCACCGGCGAGCGCGTACGGCCGGTCCTGCGGCGGCGGCCCGTTGCCCGGCTCGCAGTCGTCGGCTTTGTCGCCCGCCTCGCCGCCGGTGTACCTGAGCGTGGGCGGCCAGGGGCCCGCGGGGTCGTAGCTGTAGAGCTTGGCCGAGGGATAGGCGCCGATGTAGAGCAGGCCGTTGTGCGCCAGCAGGCTGTCGGTCTGGCTGAGCCCGTTGAGGGTCTTCGTGTCCGGCCGGCCGTCGTCGCCGTCGCCCCGCAGCGGGTCGTAGATCCCGGTGCCGCCGGTCAGGTAGCCGCCGGTGTAGACGCGGCCGTCGGGTCCCGCGCCGAGCGCGTTGATCGCGGCGGGCAGGACGGGGGTGCCGGCGACGACTCTGCTGGTCCAGTTGCCGTTCGCGGTGTCGTACTTGAAGATCCTGGTGCCGTCCGAGGCCGCGCCGAGGCCGACCAGGGTGCCGTCGGACCAGGTGTACCCGGTGACGTCGAGTCCGGGCCGGACGGAGGTCGCCTGCACGGATCCGGTGCCCACGTCGTAGGAGTGCAGCAGGCCGTCCTTGATGAACCACACCTTGCCGTCGCGGGCCGGCGAGTGGTGCAGGTCCACGTCGTCGATCGCGGCGTCGGTGGCGGCGGCGTACGAGCCGTCGGTGTTGCGGACGACGCGCAGGACGAGCAGCGTACGGTCGATCCAGGCGAACAGCCTGCCCCCCGTCCAGGTGAGCCCGCCCACCATGGAGTTGTGCGCGTAGGCCGCCGGAAGCAGGCTGTCCACCCGCCCTGTGACGTTGTCGAACCTGATCAGCGCGGCGTTCGTGCCGGTGCCCAGGTACGTGGCGTTGGCGGCCGGGTCGTGGGCGAGGCTGCGCACGTACTGCGCGCCGCTCACGATGGGCACGCTGCCGATCGTGGTGAAGGCGCCGTTGTCGTACTTGAAGTAGCGGCCGTCGTTGTAGGTGCCGCCGTACACCTTCCCGCCCGCTCCCGGCTCCAGGTCCCAGATGAACGAGTAACCGCCTTCCGCCCGCCCGAGGTCGGTGACCGTGGACTGGCCGGGGACGTGCCGGTAGAGCTTGGAGTTGGGATAGGTGCCCAGGTAGACACTGCCGTCGGTGGCCGTGGCCGCCGCCCAGCCGCCCACGGTGGGCGTGTCCGCCGAGTCGGGAATGGTGATCTTCCGCGTCACCTTCTCGGTGGCCACGTCGATCACGGCGAGCTGCGGGTTGGCGTCGGCGGTGCCGGTGTAGAGGGCGTACGCGCTTCCGCCCGCGAACGTGGTGGCGTTGGGCACACTGCTCTCGATCTGTACGCCCAGATCGGTCACGTCCTTGGTGATCAGCACCTCGTCCCAGTAGGCGGTGCCCACGTCGGCCACCCCCGAGTAGATGAGGGCCGAGACCGTGGCCGTGCCGGTGGGCGCGACTCCCGAGGCCGTGACGCGGTTCCAGCGCCGGCCCGTCACCGACGCGTTCGCGCCGCCGGCCAGAAGCTTGCCGGAGGCGTCCCTGAAGCGCAGGTACAGCTGGGCGGTGCCGTTGTCGGCCCAGACCACGGCGTTCAGGGTGTAGCGCGTCCCCGCCGCGGCGGGCAGACCGGGCAGGCTCTCCCTGCCGTAGGCGGCAGCCGGGTCGGTGTCGGTGACGCGCGCGGTGGTGCGGCCGTCCCACGCCACGGCGTCGACGCCGCCGGGGCTGTGCGAGCCGCTCCAGCCGGTGAGTCCATCGTCGAAGCCTCCGTTGGCGATCCGCAGGTCGGCCGCGGACGCCGGCGCGAACGGCACCGCGAGCAGCGTCACGAGGAACGCCGCCGCCACCGCCCCGCGCCTCATGCGACTCCGCCTCTCCTGCGGGCGGGCCGCCGTCGAGCGTGCGGTCGGATCCGCCACGCTAAGGGGCCCTCCTCGGGAATCTGCACAGCGCCACCTCCACGGTGTGTTCGTTTGTGCTCGATTACGGTCCCGACCGTAACCGCATGAGCGTGAGCCCGTCAATGCCCTGCACGCGTCAGCTCCCGCGACCCGGCCTCAAGCTCTGAGCCGGCCGGAATCGTCAACCCGGACGTACGCCGACGGGATCGACTCGGCGGTACTCGGTCACCGACCGGCCATCCAGCGGACTTTCTTCTATGTACGCGCGTTCATTGGCGGAGTGCAGTCTCGCCTACGACGCCGAATGAACGCGCGTACATGCATGCTCACCACGACCCTGCGCTGCGGGGCGGAACGGACGAAACGATGCGGAAGACTCTTGCGACCGTGGTGGTCGCGCTCGCCGGCGCGCTGGTCGCCAGCGGTTGCTCCTCGCCGGTCTCGACCAGTACGGCGGCCGGCTCGACCGGCACGGACAGCTTGGTCATCTACAGCAATTCGGTCTCCGACGGCCGCGGCGACTGGCTGAAGGCGGAGGCGGCGAAGGCCGGTTTCACCGTGCAGTTCGTCGACCTCGGTGGCGGTGATATTCAGAACCGGCTGCTCGCCGAGAAGAGCAACCCGATCGCCGACGTCACGTTCGGCCTCAACAGCGTGTACTTCGGGAAGCTGAAGGCCGCCGGCGTCCTGCAGAGCTACACCCCTGCCTGGTCCAGTGAGGTCGACATCGCCCTGGGTGACGCGGACGGGAAGCAGTTCTGGCCGATCGTGCGCGAGCCGGTGATGCTGGTCCACAAGAAGTCGCTCGCCCCGGCTCAGCAGCCGACGGACTGGCCGGACTTGTGGACGAAGCCGCAGTTCGACAAGCGCTACGAAGTACCCAGCGCGCTCGGTGGCGCGACCGCGCAGACGGTGCTGGCCGGGATCCTCAGCCGGTACCGCGACGACAGTGGCGACCTCGGCGTCAGCCAAGCCGGCTGGGATGCGGTGAAGGCCTACTTCGCCCACGGTGTACCGGCTGTCACCGGCACCGACCTGTACGCGCAGATGGCGGCCGGGAAGGTCGACGCCGGTCAGATGTGGCTGGCCGGTAAGGCCACCCGAGAGCAGCAGTACAAGATCCAGACCGAGGCCGCGCATCCCAAGATCGGTGTCCCGATGACGGTCCAGCAGGTGGGACTCGTCGCCGGAACGAAGAAGGCCGACGCGGCGAAGAAGTTCATTGACTGGTTCGGCAATGCCGACGTCCAGGCCGCGTGGTCGAAGAAGTTCTTCACTGCCCCGACGAACAAGGCCGCGGTCTCGAAGGCCGATGCGGACGCGGTCCGGATCACCGACTCCTTCACCGCCCAGGCGATCGACTGGACGTTCGTCACCCAGCACCTCGACCAGTGGGTCGAGAAGATCGAACTCGAGTACCTCAGCAAATGATCACCTTCGACGACGTCACCGTACGGTTCGGCGACTTCGAGGCGCTGCCGTCGTTCTCGCTCCGGATCGAGGCAGGAGAGTTCTTCACCCTGCTGGGGCCCTCGGGCTGCGGCAAGACCACCGCGCTGCGCGTACTGGCCGGGTTCGTCGAACCGGCAGCCGGCGACGTGCTGGTCGACGGGCGCACCGTGACCCACGTGCCGAGCGGCAAGCGGGAGATCGGCATGGTGTTCCAGAACTACGCGCTCTTCCCGAGCATGAGCGTCCGTGACAACATCGCCTTCGGCCTACGGGCCCGGAAACACCCGCAGGGAGAAGTCGACCGCCGCGTCGCCGAGATCGCGGAGCAGGTCGACCTCTCCGACGCGCAGCTGGCCAAAGGCGTCGCTGAACTGTCCGGCGGGCAGCAGCAACGGGTCGCGATCGCCCGGGCGCTGATCATGCGGCCCAAGGTGCTGCTGCTGGACGAACCACTGTCCAACCTGGACGCCAAGCTTCGCCAGCAGCTCCGAGGCCAGCTGAAGGACCTGCAGACCCGGTTCGGCATCACGACGGTGTACGTCACTCACGACCAGGAGGAGGCCTTGTCGATGAGTGACCGGATCGCGGTGCTCGACCACGGCCGGATCGAGCAGGTGGGATCGCCCGAGGAGATCTATCAGCAATCGGCGACCGAGTTCGTCTGCACCTTCATCGGTCAGGTGAACAAGCTCAGCGCCGAGCTGGTGAAGGAGCTTGCCGCGCGGGGTGCCGATCGGCTCGACCCCGGCAAGGCCTCGTACCTGCGGATCGAGAAGATCGGTCTCGACCGGGCGGGAGCGGGAGTCTCCCTCCCCGGTACCGTCACCGCCCGCGCGTTCCACGGGGCGCACACGATGTACCGGGTACGCACGGAGCACGACGTGCTGCAGGTGATGCGGAGCGACGGCCGGCTCGACGCGGGTGACCAGGTCGACGTCGTCATCGACCCGGAGTCGGTTCTGCAGTATCCGGGAGCGGCCTGATGAGAGGCCGGGTTCGCTCGCCGTGGTTCCTGGTGGCCGCGGCGGCGCTGCTGTGGTTCATCGCGGCGTTCCTGATCTATCCGAATGTCGTCACGCTGCACGAGATCTTCTTCCCCGGTGGCTCATTCAGCACCCGCGCGTTCGAGCGGCTGTGGTCCTCGCAGCGTGCCGTCGACTCGCTGCGCAACAGCTTCCTGCTGGCGCTCGTCCTGTCGGTGACCGTCAACGTCGTCGGCGTGTTCGTCGTCCTGGTGACCCGCTACCTCGCCGTACGCGGTGCCCGCCTGCTCTGGCTGGGCTACGCGACGACGCTGGTGTACGGCGGTGTCGTCGCCGTCTCGGGCTACAAGTCCGTGTACGGCGAGGGCGGGCTCATCACGCGCATCCTGCTGTCGGTGTTTCCCGGTGCGGACCCGGGGTGGTTTTCCGGGATGCTCGCGGTCGTCGTGGTGATGACGTTGACCGGCACCGGTCATCATCTGCTCTTCCTGTCCGCCGCGCTGGCCCGGATCGACCAGCAGACCATCGAAGCCGCCCAGCAACTCGGCGCCTCGCCCTGGCGAATTCTGCGGCAGGTCGTGTTGCCGGTGCTCAGGCCGACGCTGTTCGCGGTCACGACGCTGACCTTCCTGGGCGGGCTGGCCGCGTTCTCGGCGCCGCAGGTGCTGGGCGGCCGGGAGTTCCAGACGATCACACCGATGATCCTGACCTTCGCCGGGATCCCCAGCTCGCGGGACCTCGCGGCGACACTCGCGCTGATCCTCGGTGTGGCGACGCTGGTGCTGCTCACCACCCTCAACAGGCTGGAGGCGGGCGGGACCTACTTCTCGGTCTCGAAGGTCCCGGCGACCTTGCGCAAGCAGCGCATCACCCATCCGGTCGCGAACGCGGTCGTGCACGCCTGTGCCTACGTGTTGTTCGCGGCGTATGCCGTACCGCCGCTGCTGATCGTGCTCTTCTCGTTCACGGATGCGGCGACCATCTCGACGGGGCGGCTGAGCCTGGCCGGTTTCACCTTGGCCAACTATCAGCGGGTGCTCACCGACGCCACGGCGTACTGGCCCTTCGTCGTGAGCATCGGCTATGCGACCGTGACCGCGATCGTCGTCATCGCGATGATGTTGTTCGTGGCGCGGGTGCTGCAGAAGTTCGTGAATCCCGTGACGATCGCGATCGAGTACCTGCTGCACATCCCGTGGGTCCTGCCCAGCACACTGCTCGCACTCGGGCTCGTCATCACCTACTCGGCACCGCGGCCGATCATCGGCGGCATCGTCCTGACCGGCACGGTCGGTCTCCTGGCGATCGGCTACATCACGGCCAAGATCCCGTTCACCCTGCGGCTGATGAAGGCCGCGTACGCCGGGATCCCCGACTCACTGGAGGAAGCCGCGTCCATCCTCGGCGCAGGCCGGATGCGCACCTATCTACGCGTCTTGCTGCCTTTGGTCCTCCCCGTGGCAGCGGCCGTCACGGCCCTGAACTTCACCAGTTTGCTTGACGACTACGACCTCGCCGTGTTCCTCGCCCACCCGCTCTATCAGCCGCTCGGCATCACCATCCAGAACGCCACCCAGAACCAGGGCAACGCCGACGCCATCGGACTGACCTTCGTGTACGCCGTACTGCTCATGCTCGTCTGCACGGTCGCGATGTGGTTCGTCTACGGCCGCAACAGCCAGGTCCGGAGGAGTCGAGCATGAGCCAGTCAATCACTACGACCAGGGGGTATCACTTGTTCGGCCGGCCGCAGTACAAGGAGATCAACGCGCTGCTCAACCAGGCATTGACGGAGCGTACTCCGCTGATCGCCGTACACCGGGGCACCGGGCTGGGGAACATCCCGGAGAACACCGCCGAGGCGGTCGAAACCGCCCTGGTCGAGGGGGCCGACATGGTCGAGATCGACATCGTGGAATCGACCGACGGGGACTTCTTCCTCTTCCACGACGGCCTGGAGCGGCAGGCCTTCGATCGCGACGTCGACATCCGGGCGCTCTCCACCGCGGAGATCCGCGCGCTGCGGTACCGATGGGTGCGCGGCGACGCCGGGGTGAGCGAGTTGGCCGACGTACTTGAGCGCTTCGGCGGCGACGTGCTGTTCAACGTGGACCGGTCGTGGTGGTACTGGGATCGCCTGCTGCCGTTCGTCGATCGGTTCGACCTGGCGGGACAGCTGGTCTTCAAGAGCCCGGTGGAGGAGGTGTGGCTCGACACATTGCGACGGCATCCGGTCAAGTACCCGTTCGTTCCGATGGTGCGGACCCGCGCGGACATCGACGCCGTGCTCCATGATCCCGACCTGAACCTGGTCGGCGTCGAACTGCTGGCGAAAAGCGTGACGGACGAGCTCGCCCAGCCCGAGCTGATCGACGAGTTGCACGGCGCCGGTCTGGCGTGCCTGCTGAACGCGATCAACCTGTCCGACGGCGTCCCGCTCTTCCACGGCCGCGACGACCACACCTCGGTCCTCGGCGATCCGGCCGACGGCTGGGGATGGCTGATCGCGCACGGTGCGGACATCATCCAGACCGACTGGCCTGGCCTCTTGTGCCGGTACCGCCAGGAAACGACCGGGATCGCGCCTCGTGTGCACCTGCGCCGATAGGATCCGCGGGTGGGATCAGGTGAGGCGGCCAAGAGCAGGCGCCGATCGTCGAAGCCGCAGTCGCAGTCACCCCTGAACGTGACGATGATGGCGGTCGCCGCGGAAGCGGGCGTCTCCCGGGCGACCGTGTCGCGGGTGTTCCACGGCACCACTCCGGTCGCGCCGAGCACCCGCGAAGCGGTCCATGCCGCGGCGGAGCGGCTCGGGTACATCCCGAACGAGATGGCCCGATCGCTGGCCGCGAGCAGTTCGGACATCATCGGCCTGCTCCTGCGCGGACCGAGCAATCCGGCGTACGGACTGCTGTTCAGCGAACTGCAGGCCGAGATCAGCCGGCTCGGCCTGCAGATGATCACCGTCGCCCCGTCACCGACCGAAGGCGCGAACTTCGAACGGCAGGCGCTCAACCGGCTGCTCGGGCTCCGGGTCGGCGGGATGTTCGTTTCCACCGGTGTCATCCGGGCCGAGATGCTCGAGCCGTTCCTGGACGTGGTGCCGGTCGTCATCATCGGGCGGCCGGAGAACCACCCGCGGCTCTACAGCGTCTCCTACGACGAGAACGGCAACGCGACCCTGCTCGCGGACGCGGTGGCGGCGCAGGGACACCGCGACGTCGCCGTGGTGATTCCGAGTGCCGAGCTTTCCGTGGCAGAGAACCTCCGCGGCCGGGTGATGGCCCAGAGACTGAAGAAGCACGGCGTCACCGTGCACCGGATAACAACGCGCACGTTCGGTGCTGTCGAGGAGGGCATCGCCGAGGTGATGGCGCTGTACGACGTCGGCACGATCACGGCGGCGATGTTCCCGACGGACCTGCGCCTGCTCGCCTTCCTGTCACACGCCCGCGCCATCGGGGTCCGCACGCCGGAAGACCTGTCCGTCACCGGCTGCGACGGCATCCTGCCCGGGGCGGAGTTGCTGGGCATCACCACGGTGCGCATCCCGGTTGAGCGGGCCGCCGTACGGGCTGCGGCGGTGATGCAGTCGATGCTCGCCAAGCCGGACCGGATCAAGGTCGAACACGAACTGCTCCCCGGCACACTGCTGCCCGGCCGCACGCTCGGACCGCCTCGAGGCGGTAGATGACGGCACACCGTCGCAGCGTCGGGAACAGGCTGCGGGCGAGGCGTTCGCGGGACGGCGCTCGGCTCTGACTGTTCAGGCGCCCGTCACACACGCAGAACGGTGATGTGGCGGCCGGATGGTGTGGTTGCCTGCTCGAAAGCGCCTCGTTCCTTCCATGGTGGGGCTTCGGGGCGCCGGTCGAAGATCACCAGCGCGCCGGTGGTGAGGGTGAGGCGGTCCAGGTATTGGTCGAGTTGCGTGAGGCCGTTGGGCATCGGGTCGCAGACCTTGAGTTCCATGGCCTCGCGCTGTGTGAGCCGTCCACCGTCGGGGCCGCTGTACGGCCAGCGAACGAGCACGTCCAAGCGTTTGGTGCCTGCGGCGTACTCCCGGTCGAGCTGGCCTCCGCCGTTGACCAGTCGGTGCAGGAAGGCCATGAGGATGATCTGGCAGGCGGCTTCGTGGTAGCCCTCCTGCTGGATGAGTACCTCGCCGTGCTCGCGCCAGAACACGACGAACTCCTGCAGTAGGCGCGGCAGGTCGAAACGGCCGTCGGGCAGCACGAAGCTGTGTGGATCGGCCTTCACGAACCGCTCCGTGCGATCGCCCAGGACCCGTAGCAGGACCTCTCGATAGATCGGGTTGGCGATCTCCAGATCCCTGGTTCCCCGGATGAGGCCGAGATCGTGAACGTAGGAGACGTCATCGTCAAAAGCAGTGTCCGTGTCTGGCCACGTTCCCGCCAGGATCGGTTCGATCACCCGTTCCACCCGTGGTTCGCGCAGTCGCGCCACGAGGGCGTCCAGATGGGTGGCGCGCTTCCGGATCAGCCGCTCCTTGGCGTCTTCCACCTGCCCGGCGGTGATGGCACTGGTCACTTTCATCTGAATGGTGATCTCGTAGGCGATGGCGTTGACCAGCCATGGTTGTCCTTGGGTCAGCTCGAAGACCCGGTCCACCGCGTCCTTGGTGAATTCCTGGCCGGTCGCCTGGGTGTGCTGGTCGTAGAGTTCGGCGATCTGGTCGGCGGTGAAGTCGCCCAGGCGCAGTGAGTCAGCGAGGATGTTGAACGGGCTGGCCGCGTTGAACCGGTCGGGGGCGCCGCCCGAGGCGACCTTGTAGTCACGGAGGTCGCGCAGCCCGCACAGCACCACCGACGCGGGGAACGGATAGCCATCTGGCCGTATGTTGTGACCGTCGCGGAGTTGGCTGAGGGTGCTGATCAGGCTCTCGCCTTGCAGGGCGTCGATCTCGTCGAGGAACAGCACGACCCGGCGCGGGCAGCGGCTGCACCACGCGCTCAGCGCCTTACCGAACCGGGTGCCCGCCTGCTCCTCTGGCCAGGAGTCCGGCGGCAGCAGTTTCTCGGGCCATCCCGACAAGTTGGCGGCCCTGCGGAGGGAGTCCAGCAGAATCGTCTCCGTGGCGGCGATGTCGTCGCTGAAGATTTTGGCGCGCTCGCAGGAGAGCGACAGTGCGGCGATGTCGCCCTCGGCGGTCAGGTCGGAAGCCAAGGTGCGCAGCATGGTCGTCTTGCCGGTCTGCCGGGGTGCGTGCAGCACGAAGTAGCGGTCCATATCGATGAGCGCCCGCGCCTCGGGAAGCCGTGGCGTGGGGGGCAGCATGTAGTGGTGCCTCGGGTCGCAGGGGCCGGTGGTATTGAAATACTTTGCTCGGGGTGGCCGCATGGTCACATTCTGCCATCTCCCTGACGCTCGGGCCCGGTCAGCCGGAACCATGCTGATGTGTCGTTCTCGTTGTGTTCGAATCCCCATGCGTCGGCGAGCATGTCCACCATCCACAGGCCGCGGCCCGTGTCGTCGTCGAGAGAGGGGGCGCGTACTGCGGGGACGCTGGTGGATGAGCCGGCATCGGTCACCTGCACCTGGACGGTCCTACCCGTGCGGACGACCCGGACCGTCACCTTGCCAGTGGCGGCGCGGCCGGAGTTGGAGTGGGTGATGGCGTTGGTGACGACTTCGCCGAGCAAAAGGAGCACGTCGTCGAGGACAGGTGAAGGGACGCCGAGGGACAGCAGGGAGCGCGCCCAGTCGCGAGCCTCGGAAACGGATATTTCCGTCGCCGGAAATTGCCTGAGACCAGTCAGATGCGGCGCCTTCAGGACTGCCGACTCGACCTCATCGCGGCGAATCTGCCCTCTCATGCTTTCAGCTCTGCGGCGATGATGGCGGCGGCATTGTCAGCGTGGGCTACCACCCATTTGTCGCGCCGCCACAGCCGTGCCCACCAGGGGCGCCAAGTGAACGCCCAGCCGCAGTATCGGCGGATGACGGTGATGTGGACCTTCGTGCCCTTTCCGGTGAGCATCTCCAGGACTGGCGAGCCGGTTATGGGCACGACCAGCGAGACGCCGTAGCCCAGGCCGTGCAGGTCCCAGGCCAGGCGGGTGAGGTGATCGAACCTCTCGTTTTCTTCGCGCGCTGTCATGCTCTCGCCCCCCGGCTGCTTTTCCGTGGGTACGGCCGAAGCGCGCAATAACGCTGTGGGGGTTATTTGCGTCCGGCCGAAGAATGTTTGAGGCAGGCTTCTGTGTCTGCCGTTGGAAAAGAAGGTGTGCGTTCAGCGTGCCTTCTCGATGTCGCAGCGGGCGACCGATTGGTCAGGCCAAGTCAGCATCGCTAATGACAGCTGCTGGTCGGGTGTGGTTTAAAGGTGTCATCGGCTTCCAAGAGGATTTCCGTTTTTCTCTAATTAGAGGGGAAATGTCATGGACGTTGTGCCGTCTCTCAGCCCGGAGTCTCCTCGCGTACGCTTCGGCGCGGAGATGCGGCGGTTGCGGGAAGCCGCAGAGCTGTCCCAGGCCGCGGTGGCCTCCCGGCTCGGGTGTACGCAGACGCAGGTGTGCAGACTGGAGAAGGCGACCCGAACGCCATCGCGGTCAGACGCCGAACGGCTGGACCTGCTTTTCGGCGCATCTGCGGGCGTCTCGTTCTCGAGGCTCCACGAGCGCATCGCTGCTCGGCCCGGCAGCCCGACCTGGTTCCAGAGCTGGGCCGAGGAGATCGAGCCCAGCCTCCTCGTTCTGCAATCGTGGGATCCCCTGCTCATCCCCGGCCTCCTCCAGACCGAGGCTTATGCCAGTCACATTTTCAGCATGGAACCTCGGGTCACTTCCGAAGAGGTACAGGAGAGAGTGGAGGCCCGGATGCGGAGGCAGCGCATCCTCAGCCGGAGCCAACCGCCTCTGATCTTGGTTCTGTTCGACGCCGGAGTGTTGCATCGGCGGGTCGGCGGGCCAGAGGTGATGCGTGAACAGCTCGATTGCCTGCTTGGAGTTTGCGGCTCGTCCCTCGGTGTTCCTCCAGGTCGTCAACCCGGATTGTCTTCCCGGCCTGGCCGGTCCCTTCATGATCGCCAAACTCCCGGACGGACAGCCCGATGTCATCAGCTCCGACGCCCCTGCTCAGGCGCAGATCACTGCGGACCCCGACATCGTGGCCGCGATTTGGGATCGCTCTGAGGCCATCCGGGTCTGGGCGTATCCTGAGCGCGAATCCCTCCGGTTGATTGAGGAAGCGAGAAGAAAATGGACTTGAGTAGCGCTGTGTGGCGGAAGTCGACTTACTCTTCGGGAAATGGCGGCCAGTGTGTTGAGGTCGCGGCGAATTTTCCCGGGGTAGTCGCCGTCCGCGACAGCAAGGACCCGGATGGCCCTAAGCTGCTCTTCACCGCCGATGAGTGGAGGGCATTCATCGGCGGCGTCAAAACGGGTGAGTTCAATACCTCTTCTTAATCGCCGGATTGGGTTCTTGCCTGGCTTCAAGCTGGGTAGCCAGCCCCAGGGTGAAGTGACGGATGATCGCGGAGGTGTGAGCAAGCGGTGTGAAATGCAGACTTCCCGCCTCGCGTACGCTTCGGCGCGGAGATGCGGCCGGACATATCTTCAGCCATGGGCCACGGATCACGACTGAAGCTGGAGTGTGTCCAGTTAACGGCCCTGTCTCTCTTTCGGACACACCTCGGCCGCGGGTCGGGGCTCCTTCCAGTTGGTCTCGGATGTGATACGCAGCCTGCTTGACGTGCATGGATGTAGTTTCGGCAGGCGCAGAGACGCAAAGTGGATGGGACTTGCCTGCCGAGATGTTGATGTCAGCAGGACGTCGGTGGGTGGCCGAGAAGTGCTGATGCCTGCCTATCCCGATTGCGCCGTTAGTTCTACAGTCTCGGTGAATCAGAGTGCGTCGCGACGGAAGGCGTTTTCCATTAAATGCCAGAATGACTGGAAGCGAGTCGCGCCGAGCATGTACGTGGTGTCGAGATGCCACGCTTCCCACTCATCGCCCGAGGTGAGGATGAATGGATTGAGCAGATAGACGCTTCCCTCGACGTTCTCGGAAATGTACAGCGTATGCGGAAGACAGTCCCCGACCTCGAAGAAATCCTGGTCCTGAGGCGCGTCGTAGTCGAAGAAATAATTGTTGGGTAATGCTGGGATCAGGGAACCCGGCGGGGGCCCCATGAGTGCGCAAGGTGCGGGTCCACGTCACGCTGGCGGCAGTTGCGCCCAGCCATTCGGACGGATACGACGAGGACTCTTCTCCAGTATAAAGATCATGGTCTGTGCCGCTCATGGCGTGGAGACGCTCAGCCCATGGGTAGCGGGGGGTGTCGGGGACCCTCATGGACGTACTCTACGGCAGATGATCAAGCCGATGACGGCGTTGAACAGGCGCTTGACCACCTTCGATGCGGAAACCATCGCCAAACAGACCGCCCGCATCGACGGCTGGGCAACCGTGCGGGCGGCCGTCATGGCCGGGTTGCTACGCGCCAAGTTCACCCAGCACCCGAACCTCGCACAGGCCCTCGGCACCGCATTTGCCAGGCCGAGTGACCTTACCTGCGGGGAAGGGACCAATGGGTGCCGGTAGTCCAGCCAAGGAATCGCCGTCCGTGGCGACCTGGGATGGTCCCGTCCTCGTCGAAGCGCCCGCCATTGATGACATGGGCAAGCCCGGCGACGGCCGGACCGAAGCGTTCACTGAGTCCGGCGTCGGCGGCCTGCTGGCGTAGGCGGTTCATAGCGGCGTGCTGCTGTCGCTGGTCACAGAAGCTGAGGTAGAAGATCGCTTGCCGCCAGGCGTAGGCAGTATTTTTGATCATTTGCAGGACGGCGTGGTGATCCGGGATCCGCATGGCCTGGCGGGCGACGATCCAGGTGAAGGTTCGGTCGGCGAGGTCGGGGCCCAGGTCGCCGAGGCGGTCCTGCAGGTGGAGCGTGTGGACGAGGGCGGCCAGGTTATGGGTGGTCAAGATCTGGCTTTGTTCGAGTACGGTGCCGTTGGCCGCGACGTAGCTGTGGCCGCCGCCAGCTTGGGCTTTCTTGGCCCGGACCGCGCAGACTCCTGCGAAGCCGTCGGCGGTTTGCTTGCCCCACCTGCTGGTCAGCCGGCCGCGTCGTCCCGAGGGTGCCGACGCCGTCCAGACAGCGGCCTCGGGCAAGTCGTAGTAGCGGGCGTACAGGGTGCCCGCCATCGTCTGGCTCGCGATCTCCGCCGCCGTTCGCCACTTGGCGGTGAACGTGCCCATGAAGATGTCGGCGGCGACCTCCTCGACAAGGGGCATCGGCAGATCGGCCTGCTTGGCCAGCGCGCCAAGCTCGCGGAGCAGCGGGTTCGGCAGGATCGCCTGGGGGAAGGCGGTCAGCGCCAGCGTCGTGGTCTGTTCAAGCGTGCGCCTGGCGGTGCGGGCGGTGTCGGGGCGAGGCGAGCGGAACCGTTCGAGCGCGCCGATCCAGGGCAGCTCGTCGAACCGGACCTGGTGTTCGAGGTTGAGCAGCAGAAGGCTGCGACGTCGCCGGAACGCGCCGTAGGTCTGGGCGTAGAGCCTCGCCAGGTGCTCGTCGTCGATGTCGGTGGCGAGGATCTGCGCGGTGATCTGCGGCAGCACCTTGGCCAGCACCTCTCCGGAGGTGATCACGCCGCGGGCCACGAGTTCGTCGACTGGCGCCTCCAGCGTTCGGGAGACCTTGGCCAGCAGGTGCGGCGGGATCGGATGACCCGCGGCCACGTCCGAGAGTTCGTCCTGGAGGGTCTCTCCCGCGAGCGGTTCGATCGCGGGAATGCCGCCGTCCTCCGGGTAGCGGTCCAGCCGTCCCGCCAGAACGGTGGCGAGTGACGCGTGGGTCGGCCGGGCCGCCACCACAGCCTGCGCGCTGCGCAAGGCCGCGCGCTGCTCGGAGCCCGGAGCGCCATGCTTGCCGATGGTGTTGGCGAGCACGCGGCGGATCCAGCCGACGTCGCGACCCGAGAGGGCGCGGCTGTCCTGTTCGCAGACCTCCAGCGCCCGGCGCAGCCGGTCGAAGTTGCTCTTGGGATGGATGTGAGCGCTGGCCAGCGTGTGCTGCTCGCCCGCTCTCCGATAGTCGGCGAGCCACTCGGCCCGCCGCTCGGTCCAGGCGGCCGGCCACACCCGGCACGGCCAACCGCCCGCCACGGTCCCGGCCCCCGACAGCCACGGCAGGTCCTCGTCGAGGGTGTCGCACCACAGCGCCACCAACCGGTCGTACAGCGGCAGCCATACCCGCAGTGTCTCCAACATCGTCGCGATGTTCGAGTTGACCGTGGTCGCGCGCAGGACGGCCCTGACCTCTCCCACCGGCGCGAGCCGTACTGTCACGCCGGAAGGCGCTGTGGCTTGCTCCAGCCGAGGGGTCATCCGCAGCCGGTGCATCAGCGGCCGTAACCGGACCACCAGATCGAGCGCCGCCTCGTGATGCCCGCGATCGAGCAGCCAGGCCACCACCAGCAGGGCGGCGTCCTCGGGGACGTCGATCCGGTAGGTTCCCGACGCGAGCGCCGCGACGAGTTCGACCTGGCCGGCGTCGCTGAGATAGAACAGGTTGAGCCGTTCGCGGTCCGTCGCACCGGGCAAATCCTGCGGCAAGGTCCGCAGGATGGCTACTTCTGCCTCGCTCAGCGGCTGCTCGGCCAGACACCGGCCGGTGGCGAACCCGCCGTGCGCGACTTCGAGCGTCACCCAAACGGGCGTGTCAGTGACCGGAGAACGTGAGCCGACCGCCAACCGGCCGGCAGCCATGCCGTCCAACACCGCCCGCCACGCCGACACCTTCGCCTCGGCTGGCTCTCGTGCCGCGGAGTCGTTTTCGGACGCGGCCTTGTCCAGGGCTCGCTGAAGCTGCCCGAAGGCGTACCCCGGCGACGCCGTGTACCGTGGCTCGTTCGACACAGCGACTCCCTGGCATGACTCGTGAAGACCTGAAGGCGAGGATCGAACTCGCGCCCTCCCGGATAAAAGCCGGGTGATCTGCCACTGATCTACTTCAGGACCGGCCGGATCCGGCCGTCGACATGGAGGCAGGACTCGAACCTGCGCCCTCCCGGTCCGAAGCCGGGTGATCTACCACTGATCTACTCCATGATCCCTTCGCCTACCATAACCGACGTACACGACTGTTGCCCTAAAGGTGGCCCGGCTCAAGGTGACGTCCGTCGTCGAACTGCTCGGCGTCTTCTGCGGCTACCGGGTGTCGGTGACTCGGAAGGCGCTGAGCTGGTCGGAGTAGCGCGGATCGCTGCCCGAAGGGTAGAAGGACGCCTCGGCGCCCACCCAGCCGTGGAAGCCGCCGTCGTCGTCGAGGATCTGCAGCAGCGGCTTGACGTGGGAGTTGCCGGTGTAGCAGAACTCGCCGCGCTCCCTGGCCAGGCACGTGCACCAGTGCCAGAGCGTGTCGCGCCGGTCGTTGCCGGAGACCTTGACCAGGTAGTACTGGATCGAGCTGTCGTTGGTGGCCGTGCCGCCGCCGTAGTTGGGGCAGCCGCCGCTCGCCTGGCAAGCGCTCGCCGACGACGGTTGGGCGTAGGTCAGGCACCAGGTCGTCGTCGTGCACGTGCGATAGGTCGTGTTGGTGAACACCTGCCCGGTCGAGGTGGTCACGTTCTCCTTCGTCCAGGACGCGAGATCCTGCTTGAGCGTCCCGGGGAAAGCTTGCACGGTGCTCATCGCCCGGCGTGTGGACAGCGCCGCGTTGCTGCCGTAGCCGTAGGCGTGGGTGGCGAGGGTGTTGTACTTGCTCTCCAGCCTGACGAGCGTGCCGTCGCTGTTGGGCCGCAGGTACCACTGTTCGGACCAGGTCTGGGCGATGTTCCACGTGATGTTCAGGACATCGCCGGCGACGCTGAAGGTCCCGGTGCGCGACTCGGGCGGAGAGTCCATGAACCCGCCCGCCGTCAGCACCTCGCAGTGGCGGGCGCGGGTGTGGCCGACCGCGCCGCTGACGGTCGAGCAGCTGTCGAGGTCGGGTGTGGTGCCAGTGCCCTCGCGGGCGGCGGGCGCGGTCTGCCACCACAGGTACGTGCGCGCCGTGACGGTGCCGTCGGTCGCGAACTGGTACGTGCCCAGACGCACCCAGTTGTCCCGGACGTCGGCGCGCAGCCGGCCCAGGGTGACGACGTAGTTGGCCTTGCCGCCGGGGAGGTCAGTGGCGGCGGCAGGGGTCGGAAGCAGCGGTAACAGCAGCAGGACGATGGCAAGGAATCGCATCATGGGCTCCAGATTTCGGCCAAGACCGGAATGCTTTCGATCAACAAAGATTAGTCTCATACGGGCTTCCGGTCATGACTCTTATCCAAAGGCTCTTCCCTGCAGGGCTCGTGACTCTGCGCTTGGTGTCTAATCCGCGCGAACCTTGCGACGTCCGGACCTACCTTGCGATCGATCGTGCAACGTCCGGACTAACCCTGCGACAGGAAAGATGGGTAGTTGTGTCGGCCCGCTGTCCGATCCGGGGCACCGGCTCCGACGTCCCAGGCAAATCCGATCTTCGGAAGGAAGTCACAGACCATGGGCAAGGTCATCGCGAGCGCGACGGTGTCGTTGGACGGCTTCATCGCCGATGAGTCGGACCGGGTAGGTCCGCTCTTCGACTGGTACAACAACGGGGACGTCCCCTTCAACGGCGGCGACCCCGAGCGGGTCTTCCACGTTTCGGCCGCCAGCGCCACGTATATGGAGGAAACCTGGTCGCGGGTCGGAACGGCGGTGATCGGCCGTCGCCTGTTTGACATCACCAACGGCTGGAACGGCCGCCCCGCAGCCGGCGACGCCGTCTTCGTGGTGACCCACCAACCGCCGACGGACTGGCCGTTCCCCGACGCGCCGTTCACGTTCGTCACAGATGGCTTGGCAAGCGCGATTGCCCGGGCCAAGGCCGCCGCCGGGGACAAGGACGTGTCGCTGACCGGCGGTGACCTGCTGGGCCAGGCCCTGGCAGTCGGCCTGGTGGACGAACTCCAGGTCGACCTGGTCCCGGTGGTGTTCGGCAAGGGCGTACGGTTTTTCGGCGCGTACGACGGTCCACCCGCGCTCCTCGGCAACCCGGAGATCGTCCAAGGCGACCGAGTCACCCATCTGCGATACGACGTCCGTCGATAGCGAGCCCAGAGAAGGCACCGCCGAGGTCTCGTTAGACGAGCCGTCACACGAATCGGAGGCCCGAGTCCACCACCGACTCGAACCACCAAGATCCACCGAATCCGCAAAGTCGGTCTGGCCAAATCCCGGCAGGGAGGTCAGACCTACCCTGCGAGACCCAGGTCAGCCCGCCGACCGTTCGCAGACTTCAACGGGATCGGACACTTGGCGATAGTGTCATCCACGCAGTCATGCGGCTTGCTCGCTCCTCCTGGTTTGTGCCCCGCCTTGGTTTTTGAAGGCGTGTGCGGTGCCAGAAACTGGTGATGAGGGTCTGACCTGGTCTTGTGGGGAGGCTGCGGCCCGTGCGGTCGGTTCTCGCTGCTGAGCGTGACCAAGGCGGCAAAGTCGCCGGCGACGGTCGTAGCAGGTCTCGAAGTCCTCCTTGCCGTTCCTGCCTCCCCGATACGCCATTTGACCAGCCAGGACTTCGCGCCGTTCTTGGCCGTGCGTTCGATGATCCGCGCCACCCGTGCCCTCTTCCACTCGCTTGTCGCGTGGAGACGGGACCATCCCGTTGCCGATCCGGTGGGGGTGGTCGAGCGCGTCCATAGCGTTGAGCCGGTCTCTGGCGATCGGGCTGCTCAGGGCGTGGCCGATGTGTGGGGGCAGCGATCAGTTGACGTTCCGCGCAATGACAGTGCGGCCTTTGACGTTGTCCTGCCGCTTGGGTCGCTGCTGCGGCATCTCGGCCACGACGCGGTCGTAGACGTAGCCGTACAATTCGTCGAGGGTGATGTCGCCGTCGCCGTCCATGTCGGCGCGGCCGGTGCGCAGCCCCTCCACTAGGTGGCGCGTGAACACCGATTGCGGTGCATTCCCGTGCAGCGTGTCGCCTTCGAAGGCGTACTGGGTGGCGTCGGTGGCAGTGAGGACGGTGCGGCCACGCCCGCGGAAGTGGTCCAGTCGCCTCCGGCTTTGGTCAGCCGCCCGGCTGGGTAGGCCCCGCTGTAGCAGCAGTCGAGGATCAGGACCTTCCGGCGTGACGCGCACCTCTCCATCGCGTAGTCGATCTGCTCGCCGGAGATGGCGGTGAAAATCAGGCTGTCGCGGCGGGTGTTGCGCATCGCCAGATGGAGCCGTCCGTCGTCGTCCTTTAGTCCGCGACCGGTGAAGTAGAGCAGGGTCAGGTCGTTGCCTCGCCGATCCCGGTAGAAGTCGGTCATGGCCTCTCCGACCCGGTGGTTCGGCTCGTTGAAGAGCGTGGTGACCTCGAAGCCGCAAATCTCCGGGTCGCGGAGCACAGCGGCGAGTGCCTCCGCGTCGTGGGCCAGTCCCACCTTCGGCGACGTAGGCGGATTTCGACAAGAGCGTCAGAACTGGCAGAGCCGCGCCCTCATCGCTCTCGCACACATCCTGAAACTTCACAGGTGTAGCCGGCATCAGCCGGGTGACCACCCCGGACCGCATCGTCACCGCCGTACCACTAACCGGATCCTTCGCTCGCGGCATGCGACCTCGTGTCGCACTTTGTCATAGCAGGCGGCGCAGCCCGTCCAGCACGAGGGTGATGACATCGTCGGCCTCGGCCCGCCAACCGGGGCGGTCATGGGCCGCACCGATGCCATGCAGTGCCATCATGACGGCACCGGCACCCACGTCGTCGCGAACGGCGCCGTCCCGCACGGCGGCGGCCACCAGGTCGGTGACAGCCTGCTCCAGCGCCCGGCTGCCCTCGGCGAGGGCACTCGAGCGATCGGCCATGAGCGTGGCCAGCGTCCGGGCCAGACCCTCGTGGGCATCTATGTGGTCGACCATGCCGCGTAGGAAGGTCGCCAAAGCCTCCGCCGCGGGCAGCGTGGCCTGTAGCCGGTGGGCGCGGTCGCACAGCGCGGCGACTTCCCCGTGGTAGACCGCCTCGGCCAGTGCCTCCCGGGTGGGGAAGTGGCGGTACAGCGTGCCGGTGCCCACCCCGGCCAGGCGGGCGAAGTCATCGAAGCGCAGGTCGAAGAAGTCGCCGGCGTCGAAGACCTCTCGTGCCTTGTCGATCAGGGCCTCGCGGTTGCGCTGGGCGTCGGCCCGCAGCGGCTTGTCAGTGGTCATGCGCTACCTCGCGTTGACAAGTGGAGATGACCTCCATATTTTGAAAAGTGGAGATGGCCTCCAAATCGATCGTATCCCACGAGGTGCAGCGTGAAGATCCTGATGTTCGGCCGAGGCGTGATCGCCACTGTCTACGGCTGGGCCCTGCAACAGGCGGGACATGACGTCGAGTTCTACGTCCGGCCGGGTCGCGCGGCGACGTACGGGGACGCGGTGGACCTCGACCTGTTCGATACGCGGCGCCGGGTGTGGGGGCAGCGCGTCGTCGAGAAGTGGCCGGTGCGCTACCGCGAGGCGCTGGAGCCGGACCACGACTTCGACCTGATCGTGCTCAGCGTGCCGCACCACCGCCTCGCGGGCGCGACGGCCTTCCTGTCCCCGCGTGTCGGCCAGGCCACGGTGCTGGTCTTCGGCAACATCTGGACCGAGCCGCTGGCCGCGATCGGCGCACTCCCGCTCGACCAGATCGCCTGGGGCTTTCCCCAGGCCGGTGGCGGTTTCGGCGCGGACGGCGTGCTCCACGGGGCACTGCTGCCGTCGGTCATCTTCGGCACACTCGGCCAGCCCCCGACCGACCGGGAACGGGCCGTGCGCCAGGCGTTTCGCGAGGCCGGGCTTCGGATTAAGGAGCAGCCTGACTTCCGCGGCTGGCTGTGGGTCCATTTCGTGTCGGATGCCGGCCTGTTCTCGCAGGGCCTGCGGCTGGGTTCCCTGTCCAAACTGGCCGGGGCAACGGGCGACCTGCGCGAGGCGCTGCTGGCCGGCCGCGAACTGCTGCCGCTCCTCCAGGCGCGTGGCCTCGACCTGCGACGTCACCGGGGCGGTGTGCTGCTGTTCCGGGCGCCCACCTGGCTGACGGCACCCGTGCTCGCCTGGCTGACTGCTCATGTCGCGCCCGCGCGCGTGAGCCTCACGGCGCACTCCGACCCCGACGCCGAGGAGCCGCGTGAGGTCTGCCGGGACACCCTGGCCGAAGCACGACGGTTGGGCATCTCGGTACCGCGATTGGAAGCGGCGGAACCGAACTTCGCCCGTGAGGAGACGGGTCGAGTCTGAATTTACCGATGTTGTCGGGCCCGGTGGTCCATTGCGGCTCCTTGGTCCGCCGCATCCCAGAGCCAAACCCGGTCGCACCGGTCGACCAACTGCCGTTCACACACGGCTTTTCGCTGTCCAGCCTCTAGCGCCTGTCCGTGACGTCGTGGAAGGAAAAGTCATGACTACCGCCGAGAAGCACGAGTTCCCCATGGCCCGTACGTGCCCGTTCACGCCGCCGCCGGCGTACGAAGAGATCCGCGAAGAAGAGCCGGTCTCGCGGGTTCGTCTGCCCGACGGCGGGTGGGCCTGGGTGGTCAGCCGCCACGAAGACGTGCGAACCGTGTTGAACGACCGGCGGTTCAGCGCCGACCGGCATCCGGACTTCCCGCAGCTGGTCAAGGGCGAGGCAGCGTCCCGGCCTGCCTGCAGCACCGGCCCCACCGTACGTCCAGCGCCCCTGTCCCGAGTTCAGCGTCCTTGTGACCGCCGACACGACGATCGGATGTGACCGCAATGTATGAGATCCCGCAACTGCTGGCGGAGTACGACCGCGCCCGCGCCTACACCGACGAGCTCTGGCGTGACCTGACCGTCGAGGAACTGCACTGGCGCCCGGAGCAGAACTTCAGCCCCATCGGCTGGCATCTCGGACACCAGGCCCACGTAGCCCATTTCATGGTCCGCAACCTCACTGCGGCCGAACCGAGCCCCGCGCCCGACCTGGGCGATCTCATGGACTCCGCGAACCCGGAAGCCAACCGGTTGCCCCTGCCCGACCCGCGGCGGCTGGCCGACTTCCGGGCCACCGTCGGCGAACGGGTCCACGCCCGCATGAACGCCATCGGAGCCGGAGACGTCGCCGCCCCCGCCCAGCTCAAGATCGTCGCGCAGACGCTGCTGATGACGATCATCAACCATGAGTACCAGCACGACCGCTGGATCGGCGAGGTCCGCAACCGCGACCTCGGCCACGCCCTGCCCGACGACCCCATCTCTGATCTGATCACCACGGTCGACGGGTACCTGGTCGTGTGCGGATGGAACCTCTGACGCCGTCCGCGCTCCGGCGACGCCGTCCGACCGCCGCCGGTCGAGCCGTCGGCACGCCACTACTCCCGCCCGACCACGAACGATTGAAAGCGCACATCCATGCCTGACCTGCGTGACCTGACCGACCAGACCACCTGGGAGGAGGTGCCTGGTGCCGACAAGCGCGTGCCAGCGGACTTCGAGGCGCCGTGCCGACCAGAGGACGCTATAGAGGCCGGCCTCACGGAGGTCCTCACGTGAGCGAGCGCACCTCGTCGACCTCCAGAACGACGAAGACCCGGACCGGTACCGAGCAGCGCCGCTCCCGCATCATGCGGCTGACCACGGTGACACTCGGGGTAGTCGTTGTCGCCATCATCGGGATCACGGCACAAACGTGGCAACAAGACGTGTCCCAGCCTCACACCAGCGCCGCGAAACCGGCGGCCACTCCCACCACGACGACAAGCCAGAGCCCACTGGCGCAACTGGTACGGCGGTCTCCCGACGACCCCGCCGCGATCGGCCCGGTGGACGCGCCCGTCGTGCTCATCGAGTACGCCGACTTCACCTGCAAATACTGCGCCGCCTTCGCCCAACAGCCTCACCGGCAAGCTACCCATCCTGGCCGAGCGCGCGCCGTACGCCCGCCGCCCCCCAGATCGTGCCCAGCCCCGCGTACACGCTCAGCAGCGCCAGGCCCGTCGAGCCGACAGTCACCGACGTGGCGATGGCCAGGACGAGCAGGACCGTCCAGCCGTACAGGATCGCGCGCCCGCGAGCCGAGCCGGTGTGCACGGCTTCCTGCACCGCGGTGACCAGAGCCATGACGGCCACGCCCGCGGTGCCGAGCGCGTCGTGGCCGAGCGCCACGCCCAGAACGAGGAGCGCCGCGCCCGCGATCACCAGGCCGCAGCACAGGACGGCAAGGCGGGACTCGGTGCCCTCGAAGAGCAGCCGGGTGGCCTTGGCGCGGGCCAGCCGGAGCGTGGTCCAGGCCTCGGCGACCCACACCGCCCAGTGCAGTACCGCGACGAGGATGAAGACCACGATGAGGGGCGGGACCGCGGGCAGCAGGAACACCAGCCGCCCACCGCGCAACCGGCCCCGCAACCGCGCGAGTCGCCGGTAGAGGGGATTGCGCTGCTTCAGCGCGAGCACGAGGAGGTCTCGGGCCTGGTCGAAGCCGGGGTCGAGGCGGAGCACCTCGCGGAAGGCGTCCGCCGCCCGCCGGGGATCACCGAAGGCCAGCGTCGCGCGGCCGTACGCCAGGTGCGCGGTGGCGCTCTCCGGATCCAGCTGCACGGCGTGCGCGGCGGCGGCCGTGGCCTGCTCCGCCTCCTCGAGTCCGGTGAGGGCCACCGCCAGCAGGCTGGCCAGGTCGGACTCCTGCGGATCGACGGCCAGCCCGCGGCGGGCCGCCTCGGCCGCCTGTTGCCACTGGCCCTTGAACACGTGGACGCGGGCCAGCAGCTCCCAGGTCGGCGCGTACTCGGGCTGGAGGTCCAGGGAGGTGTGGACGGCGGTCAGCGCCTCATCGGGCCGGCCCGCGCGCAGGTGCACCTGTCCGGCCGCGTAGTGCGTGAACCACTGGTCGGGCGCCAGCCGTACCGCCTCATGCGCCTCCGCGATCGCCTCGGCCACGTTGCCCTGCTGGACCAGGGCGAGGGCCAGGAAGGAGTGCGCGGTGGTGTGCTGCGGTTCCTGGGCGAGCGCGCCGCGCAGCTCCCGTTCGGCCTCGGCCGGGCGGCGCAGCTGCAGCAGCGTCCGCGCCCGCTGTACCGGGTCGGCGACGGTCACCACTTGCCCTTGACCCAGGGCATCAGCTCGTCCCAGGCGCCGGAGTCGTTGGCGTGCATCACGTAGTTGCGCGCGGTGGCCATCCACTCGCGAACCGCGGTCGGCCGTACGCTCTGCGCCGCGGCCAGCAGGTCGGGCGTCGACAGCGGGATGGGCCGGCCCGCGCTGATCGACTGGTGCAGCTTGACCTCCACCGCCCGGTCCACCACGCCCTTCAGATCCGCGCCGACGAAGTGGTCGGTGACCCGCGCGACCGCGTCGAAGTCCATCTCGGCCAGGGGCTTGTCACGGCACAGGATGCGCAGGATGGCCGCGCGGGCCGCGGGGTCGGGCGGCGGTACGAACACCGGCTGGTCGAACCGGCCGGGACGGCGGAAGGCCACGTCCACGTACCAGGGGGCGTTCGTGGCCGCCAGCACCAGGACGCCCTCGTTGGCGTTCTGGTCCACGCCGTCGAGCTCGGCCAGGAACTGGTTGACCAGCTGCCGCGTGTGCGCCTGGCGCATGTCGGAGCGGCGGCCGGCCAGCGCGTCGACCTCGTCGAAGAACAGCACGCACGGCCGGTTGCGGCGAGCCAGATCGAACGTGGCCCGCAGGTTGCGCTCGCTGGAGCCGATGTACATGTCCAGGATGTCGGCCAGCCCGACATTGACGAACGACGCGCCGAGCTCTCCGGCGGCGGCCCTGGCCAGATGCGTCTTGCCCGCTCCCGGTGGGCCGTACAGCAGCACCCCGCCACCGGCGCGCTTGCCGTACGCGGCGAACAGCTCCGGCTGCTGGAGCGGCAGCAGGAGCTTGACCCGCAGCGACTCCTTCACCGTCTCCATGCCCGCCACCTCCGCGAAGGTGAGCTTGGAACGTTCGACCTCCGCACTGGCCTGATCCGCCGACGCGGGGTGCGGCGCCGCGAGAGGCACCGGTGCGGCGGCGTACGACGACACGGGTGGGGCCGACAGCCGGGCGGCGAGGTCGGCGTCGCCCACGGACGGATCACGGGAGATCGCCTCGTGGTACCGGTAGCCCGCCCGTGCCGTGTCCCCCTCCCCGAGCAGCGCCCGAGCCGCCAGCACACCCAGCTTGGGCGGGTAGCCGGGCGAGGCCAGCAACGGCTCGAGCGCGGCCAGTGCGGCGCCGAAGGCGCTCTGCCGGACGAACGCCTCCGCCAGCCCGGCCGTGATGTCCGCGTCCTTGGGCGCGAGGACGAGCGCGGCGCGGTATTCGGCCTCTGCCTCGCCGAGATACCCCTTGGTCAGAAGCTGCCCGGCGAGATGCTGCCGGAGGGGAAGGTTGTCCGGAGATAGACGCGCCGCATCGCGGAGCGCCTGGAGACCGGCGTCGTCGAGCACGTGCCATCCCTTCTGTCGCAGGTTTCGGTCGGTCTTGAACTACGCAAGATACCGAAACCCACCCACATAGGGCGCATGGCGCCTTCGGTCAGCCCGCGGCGGAGTCGCGCGTGCGGCCATGGGCGTCGTGCGGGAGGTCGGCGTAGTGCCACTGGTGGTCGCGGGCCTGCCGGCACGCGGTCTCCAGGTCGCCGTCCTCCATCGCGGCCAGCAACTCGGCGTGGTCGCGCACGATGTCGTGCAGGTCGACCTCGGTGGCGACCATCGTGACCGACGTGCGCGCCTCGATCTGCAGGCCCTCCCAGGAGAGCTTGAGCAACTCGTTGTGCGCGGCCTCGACGATGCGCCGGTGGAAGGACACGCTGGCGCGCGCCGACGCCTCGCCGTCACCGCGCTCGGCGGCGGCCCGCATCGTCTCCACATCCGCGCGCAGCGCCTCCACCGGCACGGTCCCGGCCAGCAGGGCGAGCCGGGTGGCCGTCTCCTCCAGTGCCGCCCGCACGACGTAGCTCTCGCGCAGTGTCTCCTGGACGAAGGGCCGGACGAAGGTGCCGCGGCGCGGCTGGGTCTCCACCAGCCGCATGACCTCCAGCTCGCGTAGCGCCTCGCGCACGGGCGCCTGGCTGGTGCCGTAGGTCGCCGCGAGTCGCGTCTCCACCAGCCGTTCGCCGGGCCGGAACTGGCCGGACACGATCCGGCTGACCAGCGAGTCGCGGATCTGCCGCGCCAGCGTGAGCCGCGGCAGCTTGGAGGGCTCTTCGGTCATGGGGCCGATCCTAATTCTCCAAGGCTCCTCTTGACGGTGTTCGCACGATAATCAATTATCGATAATTAACGAGAGGGGCCGCACATGGTGATCCAGGCCGTGCACGTGCCGGAATCCGTCGAGGCCGCGGTCACCTGCTCGGCACGGGGAGCCTGGGTCATGGGCGGCGGCACCGTGGTGATGGCGCTGGTGAACAGCGGGGTAGCGCCCGCGACCGAGCTGGTCAGCCTGCGCCGGGCCGGGCTGGGCGGCGTCGAGGTCCGTGATGGGTTGGCCAGGATCGGGGCGGCGGCCACCCTCGCCGCCGTCGGCGAGCATCCCGCGCTCTCCTTCCTGCGCCCGGCACTGCGGACGATCGCTTCCCCGACCCTCCGCAACCAGGCCACCGTGGGTGGCAACCTGTTCGTCGCCCAGCCGTACGGCGACCTGGCCGTCTGCCTGCTCGCCCTCGGCGCGACATGCGAGATCGCCGGGCCGGACGGCCGGCGTGACGCGCCGGTGGCCGACGTGCTGACCTCCGGGATCGGCTCGGGCGAGGTCGTTGTGGCGGTACGAGCCGCGCTTCCCGAGCCGGGTGCCTGGCACTACCACAAGGCCATGCGCCGCCGCCTGAACTCGGCGGCGATCGTGACCGTCGCCTCCGTGACCCGCACCGTCGACGGCGTGGTCACCTTCGCCAGGATCGCGCTCGGCGGAGTCGCCCCGCGTCCGGTGCGCGCGGTGTCGGCCGAGCGCCTGCTGCGGGGCCGTCCGCTGACCCGCGAGGTCCTGACCGAGGCCGGTGAGGCGGCCCTTGGCGACATCGACCCCTTCGACGACGCCTACGCCAGCGCGTGGTACCGGGCCCGGGTCCTGCCCGTGCATCTCCGCCGCGCCTTCCTCCCCTGAACGAGCCAGCAAAACGAGCCAGCTAGACGAGCCAGCCCGCGCCGCATCAGATGAGAGGTGGACCGTGCCGTCACAGATCGTCTCGCTCGTCGTCAACGGTGAGCGACGGGAGTTCATCGCCGCGCCGGGAGTCACGCTGCTCGCGAGCCTGCGCGAGTCGCTGGGGCTCACCGCGGCCAAGCGCGGCTGCGGGCAGGGTGCCTGCGGCACCTGCACCGTCCTGGTCGACGACCGGCCCGAGGCCGCCTGCCTCGTCTCGGTGGAGACCGTCGCGGGCCGCTCGGTCCGTACGCTGGAGGGGGTCGCCGCCGGCGGTGAGCTGGACGAGGTGCAGAGCGCCTTCGTCGACTGCTTCGCCACCCAGTGCGGCTTCTGCACGGCCGGCATGATCATGGTCGCCGAGGCGCTGCTCGACCGGGACCCCGATCCGAGCGAGGCGGACGTCGTCGAGGCGATCTCGGGCAACGTCTGCCGGTGCACCGGCTACCGGCCCATCGTGATCGCCATCTTGGAGGCGGCCAGACGCCGTCGCGGGGCGGTGCCGCGATGACCTATCGGCTCGCCCCCATCGACACGAGCACCTTCGCCGCCGAACGGGCCGCCGCGGCCACGGGCGTGGACGGCGGCGACTTCACCGTCATCGGCTCGGTCGTCCAGCGCTCGGACGCGCGCGGGCACGTCACCGGGCGTACCGAGTTCTTCGAGGACGTGCTCCCGCCGCGGCTCGCGCACCTGAAGATGCACCGCTCGGCCCGGCACCACGCCAGGATCCTGGACGTGGACCTGACCGAGGCCCTGGCCGTGCCGGGTGTCCTGCGGATCCTCACCCACGCCGACATCCCGAACAACCTCTACACCCCGCTCAAGCTGATCGGCGTCGGGCCGGACGACGAGCCCATCCTGGCCGTGGACAAGGTGCGCTACCTCGGCGAGCCCATCTGCGCGGTGGTCGCCGAGACCGAGGCCGCCGCGCTGGAGGGCGCGGCCAGGATCAGGGTCGCCTACGAGGACCTGCCGCCGGTCTTCGACGTCGAGGAGGCGCTGAAGGAGGGCGCGCCCCTGGTCAACGAGTACCACGGGCAGAACCACTTCATCTACGAGGGCCACCACTGCCGGCGGATCCGCTTCGGCGACGTGGAGGAGGCGTTCAGGCGGGCCGACCACGTCTTCGAGTGGCGCTACCAATCCGCGCCCATCGAGCAGGCTCCCGCCGAGACCACCGGCTGCGTCGTCGTCCCGCAGGCCGACGGGCGGCTGCGCATCCACTCCGACACCCAGGCGTGCTTCTTCACCCTGGACAACACCGCGCTGATCCTGAACGCGCCGTTCAACAAGCTGCGCATCGTCGGCGGGACGGTCGGCGGCGGCTTCGGCGGCAAGGTGGACGTGGTGGTCGAGCCGGTCGCCTGCGTGGCCGCGATGGCGGCCGACCGCCCGGTCAGGTTCGTCTACGACCGGGCCGAGGAGATGCAGGTCTCCTCGCCGCGCGCGGCCGAGCGCGTCTACATCAAGGACGCCGTGATGGACGATGGCCGGATCATCGGCCGCAAGGTCACGCTGTACGTCGACGCCGGCGCGTACGCCCGCCACAGCCCGTACGGCACCACCAAGGCCGCCGCGCACCTGCCCGGCCCGTACGCGATCCCGAACGTGTGGGCCGACTGCCACTGCGTGTTTACCAACCGCACACCGTCCAGCGCGATGCGCGGGTTCGGCGTGACCATCGCCGACTTCGCGCTGGAGTCGCAGATGGACCGGATCGCCCGCGCGCTGGACCTGGACCCGCTGCGGCTGCGCCTGCTCAACGCCTACCGCGACGGGGACCTCAAGGCCCACCGCAAGGTCGCCGAGGGCACGGCCCTGGTCGAAGTGATCCAGAAGGCGGCGGAGCTGGCCGGGCACGAGCTGCCCGAGGCGTACCGCCGTATGTCCTCCACGACCCGGGAAGGGCTGTAGCCATGGCGAAGCTGCGCGGGCGCGGGTACGCGTCGGTGAACTACCCGACCGGCATGAACCTGGGCGGCGACCCCTCGCAGGCGCTGATCCACGCCACGACCACGGGCACGTTCGTGATCTCGCTGTCCTCGGTGGATCTCGGCCAGGGCATCAAGACGATCGCCGCCCAGTGCGCCGCGGAGACGCTCGGTCTGCCGATCGAGAACGTGCTGGTCGACACCGCCGACACCGACACCGGCCCGCACTGCATGGGCACCTTCGCCAGTCGCGGCACCCACCGCGTCGGCAACGCCGTCATCATGGCCGCGGCCGAGGCGCGCGGCGTGATGATGGCGGTCGCCGCCGAGGAACTGGAGGCCGACGCCGCGGACCTGGAGACCGACGGGACCGGCTTCATCAGGCTCAAGGGCGCGGAAGAGAAGGCCATCCACATCACCGACCTGGCGCTGGCCGCGCACTTCAAGCACGGACGGACGATCTCCGGCCGCGGCATCTACCTCAAGGAGCCGAGCGCACCGGTGCCCGAGACGGGGGAGATGGACCCCGACTCCTGCCAGGCGCACGCGTGCACGGCCGCCGTCGTCGAGGTCGACGACGAGACCGGGGTGGTGGAGGTGCTGGAGCTGTACAACGCCTACGAGATCGGCCGGGCGCTCAACCCGGCCATGGCGACGCAGCAGGTGGAGGGCGGGGCCTGGATGGGCGTGTCGCACGCCCTGTTCGAGACCACCGAGCCGTACTACCCCTTGCGCGACCACGGCCCGCACGACTTCGCCGGGTACCTGATGCCCGGCCCCGCCGACATCCCCGTCCAGCACAGCCTGTTCCTGGAGCGCCCGGCCGGAAACGGGCCGTACGGCGCGAAGGGGATCGGGGAGATGACGGCGAACGCCCCGATCCCGGCCATCGCCAACGCGATCTTCGACGCCTGCGGCGTGCGCCTGGAGTCGATGCCGTTCACCCCCGAGCGCGTCCTGCGCGGGCTGGACGCCCTGCGCGACACCTGAAACCGGAGGAACCATGCTGAAAGTCGTCTCGCTGCTCAAGCGCGCCGAGGACCTGTCCCACGAGGAGTTCGCGAAGTGGGTGCTGGAGGACCACGCCGAGTTCGCCAGGCGGCTGCCCGGCCTGCGCAAGTACACCGTCAGCGTCGCCACCGGCGACGGCGGGGCGTACGACTCGGTGAACGAGCTGTACTTCGACGACGAGGACGCCCGCGCCGCCGCGTTCGGCTCCGAGCACGGCAAGGCCGCGGCGGCCGACGCCGCCGCGCACACCTCCCAGCGCGTCCACCTGCTGACCACCGAGCACGCGCAGTTGTGACCCCGGCCGTCCCCTGGCTCTCGCACGAGCGCGAGCTGGCCGCCGCGCTGGCGGGGGAGGGCTACTTCGCCGACGAGGGGCTGTGCACAGCGGTCCACCTGGCGCTGCGGCTGGGCCGGCCGCTCCTGCTGGAGGGCGAGCCGGGCGTCGGCAAGACCGAGGTGGCCGCAGTGCTCTCGCGCGTCACCGGCCTGGACCTGATCCGCCTGCAGTGCTTCGAGGGGCTGGACTCGGGCCAGGCGCTGTACGAGTGGGACTACCCCAAGCAACTCCTCCAGGTCCGGGTGGCCGAGAGCCGTGGCGAGGACGTCGGCGACCTGTACCGCGAGGAGTTCCTGCTGCGCCGGCCGCTGCTGCGTGCCGTGCGGGCCGAACGGGGCTCGGTGCTGCTGATCGACGAGATCGACCGGGCCGACAGTGAGTTCGAGGCGTTCCTGCTGGAGTTCCTGGGCGACTTCCAGATCACGATCCCGGAGCTGGGCACGGTGCGCGCGGCCACGCCGCCGATCGTGGTCCTGACCTCCAACCGCACACGCGAACTGCACGACGCGCTCAAGCGGCGCTGCCTCTACCACTGGATCGCCTTCCCCGAGCCGGACCGGGAGCGGGCGATCCTGCGCGCGGCGATCCCCGGGCTGGAGGAACGCGCGGCGGACGGGCTCGTCAGGGCGGTGCAGCGCGTACGCCGGCTGCCGCTGCTCAAGCGGCCCGGCATCGCCGAGTCGGTGGAGTGGGCACGCGGTGCGATGGCGCTCGCCGAGGGCGGCAGCCCGTGGCCGGTGGCGCTGCGGCGGGCACTCGGCCTGCTGATCAAGGACGAGGAGGACACCCGGCTGCTCCTCGCGCACGCGGAGGAGTTGTTCGGTGGTGTGTGACCCGGTCGTGCGCGCCGCGGACCATCTGTGGGGGTTCCTGACCGCGCTGCGCGGCGCGGGTGTGCCCGCCGCGCCGACCAAGCGGGCGGACCTGCTGCGGGTGATCGCCGAGTCCCCGCCGCCCGACCTGACCACGCTGTACTGGTACGCCCGGATCACCCTGCTCCAGGACATCGGCGATCTGCCCGCCTTCGACCGCGTCTTCGATGGCTGGTTCCGGCAGGGCGGCCCCGGGCCCGCCGACCCGCTGCCCAAAGGCGACGACGGCGGCATGCCGTCCCCCGGCGGACCCGGCGAGGACGACCCACCGCCCCATGAGGCGCGGCCGGGCGACGGTATCCAGGCCAGCGCCCTGAGCACGTACGGCACGCGCGAGTTCGGCCAGACCGGCGAACGGCGGCGCGCGCTCATGCGCACGCTCGAAGCCGCCTGGCCCGCCGTCCTGCCCGCCACACCGTCACGGCGACGTCGCCCGGCCCGGTCGGGGGACCGGCTGGACGTACGGCACGCGTTGCGGTGCGCCCACCGCCATGACGGAGAGATCATCGAGCTACGCCGCCTCGACCGCCCACCGCGCCCGCGCCGCCTGCTGATCCTGGTCGACGTCTCCGGCTCGCTGCGGCAGCACACCCCGGACCTGCTCCGCGTGGCGCACACCGCGCTGCGCGCGGCGCCGGCCCGTACCGAGGTGTTCTGCTTCGGCACCCGGCTCACCCGGATCACCGCCGCGCTGTCGCACCCGCACGCCGACCGGGCGCTGCGGGCCGTGTCGGGGCTGGTCACGGACGCCGACGGTGGCACGGCGATCGGCGCCGTGCTGGAACGCTTCCTGGGCAACCCGCGTTTCGCGGCGCTCGCCCGCGGCGCGCTCGTGATCGTGCTGTCCGACGGGCTCGAACGCGGCGACTGCGCCCCCATGGTGCGCGCCACGGCCCGCCTGTCGCGGCTCGGGCACCGGCTCGTCTGGTGGTCCCCGCTGGCCTGCTCGCCCAGCTACCGCCCCGCCACGCGCGCCATGGCCGCCCAGCTCCCGAGCCTGGATCACCTCGGCGGCGTACGCGACCTGCCCACCGCGCTGGCGGAGGTACGCCGCCTGCCCGCCGTCCTGTCCGGCCCCCGCCACACCGCGGCGAGGCGCTGGTCCACCCCGCGACCCATGGGAACGACCCGATGACCTCCTCTTTCGCCCCCGACCCGGCCGGAACTTTCGCCCCCGACTCCGCCGGAAACTTCACCCCCGACTCCGCCAGAGCGTTCGCCCCCGACTCCGCCGGAGTCTTCTCCTCCGGCCCCGCTGGGATCGTCGACGCGCACCACCACATCTGGCGCGCCGCCGACCTGCCCTGGCTCCAAGGGGAGATGGTTCCACGCATCTTCGGCCCGTACGAGCCGATCCGCCGCGACTACCCCGCGTCCGAATACGCCGGGGAGGCCACCGCTTGCGGCATCACCTCGGCGGTCTACGTCCAGGCCAACTGGCCGCTCGACCGGTCCGTGGAGGAGGTGCGGTGGTTGCGCGACGTCCACGCCGAGACGGGCTGGCCCACCGCCGTGGTGGGCTCCGCCGACCTGTTCGACGAGGGCGCGGCCGACGTCATGCGCCGGCAGGCCGCCATCACGCCGCTCGTCCGCGGCACCCGGCTGCAACTGCACTGGCATGAACGGCCGGAGTTCCGCTTCGCCGCCGCCCCCGACCGCATGAAGGACCCCGTCTTCCGGCGCAACATCGCGGCGCTCGCCGACCTGGGCTGGTTGTTCGAGCTCCAGGTGTTCCCCGCTCAGATGGCCGACGCCGCGGCCCTCGTGGACGACTTCCCCGGCGTGACGTTCGTGCTGGTGCACGCCGGAATGCCGGTGGGCGCCGAGCCGTCGGCCGTCGCGGAGTGGACCCGGGGCATGAGGCTTCTGGCCGGGCGGCCCAACGTCGTGGTGAAGCTCACGGGTCAGGGCACCTTCGTGCACTGTGTGGACCGGGCGCTGATCGAGAGGGTGGCGGCCACCTGCCTGGACCTGTTCGGCTCCCGCCGGTGCATGTGGGGGAGCAACTTCCCGATCGAGAAGCTCTGGACCGACCTGCCCACCCTGCTCTCCACCTGGCAGGACGTGCTCTCCGGCAGATCCGCCGAGGAGATCCGGGACGTGTTCACCGCGACGGCCACCCGGGTCTACCGCCTCTGACCGGAATCGTCATCCCCGAACGCGGCGCCAGCAACCCGGATAATCACGGTTATGCACCCGCTAACCGATCACTTCTGCCACAGTGGTCACGGCAATTCACCGCGAGGGTATGACATATCGTACTAAATCATGTTTCCATGTTTTAGCAAATGACAAAGCCTCTACACCTTCGCGCGCATTCGCGCAAGACGGCTTTACGTGCCGCACTTGTCGGCCTGGAAAGGATCATTCATTTGTGGTTAGGCTGTCCGCCTATCCTCTAAAGAATTGCGCGTCCCCCCAGATCGAGCGCGATGACTTAGACTGGTTCGGGGAGAAATCGGACGAATGCCTTCATGGCTCGCTATCAGGGCAAAGAGTGGCCAAATGGAAGTTTTCTGGCCGGACTGGCGCCAACCGATCGTCAGGCGCTCTTAAGTCTCGGGACGCTCTGCCATTACCGTCCGGGCGAGGCATTGGTCGTCGAAGGCGACCGCACCACTGATGTGCTCCTCCTCCTGCGGGGGCTGGCGAAGATCACCGCGACCGCCGAGAGCGGGCGCCCCGCGTTGCTGGCGATCCGCGCCGGAGGAGATCTCATCGGCGAACTCGCGGCGATCGACTCGACGCCACGCATCGCGACCGCGACCGCGGCGGGCGCCATCGCCGCCAATCGCATCGGGGCGCCGGAGTTCCGGCACTTCCTGATGGCTCACCCGATGACCGCGCTCACTTTCGGGAGCGTGGTGGCGACGAAGCTCCGCTGGGCCACGCGCAGGCGCGTCGACTTCGGCGGCCACCACGTGCAGGGCCGCCTCGCCCGCATCCTGCTCGAGCTGCTCACCTCGTACGGCCGCGCGACGGCCGACGGGCACGAGATCACCGTCGCGCTGACCCAGCGCGAACTCGCCGGCATCATCGGCGCCTCCGAACCGGCGACCCATCGAGCCCTGGCCGCCTTACGGCGATCCGGATCGATCGCGACCCGATATCGCAAGGTGCTGGTCATAGATCGTGAGCGGCTGACCACCCTCGCCGGATTCGACTGAAACGCATATCGCGGCACGGCCCGAATCTCATCTTTTGACGAGGTTCCACCGGCCTGTGCTCACTACCGTGTGCCTCACCCATGGACAGGAGGGAAATGCAGGAGAAAAGCGGCGGCGTCCGTAGGTTGTGCGTGGTCGCCGACCTCGTCAGATACGGCGCCCGCAACGAAACCGATCAGAAGTGGGTGCAGGACGAGCTCAGGGCGGTTCTGGAGGAGGCGGACGCCCGTGGCGGTCTCGGCCGGAAAGAATGGGCCATTCAACCTCAAGGTGATGGAGAGCTGGCCCTCCTGCCGCCGGGAATCGACGAGGCGCGGGTGATTCCGACCTTGATCCGCGAGTTGGGCTCCGGGCTGCACGCCCGTAACCGGCGGCTGTCCGAGGATGCCCGGCTGCGGGTTCGCATCGCTTTCCACCAAGGAATCATCGAGGACGCGGGCTGCGGTTATGCGGGAGACGCGGTCGTGACCGTCAGCCGCTTCTGCGACGCGCCTGCCGTGAAAGCCGCCCTGCGGGCCGCGCCTGAGGCGTTCCTGGCCGTCGTCATGTCACCCGGCATTTACCAGGACGTCGTTCTGCGGCGAGACCTCTACGAACTGCGGGCGAACGACTTCCGCCGCATCACGGAACCTTTTTCACCCTCGTGACGGCGGTCCGCTGGTCACAGCATGATCGCGAGCTCGGCGTTCGCCTGACGAAGCAAAGAACCCCTGGTAGACGG
>NZ_JBEZYD010000064.1:0-50604 GCF_040638335.1 Nonomuraea sp. NPDC026600
CTGATTCCCACCACAATCCGCAGCGACTCACACCCGAAGACGATCACGCCCCGCGATCATCCAGCACCGGAATGCTCTAGGCGTGAATGCTTACCGATGATCCTGATGAGGGTTTCCGCTTACGGGCCCAGTACCTCCTGTGGTTGTTAGACCACCCTGAAGCGCCCAAGCCCAAAGTAAGCCAATGGAAGGCGTGGTTGAGAAGTCGGGAAGCCGATCCGATGTCCGAAAGAGCCGAACCTGTCGCCTGAGCACGGCAGCTACGAGGAGGACGGGGGAGAACCAGGCGACGGGCGGACTACTGCAACGCGTACTGCAACAGCCCCACACAACCGCTCACGATCACGACCGCCCTGCACCATCCCAGAGCAGGACACGAGCCTCTGATCACGTGTCGGGTGGTCCTGATAAGGAAGAGGTCCCAGGTTCAAGTCCTGGTAGCCCCACTCAAAGTCAAAGGCCAGATCCCTTCCCGGGACTGGCCTCTTTTTATGCCCGTACAGCAGTTGATGGCAACGAGCGGGGCACGTCATCCGCTCGCGGGGTCCTCGGCCTCCCAGCGCAGCAGGTCGCCCGGCTGGCACTTGAGTACGTCGCAGAGGGCGGCGAGCGTCGTGAAGCGCACTGCCTTGGCGCGGCCGTTCTTGAGTACCGCCAGGTTGGCGGGCGTGATCCCTATGCGGTCCGCGAGGTCGCCCACGGACATCTTCCGCCTGGCCAGCATCACGTCGATGTCGACGACGATCGGCATCAGATCATCTCGTCCAACTCGGCCTGCATCTGCGTCGCTTCGACGTCGCGCGCGACGGCCTGGGCGAGCAGCATCCGCAGCACGAGCACGATGAGCGCGACCCCCAGGATGGCCAGGCCGATCCCGCCCATGATGACGGTGACGCCCGGGTCGTCCCGCTGGCCCGGCGCGTTGAGGGCCGTGACCGCGAACCACAGGAGGGCAGCCGCCACGATCGCGCCGATCACGGCGTCCACGTACCGGAAGGCGGCGTGGGAGAACACGGTTCCGCGTCGCACCATCGTCACCAGCCGCCATACGCTGACCAGGGCGACCTGGACCGACACCATGCCCAGGACCGCGATCACGCGCAGCGGGGTCAGCGGGAGCGACCCGTCCTCCGGGTCGCTCCCGCTGATCAACACCCACACCATCAATGCCTGTACGAACACGGTGCCGGTGAGCACCACCACGAGCACGGCGCGAAGCGCACGCACTGTCAGCTTTCCCATGACCCATCCTTCCATCGAGTTGCGATGTGAATCTATTGAATTTCGATAGGTTAAGCAAGGGCTGGGGTGGAGGGCGGGCGGCGGTTTCGCACCGTGGCGGGACGCCGCCGCCCCTCCCATGGCATGGCGTTCGCGCGAACCGTCTTGATCTTGTCGAAGTCGACGGCAAAGGTCGGTTTGAACAGGGAGGGGGCCGACCACGCACACAAGGCGCGCATCCGGTGCGAGGCGCAGGTGTGATGCACCCCTCGGAGGGCCGCGGGCGGGGGCTTGGGGGGCGGACGGTCAAACGCAGGTCAGGCACGCATCGGACGTGATCCGAAACCCTGGTCATTTGGCTGATAAGGAAGAGGCGCTGCTCCGCAGCCGTCGCGTGCCGGTCCGGCTGTGACGTGTCGCCAGGTCAGGTGGATTCGCACAGCCTATTGAGCTCCGCGGCGTCTGTATTGATATCCGTGATCACCTGGTTGGGATCGCCGCCGGTCATGCCGGTCAAGCGGAAGTTCAGTTCCTGGAATTCGCCGGCCAGCCGACTGATCTTCGCCCCCACCACTCCTTCCGCGTCGAGGCCCGCGCCCATCAGGTCGCGGTACGTCTGCTGAGCCGCGGCCGCCTGGCTGCTGCGGACGGTCCCGGCGTTCCGGCGGTATGCGGCCAGCGCCGCCGCCGCCCCGTCGCAGCCGCCGGGGCGAATCGCCGGCAGCGGTTCGGAGGAAACCGGAACCGCTCGCGTGGGGCTTGGTCTTGGTGGCCGGGGCGTGCTGGACTCAGGCGATGGACTCGGGGTCGGAGGTTCGGGTCGGGTGGTGACCGGATCTGGTGACGATGACTGCGTGGCCGGGGTGGGGGCTACCGCGTCGGACTGGGGCTGCGGAGGTGGGGCCGGCGGCATCAGGTAGGCGATCAGCGCGACCACGGCGGCAACCGCACCTGCCAGAGCGCTCACAGCAGGCCAGTTCAGGCGCAAGCCTGCTCCTGCCCCCGCCGTCGGCGGCTGCGCTGATCCGTTGTGCGTCATGCCCTCATCGTGGCCGACCCGCCGATCTCGGTCCAGAATGCCTCCTGTTGATCTTCTTGAAGAGAACTCGCCTATAAAGGCGGGGGCGGTGAAGCGCCTTCGGTGGGAAAGACGGCGACGCCCTGGGAAACCGTCGTGGGTGGGCGTCCATGCGCACGAACGCCGGGGCTGTTCGACCCGTGGGCACCATGCCGACAGGCTGAATCAAACGAGTTTGATGGTTTCGAGGGTGGAGGTGGATGCGTTCCGCAGCCCCGAGGCCCGTCATGTCAGGCCTCGGGGCCGGCCGGTAAGTGGCTCGGCACGGCGCTGGCGCCGTGCATACCTACGGCCTCATTCCCACGTCAGCAGGCGTGCCAGTGTGATGAGGTGCGGGGCGTTCGTAGGGGTGAATGTCGTGTACTTGGTGGCGGTGAGGGTCCATACCTGTCTGTCGAACTCGGTGAGTTCCAGCCAGGAGTGCAGAAAGTAGTCGACGCCGTTGGGCGCTCCGGTGCCGTCGATGTAGAGGGAGAACACGGGAGCGGTGGCGGAGCCGTTCCACATCTTGGTTGTGAGGGTGTTCTTGAAGGCGCCCATATCCGCGGCCGTGAAGACCTGGCCGCGTCGGTAGAACTCCACGAAGGCGGACAGGTCTACGTTGCCGTGCGACAGGTCCTCTTTCTGAGTGGCGTAGGTGCTGTAGTTCCAGATGTAGGCGCCGGCGGAGTTGGTGAGCTTGCTTTTGGTCCATTGGGCGATTTTGGTGGCTCTGGCAAGGTAGGCGGGATTGCCGTTGACCTCGTGCAGGACCGTGAGCATGTTGGCGAATGCCAGGGACATGTTGAAGGGCAGGTCGTTGGAGACCCTGGTGTGACTGAAGGCGTCGACGTTGGGCGACTGCTGGTAGGAAGTGCCGTTCCAGGTGTTGCCGAGGTAGGCGCTCTGTTCCCAGCGGGGGATGATCTCGGTCTCCAGGAACGTCTGGTAGGCGGCAGCTTTAGCGCCATACCCTGATAAAGCAGGATTTTTCGCCACGAGTCTGATGAATTCTGCGATCGGTATGCCGATCATGCCGTCGTGCACGATGTAGGGGAAAATCCCGCTGAGCCGGATGTCGTCGAAGTAGGCGGAGCCGCTGACCGTGTACGAGGCATGCTCCAGCCAGACCTCCGGCGACCGCCCGGCCGGAATGTCGCAGGTGGTCTGCTTCAGCGTCCAGGTGCTGGTGGTGTACTCCAGCATGCACAGCGTCGTGGATGCGTCGCGCAGCACGACGCGCCCGACGACCGAGCCGGTGCGCTTGCCCCAGCCTCGCAGGACATATCTGGTGCCGCCCTCGTAACCTGCGCCGATCTTCTGCCGGAGCTTCTTCCACTTCGTCTGATCGGACACCACCCGCACGGACTGGGTGCCCGTGCTGCTTCCGGGAACATCCGTCGTCCGATAGATATGGCTCCCGGCGTCCTGGAACCTGCTCCAGTTGGCGGGCAGGGTGGCATCGCCGGAAGCCGCCGTCTCGAAGCCCGGATTGGCCAGTTCGGATGGCGAGTACTGGCTCGTGCTCCAGCCGCGGAAGCCGTCGCCGTCGACATCGTCGGCGTTCGCGATGATGGTGTCCGCATGTGTGACGATCTTGTCCAGCCAGGCGGTGTCCTGAGTCGCGGCGTAGACATCGAGGTAGCTACGCATGATGTAGCTCTCGCTCCATGCCAGGTTCGCGCTGTTCGGATCGGTGTAGGCGGTTTGGCCGATCTGCGCCTCGAGCGCCTTGTACTTGGTGAGCCACGCGCTCTCGGCGGAGACCGGAGCGGGCAGCACCAGCGCGGCGGCCACGATCAGGTTGCCGAACATCAGTGCCCCCTGCGGCGTGTCAGTTGAGGTACGCGACGCAGCTCAGGTAGGAGAAGCCCTGCTGCGGCTGCACGGCGCGTGCGTCGTACACCGAGCGGGAGTGGCTGAACACCGCGTCGTCCCACTGCGCCACTGCCATCCACCGGGGTGCCCGCAGGTATTGCCCGGCACTGGTGTGTGCTGCTGGAGCCGTTGACCCGCAGGTAGGCGGTTGGCTGCCCATCGGCGCCGACAGGCGCGATCAGGTTCCTGCTGTCGGTGTGTGCGAACCTGACCATGTCCTTGCCCCTGTAGAACAATCGACACCACGTCCTTAGTGACGGCCAAAGTGCCTATAAAGGCTGGCCATAATTTGGACGCAGCGTATATTTGGTGATCGATCCGGTCAAGTCCCTGCTTTTGACCGTGATCGCCGCAGGGCGTCATTGTTCCGAAAGCTTTGATAAGGACGGCCGTATTCTGCATAGAGGTTTCGCGGTGATGACCCGGAGTGTCTTATCGCAGACGCGCACGCGCCCGAGCCCCGCGTACCAGGATGAGGGACAGCACGGCGAGGCCGAAGACGGTCAGCATGATGACGGCCATGGAGACCGTGCCGTCGCCGAAGAGACCCGACAGGGGTGAGGCGGCCGCGCCGAGGCCGGTGACGGTGACGAACAGGCAGGCCCAGGTGGCGGCGAAGGAACCGCCGGTCGTGACCAGCGACGCGACCAGGGCCGCCGTACCTGCGCCGGCCGGTGCGCTTCTGACCGGTGGCCGGAGCCTGGTTTTGGGACATGGGTGAGCTGCTTTCCGGCCTGCGGCCGCTGGCTCCGCTCCGGTACGCCGATGATCAACGGCGGTGAAGATTATGCATGGTTCGTGCGAAGAATGACACCACTAGTCATGGATAATTCATTCGATTAGCATCGGCCCGACCGCTCACGGATACTTCTGTCACGTTCAGGTTGCGAGGGCCTGCCGTACGTATCGCCGGTCTGTGCTTGGCAACCCGACAGCTTTTCCAGCAGGCTCGTTTTTCCCTAGCAGTGGGTTATTCGTTCCACCACGCCCCGTGCCGCGGCATGCCCGGCGCATCAGCAAGGAGGACGGTTGCACACACCCGACGTTTACCTGCGCAGTATCGGGGTCCATCTGCCGCCGGTGGTCAGCATCGAGACGGCTGTCGCCGAGGGCCGCTATCCGGCCGACGAGGTGGAGTACTTCCGCCTCGGCGGCGCGGCGGTGGCGGGCGACGTCCCGGCTCCGGAGCTCGCGCTGCGGGCGGCTCGGCACGCGTTCGAGCGCTCGGGCGGGATGTCGCCGCGTGATCTGGATCTCATGCTGTACGCCGATGTCTGGCATCAGGGGCCGGAGGGCTGGCAGCCGCAGTACTACCTGCAGCAGCATCTGGTCGGCGGCGATGTCCTGGGCGTTGAGGTGCGGCAGGGGTGCTGCGGGCTGTTCAGCGCGCTGCAGCTCGCTTCCGGGTATCTGCGGCCGGGTGGCACGGCGCTGCTGGTCGGCGCCGACAATCACGGCACCCCGCTGGTCGATCGGTGGCGCATGATCGAGGGCAACGTGGTAGGTGACGCCGGGTGCGCGCTGCTGGTCACCACGGATACGGGGTTCGCGCAGTTGCGGTCGGTAAACGTTATCGTGCTGCCGGAGGCCGAGTCGGTGAACGACGGCGGCGTGCCGATGTTCCCGCCGGACGCGACCGTGGGCCGGCCGCTCGACTTCGCCGCCCGTCACGGTGAGTTCCGCAAGCGACTCTTCGCCGGCGACGGAGCCGGCGTCATGCTGGCGATCCAGTCGACGCTGATGGGGTTGGTCGAGCGCACGCTCAAGGAGGCGGGGATCACGCTCGACGAGGTGGCGCGCGTAGCGTTTCCGCACGGGCGCTGGGACAACTTGGAGGAGCGGGCGAGTTGGTTCGGGCTGACCTTGGCCGACACCACCTGGGAGTACGGCGCCGGTATCGGACATCTCGGGGTCAGTGACCAGTTCGTCGCCCTCGACCATCTGCTGGCCGGCGGGGCGCTCGCCCGCGGCGACTACGTGCTGCTCATCGGGGTGGGTGCCGGTAAGACCTTGGCCTGCGCCGTCCTGCGGATCCTCGACATCCCCGGGGAGTACGCCTCCGATCTGTCCGGATTTAGCGTCACCGGTTAGAGCGGTGATGACCATTGCACGCGTCATAGTCACCCGTCAAACTGGTGATGTGAGACATGTTTTCCTGTGTGGCAACCCCGCGCTCGACCTGGCCTGCACGCTCCGCGCCCGTCGCACGGCGCCCTTCGAGACGCTCGACGGGCCTGCTCGGCTCGACGCCTGGTACGTGGAGTCCGGCGTCGTCGACACCGTCACCGCCTGCCAGGAGGGCGACGTCGTCCAGGCGGTGGCGGTGCGGGAGGCGATCTACGCGCTGGTGACCGCCCGGCTCGCGGGCGACGGGTACGACGGCGGGGCGCTCGCGCTGGTGAACGAGGCGGCGCGTACTCCGTGCGCGATCCCGCAGCTCGCCGCCGAGGGGCGGTGGACCGAGGCGACCCCGGCGCAGGCGCTGTCCACCGTGGCGAGGCACGCCATCGAACTGCTCACCGGGCCGGACGTGCCGCTCATGAAGGAGTGCGCCAACCCCGAATGCACCAAGATCTTCATCGATCGGTCCCGTGGGGGACGCCGCGAGTGGTGCGGCATGGAGTCGTGTGGCAACAAGATCAAGGCGGCGGCCTACCGCGCCCGTAAGAAGCAGACGCGGACGGCCACCGCGCGATAGCCGAGCCCCCTGTCGCGCCGGGGTTAAATGCTGTGTGGACGCTGGGCGCCGTCTGCATGGTCGCCGGTCTTCTCGTTGTCGCGTTCTTCAAGGATCCGGGCATCGGGGCCGCCGAGAAGCAGCTCGCCGACCTCGCGAGTGAGGACCGGCCGAAGACGAGGGTCACCGTCGGCTCGGTCATCGGGCTGTTCCGCATCCCCAGCTACGCCGTGATGATGGTGAGCCGGCTTCTGTCAGGACATCTGCTGATCGCCATCTTCGGGGTCCAGTTCCTCGTCACGGAGCGGGGCATCGACAACTCCACCGCCATCGTGCTGCCCGAGCTGCGCGGTCAGGCGTACGCGATCTGGCTGACGGTGTTCGAGACGATCGCGTGGGCGGCGTTCTCGCTGCTGGCCGGCACGCTCGCGGCGACGCTCGGCATCCAGGGCGTGTTCCTCTGGCTGCTGGTCGTGCTGATGCTGGTCAACGGCCTGCTGCTGTCGATCCTGTACGTCGCCTATCCGCGAGACGCGGCCCGGGTCACCGAGACGCTCGACATCCGCCGACGGCAGGCGCTCGCGGACTGATCGGCTGAGCCTACCTCCGGCGTATATACTCTCAGGGTATAGTCGTCTGGCATGAGTGTCCCCCTCGCACTACTCGGCCTGCTGGAACGGGAGCCGAGCCACGGATACGACCTGAAACGCGACTACGACGCCTTCTTCAGCCGGGGCAAGCCTCTGCCCTTCGGCCAGGTCTATTCCACGCTCGGCCGCCTGGCCAGAGACGGCAAGGTCACCGCCGGGCAGAGCGAGCCGGGCGACGGGCCCGACCGCAAGCGCTACGCCATCACCCCCGTGGGCAAGGACGAGGTCGAGGCGTGGCTGGCCGAGCCGGTCGCGGCCGAGCCGTACCTGCACACGGTGCTGTTCACCAAGGTCGTGCTGGCGCTGATGCTGGGGCGCGACGCGGCGGGTTACCTCGATGCCCAGCGTGCGACGCATCTAGGACGCATGCGGGAGCTCACCGAGGTCAAGCGCGCGGGCAACCTGGTTGACACGCTCCTGGCCGATCACGGCCTGTTCCGCCTTGAGGCCGACCTGCGGTGGATCGATGTCACCCAGGCTCGGCTGGGGGCGCTGGCGGAGGCGGTGCGCGAGCGATGATCGTCAACGCGCTGCTGCGGGCCGAGGCGGTCAGCCGCTCCTATGGCAACACGCCCGCGCTGCGGGAGGCGAGCCTGTCGGTGACCGCGGGCGAGGTGCTGGCCGTCATGGGACCCAGCGGTTCGGGTAAGTCGACGCTGCTGCACTGCCTGGCCGGGATCTTCACCCCGGACAGCGGCGAGGTGTGGTTCGACGGGCGGCGGCTGGACACGCTGAACGACCGCCGCCGCAGCGAGCTGCGGCGCACCGCCTTCGGCTTCGTCTTCCAGTTCGGCCAGCTCGTGCCGGAGCTGACCGTGGCCGACAACGTGGCGTTGCCGCTGCTGCTCGGCCGTACCAGGCGCAAGCGTGCCTACGCGCGGGCCGCCTCCTGGCTGGAGCGGCTGGAGCTGGCCGACTTCGGCGGCCGGCGTACCGGGGAGCTGTCCGGCGGGCAGGCGCAGCGGGTGGCCATCGCCAGAGCGCTGGTGACCGGGCCGCGGGTCGTTTTCGCCGACGAGCCGACCGGCGCGCTCGACTCGCTCACCGGTGAGCTCGTGATGGAGCTGCTGGTGGGCCTGGCCCGCGAGGAAGGCACCACTGTGATCGTGGTGACCCACGATGCCCGGGTGGCCGCCTGCGCCGACCGGGAGGTCGTCGTGCGTGACGGCCGGGTCACCGACCCGTACGCGAGCGGGATCGTCCGATGATCCCGCTGGGCCTGCGGTTGTCGCTGCGCGGCGGCAGGGAGGTGGCGGCCAGGCTGGCGCTGATCGTCGCCGGGGTGGCCGTCGGCGTCGCGGTGCTGCTGGCCACGCTGTCGCTCTTCAACGCCTTCCAGGCCACCAATGACCGCCTGTGCTGGGAGTGCACGCGCGGTTCCGCACCCAATGGCTGGGCGCTGGATGCCACCAATGACGGCGCGCTGTGGAACCGCCACGAGGACTACTACGCGGGCCGGCTGATCAAAAGGCTGGACGCCGCCGCGCTCGGCACCCGGGCACCGATCATCCCCGGCCTGTCCCGCATGCCCGGCCCCGGCCAGTACTACGCCTCGCCCGCGCTGGCCAGGCTGCTGGACTCGGCGCCGCGCGAGCAGCTCGCCGACCGCTTCCCCGGCACTCGCGCCGGGTTGATCGGCCAGGCCGCGTTGTCCGGGCCCGACGAGCTGGCCATCGTGGTGGGGCTGACGCCGCCGCAGGTCGCTGCGATGCCCGGCGCCCAGCAGGTCGACACGGTGTCCACCGAGCTCGCGGTCAACGACAACGCCGACATCTACCAGTTCGGGTTCGTCGTCGCCGCCATCGGGCTGGTCGTCCCGCTGCTGGTGCTGGTGGGCACCGCCACCCGGCTGGCGGCCGCGCGGCGTGAGACGCGCCTGGCGGCGATCCGGCTGGTGGGGGCCACCTCCCGGCAGGTCAACGTGCTCGCCGCGGTGGACGCCGCCCTTGGCGCGCTGCTCGGCGCGCTGGCCGGCCTCGCGCTCTTCCAGGTGGTACGGCCCGCGCTGGCCGGGGCGCGGATCACCGGTGCCCGCTTCTTCCCTGACCTGATCGCCCCGCAGCCCTGGCAGTACGTGGCCGTGCTCGTCTGCGTGCCGGTCGTCGCGGCGTTCGCCGCGCTGTGGTCGCTGCGCCGGGTGCGGATCTCACCGCTCGGCGTGGCCAGGAAGGCCGTGCCGCCCCCGCCGCGGGCGTGGCGGGTGATCCCGCTGCTGGCCGGGCTGGGGCTGTTCGCGGGCCCGGTGTTCCGGAACGTCAAGGAGCCCGACGCCTTGCTGGCCGGTGCGGGCCTTGCTCTGATCATGGTCGGGCTGGTCCTGGCCGGGCCCTGGCTGACGATGCGGGTCGCGCGCCTGGCCGCCGGGCGGACCCGCTGCGCGGCGACGCTGCTGGCCGCGCAGCGGATGGCCGCGGACCCCAAGGCCGCCTTCCGCGCGGTGAGCGGGCTCGTACTGGCGGTGTTCATCGGCACGACGATGGCGGGTCTCGTGCCCGCGGTGCTGGCCGGCCAGCAGGCCGTGGCCGACGGCGCGCTGAACCACGTGCTGCGCGCCCAGTTCGCCCGGCCCGGCGTCACGGGCCTGTCCCAGCGGGTGCAGGCGGACCTGCTCGCCCGCCTGCACCGCTTCCCGGGCGTGGACGTGCTGCCCATCTACGCCAGGGCGGACCAGGAGAGCATCCCCATGCCCGCTGACGACTCACCGCCCGCGGTGACCGTCGTCGAATGCGCGAGCCTGGCCCGCTTCCCCGTGCTCGGGAGGTGCCCGTCGACCGCGCACGCCGTGGCCGGAACCTTCTACCGCGTGGTCAACGTCGACAACCCGCTCACCATCGACAAGATCCTTCCCCTCGCGGGGCCCGCCAGCGAATCCGTCTCCGTCACTACCGGCCTCGACCTGGAGTCGATTCTGATCAGCACGACCGACACGGCGACGGTGGAGCGGATCCGCACGCTGCTGGCGGCCCACACCGCCGAAGCCCCGATGACCTTCGCCGAGGTCGCCCAGGCCAGAGCGACCCTGTACACCCAGGGCGAGAACATCGCGCTGGCCATCGTCGCGCTGACCCTGATCGTCGGCGGCTGCAGCCTCGTGGTGGCGGTCGGCGGCGGGCTGGTGGAGCGCAGGCAGCCGTTCACCCTGCTGCGACTGGCCGGTACGCCCACCCGCACCCTTGCCGGGGTGGTGCTGCTGGAGTCCGCGCTGCCGCTCGTCCTGTCCGCCGTGCTCGCCGCCGGCGCCGGGTTCGGCGTGGCCGAGCCGCTCATCGACCAGCTCGCGATGAAGGGCGCCTCCCTGGCGATGCCCGGGCCTGTCTACTTCGCGACCGTCGGCGGCGGTCTCGCCGCGTCCCTGCTGGTGATTCTCATGGGCATGCCGCTGCTCAGGCAGTTGACCGCGCCGGACAACGCCCGTTTCGAATAGGAGCCCCATGAAGCTCAGACCGCGACTGGTCGTGCTGATCGCGCTGGTCCTGCTCGCCTCCGCCGTGGTGGTCGTACGCACGAGCGCGCCCGCCGCGGCCGGCGACGCGCGCTACTCCGCCACGATCCGGCGCACCGAGTACGGCATCCCGCACATCTCCGCCAAGGACTACGGCGGCCTCGGATTCGGGTACGGCTACGCCTTCGCGCAGGACAACCTGTGCGTACTGGCCTCGTGGGCGGTGACGCTGCGGGGTGAGCGATCCCGGTACTTCGGCGCCGCGGCCATGTCCGACGACCCGGTCAGCCCGGTCGGCAACCTCGCCAGCGACGTCTACTACAAGAGCGTCGCGGGCTCGGGCGTCGTACGGCGGTTGCTGGCCCGGCCCGCACCGGTGGGGCCGAGCGACGAGCTGCGCCGCCTGGTCGACGGCTATGTCGCGGGATACAACCGCTACCTCCAGGACACCGGCGTGGCGAACCTGCCCGATCCCACCTGCCGGGGCAAGGCCTGGGTCGGTCCCGTCACCGCCATGGACATCTGGAACAACCTGCTCGACCTCAACCGCATGGTCGGAAGCTCCGCGCTCAAGGAGGCCATCACCGGGATCGCCGAGCCCGAGCCCGAGGCCGACGGCCCGGCCAAGAGGCCCACCGCGGGCAGCAACGGCTGGGCGCTGGGCCGCCAGGCGACGCGCGACGGCCATGGCATGGTGCTGGCCGACCCGCACTTCCCGTGGAACGGGATCCGCCGCTTCTACCAGGTGCAGCTCACCATCCCCGGCGTGCTCGACGTCTCCGGCGGCAGCCTGTACGGCACGCCGGTCATCCAGATCGGCCACAACGCGAACGTGGCCTGGACCCACACCGTCTCCCACGCCCAGCGCTTCACCGTCTACCAGCTGAAGCTCGCGGGCGACCGGACCAGCTACCTGGTGGACGGCCACGCGGAGCCGGTGGGCCGCCAGGAGGTGGAGGTCGCCCTGCCGGACGGCACCACGAGCAGCCACACGCTCTACACCTCGCGCTACGGCCCGGTGCTCGCCGCCGGGCACACCGACAAGCTCGCCTACGCGCTGGCCGACGCCAACGCCGCCAACCTGCGCGCGGCCGACGAGTGGCTGGCGATGGGCAGAGCGGGGAACCTCACCCAGCTACGCGCGGCCCAGAGCACCTATCAGGGCCTGGCATTCGTCCACACGCTCGCCACCGACATCGGCGGCACCGCCTACTTCGCCGACGCCTCGGTCGTCCCCCACGTCACCGACGCGAAGGCGCGCCGCTGCGAAAAACCCTCGCCCATTCCGGGGCTGGACGCGTACGTCCTGGACGGCTCGACCTCCGCGTGCCTGTGGGGCAAGGACCCCGACGCCGTCGTGCCCGGCATCTTCGGTCCGGGCAGCCAGCCCAGGCTGACCCGGGCCGACTACGTGGCCAACTCCAACAACACCTTCTGGATGACGAACCCGTCGCAGCCGCTGACCGGCTACCAGCACGCGTGGGGCGAGGCGCGCACCGACGTGGAGCCGCGCCCCCGGGTCAGCCTGGACATGATCGCCCAGCGGCTGTCCGGCGCCGACGGGCTCGGCGCGCCCGGCTTCACCCTGAAAACGCTGCAGGCCACCGCGCACACCAAGCGCAACTACAGCTTCGAGCTCATGCGTTCGGACCTGCTGACGCTGTGCCGTACCCACCCCGAGTTGACCTCGTCCGACGGTAAGCGGGTGAACGTGCGCGAGGCCTGCGCGACGCTGCGGAAGTGGGACGGGCGCGCCACCCTGGACGGCCAGGGGGCGATCTTGTGGCGGGAGTTCTTCACCCGGCTGATGGGTCCCCACAAGGCGGGAGAGCCCGTTTTCAGTCCGTGGCGGGTGCCGTTCGATTCCGCACATCCGCTGACCACCCCTCGGGGACTCAAGCACGACGCCCCGGAGGTGTGGCAGTCCCTGGCCGATGCCGTGCTCTACTTCCAGACCAACCGCATCGCCCTGACGCTCACCCCGGGCCAGGCGCAGCGCTACTCCTCGATCCCGCTTCCCGGCTGCACCGAGGGGGAGGGCTGCTTCGACAGGGTGCGCATGCGCGGCGAGCTCGGCACGGACGGGCGCTACCCGGAGGTGGACACCGGGTCCAGCTTCATGATGGCCGTCGAGCTCACTCCGGACGGCCCCCGTACCCGCACCATCCTGACCTACTCCCTCTCCGCCAACCCCGCCTCGCCCCACCACACCGACCAGACGGTCCTGTTCTCGCGCGGCCAGTGGGTCACCGAGCGCTTCACCGAAGCCGAGATCGCCGCCGACCCGCAACTGAGGACCACCGCGGTTCATCTGGGGTAGAGACCGGAAGGGCGGTGATCATGAGGAGATCCGGCGATGACCCACTCCCGGACACGCAGCCCGCTCAGCGCCGAGGAGCAGGAAGATAGGGCGCCACGACGTCGCGGGTGTCCGCGCTGAAGAGCATGGTGGTGATCTACCCCCTGCGATCAGGGCCGGGGCCTCCTGGGGTGACCAGTCCGGACTCGTAGGCGTGGACGACCAACTGCGCGCGGTCGCGAGCGCCCAGTTTGGTCATCGTCCTGCTCACGTGGGTCTTGGCCGTGGCGTGGCTGATCGTCAGGTGGCCGGCGATCTCCTCATTGGACATCCCGGTCGCGACCAGGGACAGGACCTCGCGCTCCCGGTCGGTCAGCCGGTCCAGGCCAGGTCCCGGCACCGGTCTGGGCGGGGTGGAGACGTACTCTTCGATCAGCCGTCTGGTGATCGCGGGGGAGAGCAGCGCATCGCCCTGGGCCACCACGCGTACCGACTGCAGGAGGTCGGCCGGTTCGATGTCCTTGACCAGGAAGCCGCTGGCCCCCGCGCGCAACGCGGCGAAGACGTACTCGTCGAGGGCGTAGTTGGTCAGGATCACCACGCGCACCGCATCGAGTTCGGTGTCGGCGCCGATCCTTCTGGTGGCCTGGATGCCGTCGAGCAGCGGCATCCTGACGTCCAGCAGCACCACGTCCGGCAGCAGAGCGCGGCACAGCTCGACGGCCTCGCCGCCGTTGCCGGCCTCGCCGACGACGGAGATGTCGTCGGTCATCTCCAGCAGCGCCTTGAAACCGGCGCGGATCAGCGGCTGGTCGTCGGCCAGGAGCACGCGGATCACGGCAGGATCCCCGTCGGTAGCTCGGCTCGTACGGTGAAGCCGCCCCGCGCGCCCGGCCCGGCGGTGAGGGAGCCGCCGAGGGCGACCGCGCGCTCGCGCATGCCGATCAACCCCATGCCGTGCTCGGCCGTGCTCGCATCCGTCTCCCCGTTGTCCTCGACGCTGAGCACGATCTTCTCAGCCCCGTATTCGATCGTCAGCATGATGGAAGCGGCCCCGGCGTGCCGAAGGACGTTGGTGAAGGCCTCCTGCGCGATGCGGTAGGCGGCCCTGTCGACCTCAGGGGCCAGCTCCCCGCGCGGGCCGATGACGACGGTCTTCACCGGCAGCCCGGCCGCTTCGGCCCTGTCCACCAGCCGGGGCAGCCTGGCCAGCCCCACCTCTGGGCCATCGAGGTCGGCCTGGCGCAACACGCCCAGCGTGGCGCGCAACTCCCGCATCGCTTCGTGCCCTGACTCTTTGACCGCGACCAGTGCGCGGCGGGTCAGCGCCGGGTCGCGTTCCAGCGCCTGTAAGGCGACCGAGGTCTGGACATTGATGACGGAGATGGTGTGGGTGAGCGTGTCATGGAGTTCTTGGGCGATCCACAACCGTTCCTCGCCGGCCCTGCGCAGGGCCGCCTCCTCCTTGGTGCGTTCGGCCTCGATCGCCCGTCGCTCGACCTCGCTCAGGTAGGCGCGGCGGTTCTTCATCACCTCGCCCACCACCACCATCGCCACCAGCCAGCCACTGAGCAGGCTGAGGCCACCGGGCTCGGGATCCTTGTCGGCCAGCGCGACGAAGATGCCCACACCCACCGCCAACGCTGTTGCCAGCACGATGGCCAGATGCCGCCGTCCGAGCGCGGCGGCCGTGTAGATCGTGATCAGAGAGGGGGCGGCGGCGAAGACTCCCGGATAGAGCGCACCGTAATAGGCGATGCCACACCCGACCGCGAGCATCCCGACCGGGACGGGAGCGCTGCGCCGCCAGGCGAGTGCCAGCGACGACACCGTGATCAGCGTGAGGCCGAACGGGTCCAGGTCTCGCTCCGTCAGACCCGAGCTGGACAGTCTCGCGTAGGTGCCGACGACGCCCAGACACAGGATGGCCATGGCGAGCAGCGCGTCGGTCCTCCTGGGGGTCACGCCTGAAACGTTAGGCCACGGGATCGGCCGTGCCGACCTGCCAGGGTATGAGTTCTCGCGTGCGTCCCCGGTCTGACTCGCGCCCTGTTTTCGCCGTGTCGTACGTCCTGGGATGTACGGCGAAGCGTAGACCCTGGTCTGACGATTCTCCGGTCCTGGCGCGTCAGCATGGCGGCCATGAACGTCTCACCTGGTCCGGCGGAAGCCGGCCGTAGTCGTGCGCCCGCCTGGATCGTCTGGTCGCTGCGGTCGGCCGCCGTGCTGCACCTGCTCGGTGTGCTCGGGCAGGCGACCCTGGCCGGGCTGTTCGTCACCGGCGATGTGGACATGCTCGGCCTGCACCGCGACAACGCCGGGTTCACCCACGTCGTGCTCTACCTTCAGTTGGTGGCCTCGATCCTCCTGTGGCGGCCGGGTCGTGGACCGGCCTGGCCCTCCTGGGCCGCCGTCGTGCTCGTGGCCGCCGAGACACTCCAGGTCGCGATGGGGCAGGACCGCGTTCTTGCGGTGCACTTTCCGCTCGGCATGGCCGTCTTCGGCGCGACGACCGTACTGACCGTCCTGGTGTGGCGGGTGACGCGGTGACCTCCCGCCGTGGCTTCCTCGGGCTGCTGGGTGGCGCCGGGCTCGTGGTCGCCGGGTGCGGCACGCGGATGGCGGAGGTCGCCGGTGAGGGCCTGACGAGCGCGAGGCCGCTGCCCGCGCGGTTCGCCGTGCCGCTGCCGATCCCGAAGACGGCCGTTCCGGTACGACCGGGGCACTACGAGGTCGTCCAGCGGGCGGCCAAGGTGGAGATCATCCCCGGCACGACGACGGAGGTGTGGGGATATGACGGGATATTTCCCGGGCCGACCTTCGAGCTGCGGCGCGGTGACCGTACCGTCATCCGGGTCCGCAACGAGCTGCCCGTGCCCACCTCGACGCACCTGCACGGAGGGGTCAACCCGCCGGACTCCGACGGCTACCCCACCGACCTGGTGGTGGCGGCAGAGCGGGCATTTCGCCCGGCGCACAGTGCGCATCATGACCTGTCGCGGTGGACCCTTCACCGAGGGGCCAAGGACTACGTATATCCGCTGGAGCAGCGGGCGGCCACGCTCTGGTACCACGACCACCGGATGGACTTCACCGCACCGCAGGTATGGCGTGGCCTGGCCGGCTTCCTGCTGGTCCGTGACGACGAGGACGACGCGCTGCCGCTGCCGAAGGGGGGACGGGATGTCCCGGTGATGATCTGCGATCGAGCCTTCGAGGAGGACGGCTCATTCCGTTATCCGTCACTGGATCCGAGCCTGCTGGCGCGTCCTGGGGTGGAGGACGACTTCATGGAAGGAGTCGAGGGCGATGTCATCCTGGTCAACGGCGCCCCCTGGCCTTTCCTCGACGTCGACGCGGCCAGATACCGGCTGCGACTGCTCAACGCCTCCAACGCCCGCCGCTACCGGTTGCGGTTGACGCCCGGTGGCCGGTTCGTCCAGGTCGGCAGCGATCAGGGGCTGCTGGCCGCTCCCATCGCCCACGACGCGATCACGATCGCTCCGGGGGAACGCTTCGACGTGATCGTGGACTTCTCCGCCTACCCCATCGGCACCGAGGTGACCATGGTCAACACCCTGGGCGTGGGCGCCGCGGGCGACGTGATGCGGTTCCGCGTGCGGCGTAGGGCGGCTGACGACAGTGCGATCCCGAAACGACTGTCCCGCGTGGAACCGGTCGCGGCGGCCGTCGCCACGCGCGCCTTCGACTTCCGCCGCACGGGTCAGGGCGGAGCGGGCTCCTGGACGATCAACGGGCAGCCGTTCCGGCCCGGCCGCCCGCTGGCCAGGCCGCGCCTGGGCACCACCGAGGTCTGGCGGCTCACCAGCGACTTCCATCATCCGGTGCATCTCCACCTGGCCGCCTTCCAGGTGCTCTCGCGCAACGGCAGGCCACCCGCGCTGACCGACGCGGGTTTGAAGGACACCGTGGACGTGCGCCCGTACGAGGTGGTGGACGTCCTGGTCCGTTTCGAGGGCTACCGAGGGCGCTACCTGATGCACTGCCACAACCTCGAGCACGAGGACATGGCGATGATGACCGAGTTCGAGATGATTTAAGTGCACCCTGACTCTGCCGGTAATGGGGTAAATTACGCGATCACTGATCGGCCGTTCGCACGGGTGCCGCCGCACCGGCTGGTGCCCGCGAGCCGCTGGGCTGGAGGTCGAAAAGGCGTGACCGCGGACCGAACCGCGTGGGAGCAGCGCAGCGTGGCACGGGTGGTTCCCCCCGTTCGCCCGCGCAAGCTGGCGAAGGTCCCCTTCGTCGAGATGGCCGACGGGCGGCTGCAGGGAGTCGTGTCGAGCGGCTCGGACATCGAGCGGGTGTACGTCTCGTCGATCACCGCCGGGACCCATACGTACAACTGCAGCACGAACAACAACCGGCCGTGCGGCGGGCTGTCCAGCTACATGTGCAACCACTTGCGGGCCCTTGTCGATCAGGCCGTGCTGCAGTACGGCGTCGACCAGGTCGCCGGCTACCTGCGGGTGGAGCTCGCCGAGGGCGACGACCTGGCGAACAGCCTGCGGGGTGGTGTCGAGCGCACGCAGGGAGCCGCGGTGTTCAGCCGGTTCCTGCGCCACCTGGCCTACCTGGAGTTGCCTGTGACCACCGAGCCCATCGCCGAGCTGCACTGGTTCCCCGCCACAGGGGCGGTGGGCTGATGCTGAGCGTTCGACTTGCCGCGCTTCTCGACGAGCCCCTGCCGGGCGTCGGCGAGGCGCTCGACCTGGTGACGGGCTTCGACGAGGCGCTGACGAACGGCTTCGCCCGGCTCGGCGAGGATCGCGCCTCGGCGCTGACCGCCCTGGCCGGCGCGGTGGCGGCCACGCCGCTCGGTGACCGGGTGGGGGAGGCGGCGGGGAAGGTCGCCGCGGGCTCGGTCTCGGAAGAGCACGTCATCGCGCTGGCCGGCGGGCGCACCGCGCTGCTCGGCGCGGTACACGACGCCCTGATGGAACGGCTCGACTCGGCGCTGGGCCGGGAGCGGGCCTCCTGGGCGGAGCCGTCGGCGGCGGCCAGGACCGACAATCTGCTCAGCGGGTGCCGTTCCTGGCTCAACGAACTGGCGATCACCGGCTGGCGGGGCGTCGACCACGACCTCGTCTCCGCCGTCGACCAGACGATGGAGGCGCTGCTGGCGGAGCCGCGGCTGCGCCGGCTGGCCGTGCTGCTCGACGGCTTGGCGGCGGAGCTGCGCGCGTCGTGCCCGGTCGCGACGATGGAGACCGTGCCCGCACGGCGCTGGGCCGACCTGTGGGCGCGGGCACTGGTGCTCACACAGGCGGGTGGCCTGCCCGCGGGCTCCGGCGAGCCGGTCTCCGGGCGGCTGCTGGTGCTCGGCGTGGACGTGCACGAGCACGCCACCGCCGTGCAGGCGCAGGTCCACGCGATCCTGGAGCCCGCCGACGGCGGTCAGTGCCGCCTGGTGCGTACGAGCGTCGCCGCCACGAAGGTGGACACGATCGTCGGCACGGCCGTGTGGCGGCTGCTGACGGGGGTCCCGGTGTTGCTCAACGCACTGGCGGAGCGCCGCAGCCTGGACATCAAGGACATGCCGCTGCTCGGCAGCGGCGACCTGGTGTGGCACGACGACCGGGCCACGGCGGGCGAGCCCGCGGACCCGTTCACCACGGCGAGGGTCCAGTTGGGGAGCGCGCTGGCCCCCGCGGTGCCGCCGCTGGACCGCCACCCGGTGCGCGTCGCCGAGCCGGTGCTGGTCGAGGGCTACGCCGTGCCCAAGGGCGATGAGATGGTGTTCGACCTCGACGGCACGACGATCACGGTGGACACCGGCCGGCTGCCGTCGTGCGGCCCGCTCACCCCCGAGATCGTGCGCGGCTCCGAGTCGTGCATCGGGCTGGTGCGCTGGGACGCCGGCCGGTGGCTGCTCCAGCCGCTCGCGGTCCAGGGGACGGTCAAGAAGAAGCCGGTCACCACGCACACCGGCGACTGGGCGCAGGGTCCCACGGATCCCAAGATCGCCAAGGCCGAGGCCAGGAACGGCGACGCGGTGGCCGTACTGCGCGAGCGGGCGGGACGGTTGCTCCGGAAATGACCGATCACGAGAACAGACGCCAGGTGCTGTACTGGCGCCTGCTGGCCCGGGTGTTCAACACCGAGGAGCAGCCCGCCCTGGAGTCGGCCAGCGTGGCCATCGTCGACGACCTCGGCCTGCCGACCGCCCTGCTGGACCCGTCGGTGTCGGTGGACAACCTCGTCCAGCGCTTCCCCGATCTGGGCGCCGAGTTCGACGGCCTGCTCGACCCTGACAACGAGGACTCCGGCGAGCAGGTGCGCAGGGCCGCCCTGATCTCCAAGCTCCTGCTCAGCGTCTTCGCCACCGGGACGGGCGACGTCTCGGCCGCTCAGCTCGCCGCCTGGCAGAAGGACGCCGGGTGGTTCAAGAAGGCGTGCGCGGGTGGCGGCAACGGGCAGGGCGAGGGAGAGCAGGGCGAGGGATCCGGCGGCGGCCGCGGGCTCGGCACCGGCGGTGGCGGTCGCGGAATCGACGACGCCGAGCTGAACAAGGTCTTGGCCGAGTTGGAAGGCGACCTGGTCCGCCGCATGCGGCTGCGTGAGGTGCTGTCCAACTCCTCCCTGGCCGCCCAGCTCACCCCCAGCATGTCGCTCATCGAGCAGCTCCTGCGCGACAAGGACAACCTGTCCGGGGTCGCGCTGGCCAACGCCAAGGCGCTGATCCGCCGGTTCGTCGACGAGGTCGCCGAGGTGCTGCGTACGCAGGTCGAGAAGACCAGCGTCGGCAAGATCGACCGGTCGGTGCCGCCGAAGCGGGTGTTCCGCAACCTCGACATCGAACGGACGATCTGGAAGAACCTCACCAACTGGAGCCCGGAGGACGAGCGGCTGTACGTGGACCGCCTGTTCTACAAGCACACGGCCAGGCGGACCACTCCGGCTCGGCTGATCGTGGTGGTGGACCAGTCCGGCTCGATGGTCGACGCGATGGTGAACTGCACCATCCTGGCCTCGATCTTCGCCGGGCTGCCCAAGGTGGACGTGCACCTGGTCGCCTACGACACCCGCGCGCTCGACCTGACACCGTGGGTGAAGGACCCGTTCGAGGTGCTGCTGCGGACGACGCTCGGCGGCGGCACGGACGGTACCGTCGCGATGGCCCTGGCCCGGCCGAAGATCGTCGACCCGCGCAACACCGTGATGGTGTGGATCTCCGACTTCTACGACAACCGGTCGCTGATCGACGACTTCACGTCGCTGCACCGCTCAGGGGTGAAGTTCATCCCGGTCGGCTCCGTGAACAGCTCGGGGTACGCCAGCGTGGACCAGTGGTTCCGCGAAAAGCTGAAGGACCTGGGCACCCCCGTGATCTCTGGCCACATCCGCAAACTCGTGCTCGAGCTCAAGAACTTCCTCACCTAGGAGACCCGCGAATGACCGAGATACTGCGTGCCCCCGCCGAGGTCAAGTACGCCGAAGAGCTCGACTGGCTGGAGTCCGTGGACGACGGCCCCAAGCCGTTCTCGTGGCGGCTCAGCCCCCGGATGGTCCGCCTGTTCGTGCTCGGCTCCGAGCGCTCGGACGGGCTCGACCGCGAGATCCCGCAGAAGTGGTTCGGTGACCGCAGCTTCGTCGAGCGCAGCATCGTGACGCTGGCCTCCGACCGCGGCCTGCTGCTGATCGGCGACCCGGGCACCGGCAAGAGCTGGCTCGCCGAGCTGCTCTCGGCCGCGATCAGCCGCAACTCCACCCTGGTCGTCCAGGGGACGGCCGGCACCACGGAAGACCACATCAAGTACTCGTGGAACGTCTCCATGGTGATCGCCAAGGGGCAGTCGCGGCAGTCGATGATCCCGTCGCCCATCATGACGGCGATGGAGCGGGGCGTGATCGGCCGCTTCGAGGAGCTGACCAGGTCGACCAGTGACGTCCAGGACGCCCTGATCTCCATCCTGTCCGAGAAGTACGTCTCCATCCCCGAGCTCGAAGACGACAACATCGTGTTCGCCCAGCCCGGGTTCTCGATCATCGCCACGGCCAACAGCCGGGACCGGGGCGTCAACGACCTGTCGTCGGCGCTGAAGCGGCGCTTCAACTTCGTCCGCATCCCGGTGGTGACGAGCAAGACCAGCGAGGCGGAGATCGTCCGGTTCCGTACCACGGAGCTGCTGCGCCGGCACCGCATAGAGCTGGAGCTGCCGCCCACGCTGCTCGACATCCTGCTGCAGAGCTTCGCCGACCTGCGGACCGCGGCGGCGTCGGCCAAGAGCGACGACGACAAGCTCGAATCGGCGCTGTCCACGGCCGAGCAGATCGGCGTGCTCGAAGACGCCATCCTGCACAGCCAGTTCTTCGGCGACCGCACGCTGCGGGCGGAGACGCTCGGCGGCTCGCTGGTGGGCTCGCTGGCCCGCCGTCAACCGGAGGACCTGGCCATCCTGAACAAGTACTGGCACGGCATCGTCGAACCCCGCAGCAAGAAGGACGGCGGGCCGTGGACGGACTTCCTCGAAGGTGGCCGCCAGGCCATCAAGACGCTCTCATGAGCCCGTTCGGCGCACTCCGCGAGCAGTTGCTGGACGCCGCCACCGCGTTCGCCGGCGAGCCGGACACCCTGGCCGGGATCCTGTCGGGCCTGGTCGACGACGTCGACCGGGCGCTGAGCGAGGAACTCGAGATCTTCCCGGTGTGCCACCACTCGCCGGCCTCGGCGCTGGCCATGGTGCGGCGCCTGCGCGAGAAGCAGCCCAAGGTCGTCTATCTGGAGCTGTGCGAGGACCTGCGGCCGCTGCTCGACGAGCTGCGCAACTGCCGCCTGCCGGTGGCGTTGCAGGCGTTCGCCACGGACGTCGACGGCTTCCCGCCGAACTGGGAGCCGCTCAGCGTGGTGGCGCCCATCACGGAGGCGTCGGCTGAATACCAGGCCATCTCGTACGCGCTGGAGACGCCGGGCGTCGAGCTGGTGCTGGTGGACCGCTCGTCGGACCACGTCTTCCAGTGGCTGCCCCGCGAACCGGCCGAGGCCAAGCAGGGCGGAGAAGAGGACGCGGGCCTGCACGGCGACGCCGTGGGCGTCGAGATCGGCGACCTGCGGCCCCGCTTCGCCGAGCTGGAAGAGCACCTGCTGCACCACGGCAAGGTCCGCCACTGGTCGGAGTGGTGGGACCAGTACGTCGAGCAGCCGCTGTCCGGCGCGGACTACGAGTCGTACCGGCAGGTCATGGTCCTGATCGGCAGCCTGTTCCGGCGCCTGCGCCCCGAGGGGGACCAGCGGACGGACCGTGACGAGGACCGCGAGCGCCACATGTGGACGCGGATGCGCGAACACCTCGCCGCGACGGGCGCCGACCCGGCCGAGTGCCTGTACGTCTGCGGCGCGTTCCACGCGGCCAGCCGGGTGGAGCAGTTCGGGCTGGCGTCGGACGCGCCCTTCGAGATCAGCCCCCGCACGGCCACGCACTGGCTGTACGGGCTCATCCCGTCGAGCCACTCCGCCATCGAGGCCCAGTTCGGCCTGGCCTCCGGCTCGGTCTCGATCGCCGCGGCCACCTGGGACAAGGCGTTGCAGCGCGGCGGCGTCAAGCCGTACCAGCTCGCGGGCCAGAAGGCCGGCAAGAAGACGAGCAGGAAGCCGCCGAAGCCGGTGGTGCCCGCCGCGCCGGAACCGGTCACCGACCGGCTGTCCGGGTTCCTGGGCAAGCCGCCGGTCCTGGACGGCCTCGACGAAGCCGAGCTGCTCGGCTGGTCCGTCGACATCGTCCGGCTGGCCCGGCGCAACGGCTACCAGTCCAGCACGGCCGACGCCATCGCCGTGTTCGAGACGGCCATCCTGCTCGCGAACCTGCGCAACCGGGGCCGTCCCACGCCGTACGACTTCCAGGACGCCGCGGTCACGTGCATCGAGAAGGACACCGTGCCGGGCCGCCGGGACGTGCGCCGCCTGTGCGAGATCCTGCTCGGCGGCGACCGGATCGGCCAGGTGGGCTACCACGCCATGCCGCCGCTGGCCAAGGACGTGTTCGACCGGCTGGAGCCGCTGGGACTCGACCTGAGCAAGCGCACGGTGCAGCGGGCGCTCATGGACCTCAAGGCCGACCCGGACCTGGTGCCCTGCTCCGACCTGCTGTGGATCCTGCGCCACCTGCTGCCCGACGACGCCGTCCGGCCCATCATGGGCGCGCGGCGGCTGGGCGAGCGGGCGATCCAGGAGAGCTGGGACCTGACGATCGGCAAGCACCAGCGCTCGATCATCGAGCTGGGCTATGAGGGCGTCACGGTCGAGCAGGTGCTCGAACAGCGGCTGCGGCGCAGCGTGTACGAGCCCACGGCGACCGCGGCCGTCGCGCTCGCCGCCGTCGAGGACTCGATCCTCTACCTGCGCAGCCGCCGGTTCACCGACGAGCTCGGCGCCCGGGCCGTGGAGCTGCTGGCCGCCGAGCGGTCCGTGGACGACGCGCCGGAGGTGCTGCGCCGGATCAGGCGGCTGCTGGCCCACTACCGCGCGACCGAGCCGGAGCTGCCGGCCTGGTGCGGGGCGTTCGTCACGGCGGGGTTCGCGCATTACTGCACGCTGCTGCCGACCGCCTTCGTGGACGAGGCCACCGGGGTCCGTCAGGTGTCGGCCATGCTCGGGTTCCTGTTCTCCATGGAGAGCCTGGCGCTGGCGCTGGGCTGCGAGCGGGCTCAGCTGGAGATCGCGGTACGACAGTCGCACCCGGAGCAGCCCGCCAAGGTGGCCCTGCTGTGGGCCGCCCAGTACCTGCTCGGCACGCTGCCGCTGGCCGAGCTGCGGGAGCGCTGCGACGAGCTGCTGGCCAACCCGCTGGTCGTTCCGGCGTTTCCGCAGTACATGAGCGGGTTCGCGCAGGCGATGGAGCCGGCGCCCGCGCTGGCGTCGTTCGTGGTCGAGCTGATGTCGAAGGCTTTCGGCCGGTTGCCCGACTCCGTCCTGCTGCCGTGGCTGCCCGGTCTGATCACGACTCTGCGCGAGCAGGCCGGCGAGCTGGTGCCCGTACTGGTGCGGGAGGCAGGCCGTACGTTCCCCGGCGCTCTGTCCGCGCTGGACCAGTGGACGCCGCCCTGGTCGGCGAAGGCGGCGACGTCAGGCGCGGTGGTGCCGGCGCCGGCGGGGCCGGTGACCGACCTGCTGGCCGGACATCCGGCCGCGACCGACGCCGTGGCCGCGCTGCTCGGCTGCGACGGCGGCTGGCAGCAGGCCCCCGACAGCCCATCCACTGGCGAAGCGGGCGCCCTCCTGGCCCGCCACCCCGAGACGGCCGACGCTGTATCGGAGCTACTCGTCCACGCATGAGCCCGACCGGCCGCGCCGACCGGCCGGGTCGGCCGCGGCCGGTTATCGCGGTGGCAGTGGGACCGGGCCGAGTTCGGGGCGTTTGGCGACGCGGCCGTCGCCTGAGGAGCGGCCGCGCAGGCGCCGGTAGATCCACGGCCCGGCGAAGGTGGCGACCCAGCGCACCTCCGCCCCCGCCACCCGCCAGCCCGCACGTGGAGGCACCGGCGTGAGCGGGACCGACCAGGTGTCGTCGCTGCCGGGCAGCCCGATCGCGTGGGCGATGGCGGCGGCGATCCTGGCGTGGCCCAGCGGGCTGGCGTGCAGCCGGTCGCTGGTCCACATCCTGGAGTCGGTGGTGAAGGAGTGCGGAAAGGTGTCGACGACGAGGACACCGTGGCGGGCGCCGGCGGCCCGGATCCGGGCGTTGAGGTCGATCACGCGGGGGAGCAGCCGCCGGGCCAGCGGAGCGATCTTGCCGATGTCGGGGAAGGTCACGGTCACCACGCACGCGCCTGACGCGGTGAGCTGCTCGAACATCTCCTCCAGCGCCGAGGCGACCGAGGCGGCGTCGAAGCCGGGCCTGATGATGTCGTTCATCCCGGCCATCACCGTGGCCAGGTCGGGCCGCAGCCGCAGCGCCGGGCCGAGCTGCTCGTCGCGGATCTGCCCGGCCAGGCGCCCGCGTACGCCCAGATTGGCGTACTGGGCGTCGGGGTTCGCCGCGGCCAGGTGCTCGGCGAGCCGGTCGGCCCAGCCGCGGTGGCCCCGGACGTCGTCGCCATCACCGAGGCCCTCGGTCTGGCTGTCACCGAGGGCGACATATCGGGCATAGGTCATCCAGAGAGTAGAGCCCATAGGACCGCCGGGGTCAACGGCGTCTGGGTGATACGGCCGGCGATCTCCGGCAGGGCGGCGGCGATGGCGTTGCCGATGGCCGCCGGCGGGCCGATCGTCCCCGACTCCCCGGCGCCCTTCATGCCGCCCGGCGTACGCGGTGAGGGCACCTCCAGCATCGCGACCTGGATATCGGGGACCTCACGCGTGGTCGGCAGCAGGTACTCGGAGACCGGCTGTCCCTCCTCGGTGTAGACGATCTCCTCCGTCAGCGCCATGCCGATGCCCTGCGCGATCCCGCCGCGGACCTGGTCCTCCACGATCGCCGGGTTGACCAGCACCCCCGAGTCGTTGACGGCCCAGTAGCCCTCCACCTCGACCGCTCCGGTCTCCGGGTCGACCGCGACCGCCGCCGCGTGCGCCCCATAGGCGTACGTCATGTCGGCCGGATCGTAGGAGACCCGCTCCTCCAGCCCGGGTGTGGCCCCCTCGGGCAGGTCCCAGCCGCGCCATGCCGACGTGGCGATCTCCCGCAGCGTCAGTGACGCCTGCGGATCCCCCTTGACGCGTACGGCGGAGTCCACGATCTCCAGGTCGGCCGGCGCCGCTTCGAGCCGGTGGGCGGCGAGGGCCACGATCTTCTCCCGCAGCCGGTCCCCGGCCAGGGCCAGCGCGCCGCCGCCCACGGTGAGCGAACGGCTGGCGATCGACCCGATCGAGGAGTACGGCGTGGCCGAGGTGTCGCCCAGCACCACGCGTACCCGGTCGATCGGCACCCCCACCCGGTCCGCCGCGATCTGGGACAGCGCCGTCTCGATGCCCTGCCCGACCCCCGACACGCCCGCCGAGACGACGACCGAGCCGTCCTGCTCCATGCGCACGATCGAGGTCTCGAAGCCCCCGGCCAGCATGCCCATGGCCTTCATGCTCATCGACGGGCCGAGCCCGGTGCCCTCCACGTGGCAGGAGTAGCCCACGCCGCGCCGGCGCCCGTCGTCGCGGGCCGGGGGAGTGACCAGGTCGCGCAGGGTACGCAGGGCGAGGGGGTAGTCGCCGGAGTCGTACGACTGCCCGAGCCGCGACGTACAGGGGAGCTCGCCGGGTCCGAGCATGTTGCGCAGCCGCAGCTCCACCGGGTCGGCGCCGAGCCGCCGGGCCGCCTCGTCGATCAGCCGCTCCCTGGTCCAGGCGGCCTCGGGCTGGCCGAAGCCGCGGTAGGAGCCGGTCGGGGTGGTCGTCGTGACGACGGCGCGCAGCCGTACCCCGGCCCGGTCGAAGCGGTAGGGGCCGGGCAGCATGGTGGCGGTCACCGCGAACGGTGAGATGCCGACGTTCGACGGGTGGCCGCCGAGGTCGCCGACGACGTCGGCGTGCAGCGCGACGAAGCGTCCGTCCGCGTCGAGCGCCAGGCGGGCGCGGTGCACGGCGGCCCGCGACGGCAGGGTCGAGGCGAGTCGGTCGGTGGGCGACTCCGTCCAGCTCACCGGGCGGCCCAGGCGCATGGCGGCGAGGCAGATGAGCGCCTCGTCCGGATACAGGTGCTCCTTCCCGCCGAAACCGCCGCCCGCGTCGCCGGTCACGACGCGTACCCGGTCGTGCGTGAGCCCGAGCGCGTCGGCGGCCTGCTCGCGTACGTGGTGCGGGGCCTGCGTCGAGGTACGCACGGTCAGCTCGCCGTCGGCGTAGTCGGCGACGATCCCGCGCGGCTCCAGCGGGTACGGCGTGGCCCGGCCGAACGCGAACGTCATCTCGACCACGTGCGCGGCCCCCGCGATGGCCGCCTCGCAGTCCTGGTCGCCGAGGGTGAAGTCGGTCAGCACGTTGCCGCCCCAGTCGGGGTACAGCAGCGGGGCGTCTTCGGCCAGCGCCCGGTCGATCCCGATCACCGGGGGCAGTGGTTCGTAGTCGAGGTCGATCAGGTCGGCCGCGTCCCTGGCGGCCTCCGGCGTCCGCGCGACCACCACGGCGAGCGGCTGGCCCACGTAGCGGATCGTCTCGTCGAGCGCCGGGTAGGAGGTGATGGGCTGGCCCGGGCTCATGGTCACGCAGGGCAGCCGGATCGCGGCCGCGTCGTCCGGCGTGATGACGTCGAGCACCCCGTCGACCGTCCACGCCTCCTTGGCGCCGCAGCTCACCAGCCGTCCGTGGGCGATGGGGCTGCGGACGACGACCGCGTACGCCATCCCGGGCAGCCGGACGTTCGCGACGTATCGGGCGCGCCCGGTCAGCAGCCGGGCATCCTCGCGGCGGGGAGTCCTGGCACCCACGTAACCATCAGCCATAGCCCGATTGTGAGCGAGGCCATGCGCCCGGTCCATCAGCATCGGGGCGCGTCACAGGGCGGCCTCCCAGATGGTCCGGATATGGCGCTGCTTTGGCAAACGATGCGTACGGGCTCTGCTCTCGCCTTTCCGATCTGACAGGGTCGACGCGGCTTTCAGGGCAGTCGCGACCTACCTTCCGTCTAGGAGACACATGCTTGAGGTCCAGTCTCCGGCCGTCGTCTCTTCCGTGCCCGCTCGCCGATGGCGGCTGCTCCGATCTGGCCGGCTACCGGTCGCGTTCGTCGTCCTGCTGGCGGTCGTGACCCTCAACGCCTGTGCGGTGCCTCTGCCCGAGATCGGGGTGTTCAGCGCCTACATCCTCCTCGGCGTGACGCTGCCCGGGATGCTGTGGTGGCGGGCCCTCTCCGGCACGCCTCGGTCGCCGGTCGCCGACGTGGCCGCGGGAACGGCCCTGGGCTACGCGCTGGAAGTGCTGACCTACATCCCCGCGCGCTGGCTGGACGTGCCGCAGGCGTTCCTCGCATGGGCCGGGGTGACCTATCTGCTGTTCGCCGCGATGCCTTCGTTGCGACGGCACTGGCCGGCTCGCGGCGATTCGGGCAAGGTGCCGGTGGGGTGGTCGTGGGCGATGGCGGGCCTGGTCGGGTTCGCGATCCTGTACGGCGCCGCCACGTTCTTCCGGACCCATGGGCTGAGCTGGCCGGGCAACGGTGCTCCGTATATCGACCTCCCCTACCACCTGGCCATGGCGGGCGACGTCAAGCATCACGTCCCGGCGATGTTCGCGAACGTGGTCGGCGAGGCGCTTCACGACCACTGGTTCGCCTACGCCGACCTGGCGGCCACCAGCTGGGCGACCGGGCTGGAGCTCCAAACGCTGCTGTTCCGGCTGTCGCCCCTGCCGATGACCGCGGTCTTCACCGTTCTCATCGTCGTGCTGGCCCACCGGCTGAGCGGCCGGTGGTGGACGGGCATCGCGGCAGCGGTGATCACGTTCTTCGCGACCGCGCCCGACCCTTACGCCTGGACGGGCGTGATGGTGCCGAGCGTCGGCGGCGCGGGCCTGCCATGGGTGAGCCCCACGCAGACTTTCGGCGCACTCCTGTTCGTCCCTCTGGCGCTCCTGCTGGTCGACCTGGTGCGTCGCCCCGGTGGGTTGAACGGGCGATGGGTGCTGGTGGCCGTTCTGATGCTCGCGGAGGTCGGGGGGAAGGCGACATTCCTTCCGCTGGCCCTGGCGGGCGTGACGCTCGTCCTCGCCGTCCACCTGATCGTCCATCGCAAGGTGCACAGGGCCGCGGCGGTGCTGATGGGTCTCTGCCTGGCGTACGTGGCCTTCGCCCAGATTGTGGTGTTCCAGGGGGAAACCAAAGGGCTGCGCTTCGCGCCCTTTCACCTCATGCGGTGGCATGAGGACAGGCTCGGCCGGGATGCCGGGCTACTTCTCCACAGACAGGATGAATCGCCGGTTCTGCTGCTGATCGTGGTGGCGATCTACCTGGTGAGCTGGGCGGCGGTATGGGGCGGCGCCGTGGGGGTGCTGCACCGGCGGCGATGGCGGACAGATCCAGCCGTGGTGTTGCTCGCGGGCGTCGGCATGGCGGGGGTAGGCGCCGTGTGCGTGTTCGGGCATCCGGGGCTCAGCCAGGGGTACTTTCTCGGGTCGGCCGCGCCGTACTTGACGATCCTCGCCACCACGGGTCTCGCCGCCACGCTGCCCGAGAAGCGGCCATGGCCGGTGGTTCTGTCCGCATTGACGGCAGGGGCCGTCGCGATCTGGGCCATCGAGTCGTGGGTCGCCGTCGCGCGGCCGCATGGCGGGAACGTCGTGATCGAGCGGGTGATCCCGTACGCGCTGCTGGCGGGGGCGGCGGCTGCCGTCGCGCTGGTGCTCGTCCTGACCGGACGGCGTGGCCTGACCTGGTGCGCGGTGCCGGTCTTCGCGCTGGGCTGCTGTCTGTACTCGGGATACGAGCCGCGGTTGACTCCCCTGTGGAGCATGGCGGAGGCGGCGCCGGTGAGAGATCCCGAGCGGCTGCATGTCGCGGAGGGCGGGGTGACCGCGGCGCGCTGGCTGAGAGATCACTCCTCTCCTGACGATCTCGTCGCGGTCAACACGCACTGCCGCAGGCCGGTGGGCAGGTGTGACAACCGGCACTTCTGGATCTCCGCGTACGCGGAACGCAGGATCCTCGTCGAGGGCTGGGGATACATCAATGGCGCGAACAGCCGGGCAGCCCTGATAGGCCGGCCCACCATGGGCACCATCGAGTTTCGAGACCCGAAACGGCTGGCGGACAACGACGCCGCCTTCCTCCACCCCACCACGGAGACGGTCGGTGGGCTGCGAGACACGTATGGGGTCCGCTGGCTGTTCGTCGACGACAGATTTCCTGCTCTGACCTCCGAACTAGGCCGGTTCGCCGCCTTGAGGTTCCGAGCGGGGCACTGCTGGGTCTACGAGGTCACGTGAGCTCACAGCGGGTCCGCCGCATCCCAGACGGCCTCGAAGGCGGCTCCGGGGATCTCGGTCAGGTCCCAGATCTCCACCGCCTGCTCGGTGAGGAAGCCGTGCTCGTCGTTCAGGTGGCGCCACCAGTAGCGATGGGCGGTGCGGTCCGGGCCGATCTCGACCTGCCGGACCGCCCAGTGCTCGCCGTCGCCCTCCACGGTCTCGAACAGCCAGATGCCACCGCGCTCGTCGTCGCCGCGCCAGTGGTGGCGCGGCAGGTCCGACTCGGTGAGCTGCTTGATCAGGTCGGGAAGCACGGCTCCACTCTAGGTTGATCGCGAGCCGCCCTGGGTAGCCGGTGGTCATGAGGCGCTGTGCAGACGTTCCTGCCTTATCCGGACTTCGCGCGCACCGCGGCGGTCCTCGACCCGCTGCGGCTGGGTAAGCAGCGGGTCGAGACCCTGCAGATCCTGCGTGCCCTCACGATCCCCGGCTACGGCTGGCGGCACCACCCGGCGGTGCGCATGTGGGCGGGCTACGAGGAGGCCCTGGTGCGTTACGGGCTCGACGTGTGCGGCCGGTGGTGCGCCACCGGCCGCGCCGACACCTGTGCCGCCACCCTGGCGAGGGAGTTCGCCGAACACTGCGGCGGCACCGCCGTCCGCCGCCAGGCACGCCTGGAGGCGGACGGTGAGCTGCCGCCGTGGCTGGGCGACGCCGGCTTCCATCTCAGCCACCGGTCCGCCCTGCTGCGCAAGGCGCCCGGCTTCTACCGGCCGCTGTTCGGCGACGAGCCCGACGACCTGGCCTACGTCTGGCCCGTCTCCGGGCGCCCGCCCGCGTGCCTGCCCGGCCGGGAGTTCAGCTGAGCAGGCCGTCCCCGATCCAGCCCTCGGGTGTACAGCCCGGCGGGATGGCGAAGACGGCCGAGCCGATCGGCGTGATCCACTCGTTCAGCAGGTCACCCTTGGCCAGGTTCCGCTGGATGGGCACGAACTGGCGGTCGATGTCCGCCTGGTAGGCGGCGAACAGCAGCCCGGAGTCCGACTTGCCGTCCGGAGTGAGACCCTCGTCGTAGTTGTAGGGACGGCGCAGGATACGCAGCCCCGGATCCGTGACGTGGGCCCGCCTGATGTGGGCGTACTCGGAGATGATCGGGAAGCCGAGCCGGTTCACCTGGCTGTAGTCCGGCTCGTCGCGTTCCGCCCGGCCGGTCAGCGGGGCGCCTGTGTCGAGGCGGCGGCCGATCGTGAACTCCCTGGCCACCCGGTCGGCGGCGTCCCATGTCTCCAGCTTCATGCGGATGCGGCGCAGCACCAGGGTGGTGCCGCCGCGCGCGGGTCCCTGGCCGATCCATACGGCCCGGTCCAGGTCGGCGGGCTGAACCGTGCCGTCGACCTGGCCCATCAGATTGCGCCGGGTGGCGCTCTGGAAGCCGCGCTGGACCCAGCGGACCTTGGTGAACGAGCGGGCGTCCTTGACGATCACCCGGAGCGCGTGGGCGACGGTGACGCTGTCATCCGCGCAGATCTGCACCAGCAGGTCGCCGCCGCTCCACCGCTTCTCCAGCTTGTCGACCGTGAACGACGGCAGCGCAGCCACCGGCGACGCAGCCTTCGCCGCCGCGAACAGCCCCGGGCCGAAGCCGAACGTGATCGTCAGCCGGGCGGCCGTCACCGCCAGTTCCGGCTCGGTGTCGGCGAGCGCGGGCCGTCCCTGGGTGAGGCGGCGCGCGTCGTCGGTCAGCAACTGGAGGAGCCGGACGATGGCTTCCTTGCCGGTGTCCGGTAACAGGTCGAAGCCGACGAAGACGGCGTACGCCTGCGGCGGCGTCGCGATCCCGGCCTGGTGGATCCCGTGGAAGGGTTCGACGGCGGTGGCGTGCGCGGGGGCCGCGGTCAGGGCGCCGACCGCCGTCAGAGCGCCTCCGGCGATGAGACCCCGGCGGCTGATCACTTGTGCCCCATGCCGGGCTGGTAGTCCTCCTTGCCGCCGGCGAAGTCCTTGCCGATCGCGGTGAACTCCAGCGGCTCGCCGCCCTTGACGGTGAGCGTGAACGGGATCCGGGCGCCCGGCAGCACTTCCTGGGCGACGCCCATCAGCATGATGTGGTCGCCGCCGGGCCGCAGCTCGTGCGTGCCGTGCGCGGGGATGACGAAGCCGCCCTCCTTGGGCTGCATGATCATCTTGCCGCCGGACTCCACGACCTCGTGCAGCTCGATCTTCGGGGACAGCGGCGAGGTGCCGGAGACGATCGTCACCTCGGCATCGGTGTTGTTGACCAGCGTGCCGAAGGCGGCGCTCATCCCCTTCTTGGCGGTCTTCACCCAGGGATCGGTGATGGTCAGCGCCGGAGCGGTGACGGCGGGGGACTGCGTGGCCGAGACGGCGGGGGCCTGCTCGGCCGGGGCGGCGGCGACCTGCTGGGAGCCGCAGCCCGCGAGCGCGACGACGGTGGCGGCGAGCAGCAGGGCATGACGAGAGAACATGGGGGAAGGCCTTTCTCCACCCGGTACGGCACGCGAAAGCGCGCCCCGCCGGGCGTGGTCGTCGAAACGGAGGTCAGGTGGTTTCGACGACCATCGGCGGACCCCGCCCGGAGACCACGTGCCGCAGCACGGCCGAGCGGAAGACCGGCGGCTCCGTCGTACACGGAGCGGCGAACGGGACCCGGACCACGGACGGCAGCATGATCAGCAGCCGTACGGCCAGGCGGCGCAGCAGACCCCAGAGCACGGCCTCGCCGCGCGCCAGCCACAGGGCGGTCAGCCCGGTGGCCCAGCCGTGCGCCACCAGCATGCCGAGGCCCGGCACCAGGCCCGAGTGGAGGTGGCCCATCGCCGCGATCGGCGAGGCGGTGTGGGCCAGCGAGAACAGCAGGTGCAGGACCACCTGGAGGCCGCCGAGCAGCGGCAGGATCGTGCCCATCGTCCGCTCGCGCCCCGACAGCGGGAACGCCGCCGCCAACGACAGGCCCAGCGCGGCGCCCATGGCCGGAGCTCCGACCGTGCCGCCGCCGAACGCGTGCGCCGCCACACCCAGCCCGAGGCACACCACGGCGAACACCGAGGTGCGGGCGAGACGGAAGGGCAGGCCGGGGGTCACAGTGCCGTCATCATGCCACGGCCATCGGCCGCTCCGCGATCAAGCATCGGAGTGAATACTCACTCCCGCGACCCCCGGCAACGGGCCCGCTCTGCCCGCGCGGGCTGTTCTTCACCGACGCGGGCGGCAACCTGTACGAGATCATGTCGCCCGAATGAGCTCGCAGCGTGGCCACGGCCGGGCCTCCTCCAGCCGGGCGGCGACCCTGAAGAGCAGGTCCTCGCGGCCGTAGGGGGCGACCACCTGCACGCCGATCGGCAGGCGGCTCTCGGTCCGGCCCAGGGGCAGGCTGATCGCGGGCTGGCCGGTCGCGTTGAACGGCGGCGTGAACGGCCCGTACGCGAAGATCGTGTCCAGCCAGTCCCTGAAGCTCTCCCGGGGCGCGTCGTAGTCGTAGGTGCCGTGCGGCGCGGGCAACTGGGCGAGGGTGGGCGTGACCAGCAGGTCGTAGTCGGTGAAGAAGGCGGCGACCGAGCGGGTCAGCCGGTTCTGGGCGTGGAAGCCGGTGATCAGGTCCAGCGCGCCGGCCCGCCGGGTGGCCTCCAGGATCAGCCTGCTGCCGGTTTCGAGCAGCGCGGGATCGGGCTCGCCGGGCGCGAGCAGCAGGGTCGAGGCGATGGCCATGACCTCCGTGAGGAGGCTGTGCAGGACGGCGTCCCAGTCGACCACCGGACTCGCCTCGTCGACGTGATGGCCCATCTCCGCCAGCAGTTCGCCGACCTTGACGGTGGCCTCGGCCACCTCCGGGTCGACGGGGACGCCCGACCAGGCCCGCGTGGTCACCGCGACGCGTAACCTGCCCGGGTGGGCGGTCAGCTCGTCCGCGTACGGCCGCCAGGGTGGCGGGGCGGTGTACTTGTCGCCCACACCCGGCCCATGGAGCGCGTCGAGCAGGTGGGCGGAGTCGCGCACGGTACGGGTCAGCGCGAACTCACCGGCCATCCCGAACATCAGCTCGCCCATGTCCGGCCCCGGCGCCGTGCGTGACCTGGTCGGCTTGAGCCCGACCAGGCCGCAGCAGGAGGCGGGCACCCTGATGGAGCCGGCCCCGTCGCTGCCGTGCGCGAGGGGCACCGCGCCCGCGGCGACCAGCGCGGCCGCCCCGCCGCTCGATCCGCCGGCGCCGCGCTCCAGGTCCCACGGGTTGCGGGTGATCCCGTAGCGGACCGATTCGGTGCTGAAGCTGAGCGCCAGTTCGGGCGCGGTCGTCTGGCCCAGCGTGACCAGACCGGCGGCCCTGAACCTGCGCATCAGCTCGGTGTCGTGGTCGGCCACCACGTGCGGCAGCGCCCTGCTGCCCAGGGAGAACGGCACGCCCTTCGCGACGGGCCCGTGATCCTTGATCAGGAAGGGCACCCCGGCGAACGGCCCGTCGGCCGCGTAATCCAGAGCCGGGGAGAACAGCGGCAGCGTGAGGCCGTTCACCTGCGCGTTCGCGATCTCCAGAGCCTGCCGGGCGACGGCCTCGACCTCGGCGGCGGGTACCTTGCCGGTCCTGATCAGATCACGCAGGCCGACGGCGTCGTAGCTCACGTACTCGTGAAGGTCCACCGCCCCAGCATCGGCCGCGCCATTGATGAACACCACGCTTTTTTCACCGGCATAATGACGCCCAATGCCGAAATTTCATGACCTGTCGGAGTATGCGGCGACCATCGGTCCCGTCGTCGACGCGGTCCACGTGAACGTGCACGCCTCGGCCCGCAAGGAGGCGGCGGGACTGCTGCCCGGCTTCCTGGCCGACCTGCGCTTCACGCTCCCTGCTCGCCCGCTGACCCGCCGCTCGCTCGCCACCATCTACCGGTACGGAGACGCGGCCTCGCTCGATGCCGAGATCCGGGACCACCTGGACCAGGGGACGCTGGAGGAGGACGGAGACGGCGCGCTGCGGCCTACGGCCAAGGCGCTGACGTTCATCGACGGGCTCTACGCCGTGCACGCCGCCACCACTGAGCGGATCTGGGCGGGCCACGACCTCCAGACGCTCGCCGACCTGGCTGGACGGGTGGTGGACGCGGCCGGTGGCGATTTCGGCGCCGATTCCGGTGGCGAGCCTGGTGGCGCTTTCGCCGCCATGGCGCCGCCGTACGAGCCGGCGGGCACACCTGCGGGCGTGCTGCTGTTCAACCGGCTCGCCGCACTGCGCTACCACCGCGCCGACGCGCACGCCGCCGCCTGGCGGGCCGCCGGCCTCACCGCCGCCGAGATCGTCGCGCTCCGGCCGGGGCCCGTGCGCGACCGGATCGAGCGGGAGACCAACCGGCGGGCCGCCGCGCCGTACGGCGCGATCACCGAGCACGAGCGCGCGCTCTTCCACGACGGCCTGCTGGCACTGGTCTAGAGGGACGCCAGCAACCGCCCCACCTCCGCCCGGTCGTTGACGCCGAGCTTCTCGTAGACGGCCTGTAGGTGGTTCGCGGCCGTCCGGGTGGAGACCGTGAGCCGGTCGGCGATCTGCCGGTTGGTCAGGCCGGCCGCCGCGAGCTGGACGATCTCCCGCTGCCGCGGCGTCAGCTCGGGCGTGGCCAGCTCGACCAGCGCGGGCGTCGACACCCCCGGGCAACGCCTGGCCAGGGCCCACGCCCTGGTCTGCGCCCCCTTGGCCAGGGCGCCCCGGCCCAGAGCGCGGTAGGCGGCGGACTCCTGGGCGGTGGCCTCGGCGGCGTACAGGATCATCCCGAGCCGCTCGAACTCGGCCGCCACCGCCCGCAGCCCCTCGGGGTCACGGGTGGCCCGCGCGTGCCTGGCCAGCAGCCCGACGAGAGTCCCGTCCACCCGTTCGGCCAGCGCGGACAGCCGGTCGGCGGCCAGCCCGGGAACACCCAGCCGCACCAGATCGTGCAGCGCGAACATCAGGTGCCCGAACTGCTCGTGCTTCTCCGCGATATCGGCCGCCGACAGGCACAGGCGTACCGCCCCGTCCAGGTCTCCGCAGCCCGCCGCCACCCACACCGCGGCCTGCAGCGTCGGATGGCGGGTGAACGCCCATCGGGAGGCGAGCTCCTCGGCCTCGGGCAGCAGTTCGCGCGCCTCCGCCGTCCTGCCCAGCAGCGCCAGAGCGTGCGCCTGCTCGGCCAGGCACCGCCCCCGGTACGGTGAGCGGTCGTGCAGCCCGGCGGCGTCGTCGCGGCTCCAGCGTACGGCGCCTTCGGCATCGCCCCGCAGCCTGCTGACCAGCGCCCGAAAGGCCCCGAACCCGGAGACGGAGAGCTCGGCCACGGCCAGCTCCATGCCGTAGTCGGCGGTGCGTTCCGCCGCGTCCAGCCGCCCGGCGAACGTCTCGGCGGCGCAGCGCGCGTCGAGCATCGTCGGCAGCGCGTGCGGCGTCTCGTCCCCCCAGACGTCCACCCCGGCCAGGGCCTGCTCGACGACCACGAGGGTGTGCTCGGTCCGCCCCGAGTAGGCGCTGGACCAGGCGTCCAGCGCGGCCAAGTGTGCCGCGCCGCGTACCGTGATCGGCGTGCACGCGCGGGCCCGGTCGAGCGACTCGACGGCTCTGGTGGTGCGGCCCGCCCAGAACTCGGCCACGCCGAGGTAGATGTACGCCTCCTGCCGCCAGGCCGGGTCGGTGAGCGTGCGCGCCGCCTCGCCGAGCACCTGACACGCCTCGGCGAGTGCGCCCGCCCAGGCGTGGTTGAGGCCCAGGCTGATGGCGTGTTGCGCGCGTTCGCTCTCGGTGACGGCCGCCGGTGCCGTCTGCCGCAGCGCCGTCAGCGCGGCGTCGGCGTCACCCAGCACCATGAGCGCCTGGCCGAGCAGCGCGACCGCGGCCACGCTCGCCCCCGCCTCCATCGCGGCCCTGGCCAGCCGGGCGGCCAGGCGCGGATCCTGCCTCGCCCAGGCCAGGCCGGCGGCGACGAGCAGCATGTCCGGCTCGGCCGTCGAGCCGCTGTCGAGCCGCCACACGGCCGCGCGCAGCACGTCCTCGCGCCGCCGCAGCCCGCTCGCCTCCAGCGCCTCGGCCAGCATCCGCAGCCGCCGCCGCGTCCGCAGCGTGCCGCAGCCGCCGCGTACCACCTCCCCATAGAGGGGGTGGCCGAGCCGCAGGTGCTCCCGCTGCCCGTCGCGCACGGCCACGATCAGCCCGCGGTTCTCCACCCGCTCCGTCGCGCTCGGCGAGGTGAGCGAGACGAGCAGCTCGGTGCCGAGCGGCTCGCCGAACGCCACCAGTTCCAGCACCTCGCGCTCGTCCTGGTCGAGGTGCCCGATCCTGGCGTCGACCAGCTCGCGCAGCCGGGTGGTCATCGACAGCTCGCCCTGCCAGCGCCACTGACCGTCGGTCTCGGTCAGGCATCCGGCGCTACGGCCGGCGTGCACGAGTTCGCGCAGGTAGAGCACGTTCCCCTCGCTGACCCTGGCCAGGTGCCTGACGGTCGGCCCGGCCACCTCCCCGCCGAGCGCCCCGGCCAGCACCTGCCCGACCTCGGCCACGGTCAGGGGCGGCAGCTCGATCCGGCAGAGCAGCTCGTCCTTCCACAGCGCGGCGACCGGCGCGGGCAGCGGCTCACCGCTGCGTACCGTGACCAGCAGCCTGGCGGTGCCGCTCTCCGCCAGGTGGTGCACCAGCGCCGCCGACGCGGGGTCGAGCCGGTGCGCGTCGTCCACGCTCACCAGCAGCTCGTCCCGCCCCGCGCTGATCCGCAGGTGCCGCGCGGCCCACCGCAGCAGGTTCTCCCCGCTGCCGGGCGGCCCGGTCAGCGCGTGCGCGAACGCGCCGAACGGGATCACCGCCGCCGTCTCCGTGCCCAGCGCACGGACCACCCCGTACCCCCTCAGGCCGGACAGCGCCTGCGCCGCCAGCCTGCTCTTGCCTACCCCCGCGTCCCCGGCGATCATCACGCCCGCTCTCGACCGCAGGTTCTCCCGTACGGTCGCCAGCTGGCCCCCTCGCCCGACGAACGGCCATGCGCTCCCCAGCTGCTCGCTCATCGTGCCTCCTCTCACCCTTGATGGTGGTGAGGAAGGTTCGCGGGAGGTTCAGGGCTGATCCGGTTTCAGCCCGGCGGCGGAGAGTAGCAGGTCGACCACCGCCTCGCTCCCGCTGAACGGCACCGGATCGCCCCCGACTTCTTCGAGCAGCCCGCGAAGCTGGCCGCCGGACTGCTCCGGCTCGACCAGCCGTACGATGACCGTCCTCATTTCGGCACCATCTCGCCGAACGGTTCAGGTCAGGTTCAGGTGGGGTAGGGCGCGGGCTCCACTTCCAGCTCACGCATCCGTTCGGCGTACAGGGCGTAGCGCCGGCGCGCGTCGCCGCGTCGCCCCGCCGAGTCGAGCACCCGGACCAGGCCGAGGTGGGCGCGCTCGTCGTAGCGGTCGCGTTCGAGCAGCCGCAGCCAGTAGCGGGCCGCCTCGTCGTGCCGTCCCTCGGCCGCCCGCGCCGTCGCGAGCCTGGCGGCCGCCTGCACGTACGCCAGCCTGGCCTCCTCACGCAGCCCCACGGCCCAGTCGGCGTACGGATCCTCCTCGCAGAAGTCACCCCCGTAGGACGACTCGGCCTCCGCCCACCGCGCCAGCGCCTCCACCGGCCGCCCCGCCTGATCCAGTTGTACGGCCGAGCCCACCAGGTCGAGGAACCCCTCCACGTCGACGTCCACGTTGGCCAGGTCGAGCCGCAGCGCGCCTTCGTCGGAGACGACGAACTCGTCCGCAGGACGTACATGAGCCGGGTCGAGCACGGCCCGCAGCGTGGACACCATCACGTTCAGCCGCTTCAGCCCGACCGTGTCGCCCTCCTGCTCCGGCCAGAGGATCTCCACCAGCCGCTCCCTGCTGATCGCCGCGCCCCGGCGGCTGACCAGGATCTTCAGCAGATCGCGGGCCTTGCGCGACTGCCAGGCGGTACGCGCGACAGGCACCGCGCCACGCAGCACCCGGAACGTTCCCATGGTCTCGACCAGCACCCGAGCCTCCGCCACAGGCGTGAACCGGCCGACCAGCGCGTCGATCCTGGCATCGAGCGCCCGGCAGCCGATCGCGTGCATGCGACCCCTGACCCGGTGCGCGACCTCCCTGCCGGTCACCGCGTCGCCCAGCGCGGCCCTGATCAGCTCGGCCCTGGCCCGGCCGACCGGATCGCCCAGCGCCGACCACCGGCGCACGGCCTCGTCGGCCAGCAGCGAGTCGCCGTCGAGCTCGGCGCGCAGCTCCACCATCGCGGCCTGGGCCGCGTGGTCCCTGCGCCGCACGGCGACGGGCTCGACCTCGGCCAGCAGCGTCCTGGCCTCGTCATCGCGCCTGGCGGCCAGCGCGACACGGGCCGCGACCAGCCTGGCGTTCACCCCGGCGATGCCCTCGGCGTGCTTCAGCGCCCGCGCGGCCACGCGGGCCGCCTCGTCGGGATCGTCGTCCGCGAGCAGCACGGCCAGCTTGTTCAGCGCGTTGGACAGCTCCTGGACCTCGCCGGACGCGCCGGCGTCCGCGATGATCCGCCGGTAGATGGCCATCGCCGACCTGCGGTCACCGCGCAACACCTGCACGTCGGCCAGCCGGATCAGCCCATAGCCGACGAACCGCGACCCCATCGCCTCCCACCTGGCCGCCGCGTCCGCGGCGTCGATCGCCGCCTCCTCCAGCCGGCCGAGGCCGATGAGCGCCTTGGCCCGGTTGGCGATGTTCAGCGCGGCGTACGGGGCGAATGACACCAGATCGGACAGCCTGGCCGCGATCTCGACCTCCGCCAGCGCCCTGGCGTAGGCGCCCTCGTCGAGGTGGCAGGAGGCGCGGTTGGCCCGGATGCGGATGAGCTGGACGACGTCCCCGGCCCGCTCGGCGTACTCCAGCGCCCTCAGGTAATAGGCGTCGTTGGCCCGCCGGTCGCCGTCGAGCGAGGCGAGCATGGCCTGCACGGTGCAGGCCGCGGCCAGGGCACCCGGATCGCCCAGCGCACTGGCCAGCTCCAGCGCCCGGTCCGCCAGCTCGGCGCAGCCCGCCCGGTCGCCCTTCAGCCAGAGCACCGACGCGGTGGAGGCCGCGCACATCGCCGCGTCGGCGGGCGGCAGGCCGTACTCGAAACCCCTGGTGTAGATGGCGATGGCCGAGTCGAGGTCGCCGCGCAGGTGGTCGATGAGGCCGAGCCGCCTGGCCAGGAACGCATCGAACACCGAGGTCGCCGCCGCGCGGGCGAGCAGGTCCCGGGCCCGGTTCCAGTCACCGCGGTTCTGCTCCGCGATGCCCGCCAGGCGCAGCATCGCGGGCGCCTGCCTGGTCGGCTCCGGCAGCAGGCCGAGCGCCGCCGCCACGTCGTCGCCGCGCTCGGCCAGGTGCGGGCCGTGCGTGCCGAGCAGCGAGGTGACGAGCGTGGTGTGCCGGGTGGCCACCGCGGCGCGCAGGGCCAGCTCGGGCTGGTCGTGTTCGACGTACCAGCGGGCGGCGACGGCGGCCGTGTCGTGCGCCTCGTGCCGGTCGAGCGGCGCGTGCGCGGCCAGTACGTGCGCGCTGGTGGCTGTTAACCGGTAGCCGCTGGTCAGGGCCGGTCGGTGCGCGTTCGTAAGCCCGTGCGCGATGGTCGGCCCGGGTCCGCTGATCGCGGCCGGTCGGTGCCCGTCGTGGCTTGCCTCCAGGAACAGCCCCCGGCTGGTCAGCGAGGCCAGCGTGTCGGGCGGGGCGCCCAGCGCGGTGGCGAGGTCGTCGGTGAGCACAGGCAGTACGGTCGCCGCCCGCAGCAACTCGCGCATGGTTGTGGGCAGGTCGTCGAACGCGGACAGCGTGAGCCGCTCCAGCGTGGCGGAGGTGGCGGCCAGGCCCGCGGCGGTGCCCGGCCAGGTGGCGGGATCGGTGCGGGCGAGCGCGTCGAGCGCGGCCCGTACGGCGGCGGGCCAGCCGCCGCAGGCGTCGTGCAGCGTGGCGGCGATCGCGGCCCCCGGTTCGCCCAGCCGGTCGCGCGCCCAGGCCGTGGTCTCGTCGATCGTGAGCGCGAGGTCGGTCGCGTCGAGGTCGAGCACCTCGTGGTCCTGCCGCAGCCGGGCAGTGGGAAACGGCAACGGCGCCCGCGAGGCCGTGACCACGTGCAGCTGGCGAGGGGCCGCCCGGATCAGCGTTTCGACATAACGTACGGAGCCGGCCGCGCCGATGATCGTCTCGATGCCGTCGAAGACCAGGGCGAGTCCCCGTCGCAGCCGCCCGGCCAGCGCCTCGGCCAGCGCGCCCGCCAGCGCCGCCGCTCTGGACAGCTCGTCGGCGTCGGGCCCGAGCGGGGACTCGGCGGCGGCCGCGAGCTCGGCGGGCAGGTCGGGAACCGCCTCCGACAGGGCCGCGACCAGGGCCCCGGCCAGCGTGGTCAGGTCGCGATCGGCGGGCCCGAGCCGGTGGAGCACCGCCCCGACATCCTCGCTCCAACTCGTCAGGGCGATCGACTTGCCGTAGCCCGTGGTGGCCACCAAAGTGGTGAGCCTGTGCGTCAGCGCCCCGTCGAGCCGCCGGTCGAGGGCGGGACGGGGTTGCACCCACCCACGTTCCACCCACGCATGCTACGCCGGGGATCGCGAACGACTCCAGAGTTCGCAAAGTGCCACCTCCCGGTAACCAGGGGAGAGGCGCACTATGGTCGAGTACTTCTTCGAGGAGGGTCGCGGTGGATCAGGACCTGCCCGGCGGAGCGAGGCTGATCGTTGGAGTGGACGAATCTCCGGCCTCGCGTTGGGCGCTGGCATGGGCCATCGGGGCGGCACGGCTGCACCGGATGGCGCTGATCGCCGTGCACGTGAGCCGGGCGCCCATGCACCCCTTCCCCGAGGCGCTGCCCGTGCAGCACGCCATCAGGGCAGGGGAGGAGGCGCGGTGCAACGAAGTGATCGCGGGGGTGTTCGACGACGTGGCCGGTGGGCTGCCCGCCGACCTCACCACGGCGGTGGTCGGCCGGGTCGGCGATCCCGGCTACCACCTCGTCGATCTGGCGCGTGAGGGCGATCTGCTGGTGCTCGGGCGAGGCAAGCGGGGGGTGCTGAGCCGGTTGTTCCTGCCTTCGACGAGCATGTACTGCGCTCGGCACGCCAAGACGACGGTGGTGATCGTCCGCCAGCCGACGCCGCCGGACGAGCCGCAACTGCCGGGGGAGCGGACGCGGCGGTTCTGGAGCCGGAGCCGCAAGCACTTCTAGTTTTTGAGCAAGCGGAGGCCCTCTGGGATCATGGACTGCTGGATCGCGCCGTAGCCCAGGACCAGGCCGTTCTGGGCAGGCGTCTCGCCGCAGTAGGCGTCGAGCCGTTCCACGGCGAGCCGGGGCGACGGCTCGACGGACACTCCTGGGGCGAAGCGGGCGCAGAGGTGCAGGCCCGCGACCGAGGGGACCAGGCGCAGCCGCTCGTCGCCGGCGAGGGCGTCGATGATGAGGGCGTGCCTGGCGGCGTACTCGCGGGTGGCCTTCCTGATGTGCCTGGCCAGCAGGCCCTCGTCGATGAAGCGGGCCAGCGCGGCCTGCGTGGGCAGCTCGCTGTGCCAGTCGGTCAGCCGCCTGGCGGCGCGCAGGGCGGGCATGAGCGAGGCGGGGGCGACCAGGAAGCCGAGCCGCAACATGGGCAGCAGCGTCTTGGAGAACGAGCCGACATAGATGACCCGGCCCGCCCGGTCCAGGCTCTGGAGCGGCTCCAGCGGCCGGTCGCCGAAGCGGAACTCGCTGTCGTAGTCGTCCTCGACGATCACCGCGCGCCGCCGTTCGGCCCAGGCCAGCAGGGCGGCGCGGCGGGCCAGCGACATCGGGGTGCCGAGCGGGAACTGGTGGGACGGGGTGACGTAGACCATCCGGGCGGTGTTCGGGATGGCGGCCACGTCGATGCCCTCGCCGTCCACCGGGACTCCGGCCACCCGGGCGCCCTGCGAGCGGAACAGCAGGCGCGCGGGCGGGTAGCCCGGCTCCTCGACCGCCACACAGGCGCCGGGGTCGATGAGCACCCGGCCGATGAGGTCGAGCGCCTGCTGGGCGCCGTTGGTGATCAGGACGTCGTCGGCACTCGCTCGTACGGAGCGACTGATGCCTATATGTCGCGAAATAGCGTCCCTCAGACCTTCGTGGCCGGAGGGGTCGGCATATCCGGCGAGGCTGGTGCGGAGCTCGCGGGCCACCAGCCTGCGCCACGTCTCCATCGGGAACAGCCGCGCGTCGGGCGCCCCGACGCGGAAGTCGTACTCGGGGATGGGGATTGGCGAGCCGGTGGGTATGGAGCGCCAGATGGCGCGGGGGCGTACGACGCCCTGGGGTGCCGACCTGGCGCGTACGCGCTCCGCGGAGACGAACGTGCCCGCGCCCGCCCGGCCGACGAGGAAGCCGTCGGCCACCAGCCGGTCGTACGCGACCGCGACCGTGTTCCGGGAGATCTCCAGCCGCTTGGCCAGCTCGCGGGTCGGCGGCAGGCGTTCGCCCGATCGGAGGCGGCCGTCGAGGATCGCGTCCAGCAGTTGCCGGTAGACCTGTGCGGCCAGGTCACCCCGGCCGTGGAGACTTATATGGACATCCATCTTGGCCCAATCATTTAACCGTAAATTGGAGCTTATGTCGGGACAAAGTGGGTTCTAAATTTGGGGCTATGACAGAGCGCATGAATCTCGGCGAACTCGCCGGAGAAGCCTACAAAGCCATGGCCGGCCTGGAGCGGTACGTCAAGCACAGCACGCTGCCCGCGCCCCTGCTGGAGCTGGTACGACTACGCGCTTCGCAGATCAACGGCTGCGTCTACTGCGTGGACATGCACAGCAGCGACGCCAAGCAGGCGGGCGAGTCCGACGCCAGGCTGCACGCCGTGGCCGTATGGCAGGAGGCCCCCTTCTTCACCGACAAGGAGCGGGCCGCCCTGGCCTTCACCGAGGCCGCCACCAGACTCTCGACCGACGACGTCACTGACGAGATCTGGCAGCAGGCCGCCGAACACTTCGACGACCAGGAACTCGCCGCCCTCGTGGTGGCCGTCGCCACGATCAACGCCTGGAACCGCATGGGCGTGGCCACCCGCATGACCCCCGAGTCGTACAAGGGCTGATGACACTCCCCGCCCAGCCCCGGTCTTTCGTCCAGGCGGAACCCAGGCGGCTCCTCGCCCAGGCGCAGCTGGCGAACTCGATCGGCGACGGCGCCTACCTGGTCACCTCGGCGCTCTATTTCGCCAGGATCGTCGGTCTGTCGGCGACGGAGATCGGCTTCGGGCTCACGCTGGGCTGGGCTGTCGGCACTGTCGCGGGCGTCCCGCTCGGACACCTGGCCGACCGGCGCGGTCCGCGCGGAGTGGCCATCCTCCTCGCCCTGATGACCGCCGTCGCGGTCGCGTCGTTCCTGTTCGTGCGGTCGTTCGCGCTGTTCACGCTGGTCGCCTGCCTGTACGGCACCGCGCAGACCGGCCTGTCCGCGGCCCGGCAGGCGCTGCTCGCCGGACTGATCGAGCCGGACAAGCGCACCGAGGTCCGGGCCGTGCTCCAGTCCACGCTCAACGGCGGTCTCGCGGTGGGCGCCGCTCTGGGCGGGCTGGCGCTGCACTTCGGCACTCGGGAGGCGTACCTGGCGGTGTTCGCGGTGGACGCGGTCAGCTTCCTGGCCGCCGCCGTACTGCTGCTGAGGCTGCCCGCCGTCGCCCCCGTCCCGGCCGCCGCCGGTCCGAAGCTGGCCGTGCTCAGGGACCGGCCGTACGCGGTGGTCACGCTGATCAACGCGGTCATGCTCTTCTACATGCCGCTGCTCAGCCTGGTCGTCCCTCTGTGGATCGTCCAGCGCACCACGGCACCGACCTGGCTGGTCTCGGCCCTGCTCCTGGTGAACACGGTGAGCGTGCTGCTGTTCCAGGTGCGCCTCGCGCGGCGGGTCAGGGGCCTCGCCGACGCCTCCCGATCGGTACGGCACGCGGGCCTGGTCATGCTGGCGGCCTGCGCGGTGTTCGCGATGTCGTCCATCGGCTCGTCGGCCTGGCTCGCCGGGCTGATCCTGCTGGCCGCGGCCGGGCTCCAGGTGTACGGCGAGATGCTGCTGGGGGCGGGTGCCTGGGAGATCGGGTTCGCGCTGGCTCCGGCTGACAAGCAGGGGCAGTACCAGGGGTTCTTCGGGACCGGCGTCGCGGTGGCCAGGATGCTCGGGCCCGTCATCCTCACCACGCTCGTCATCGGCGGGGGAACGCTGGGCTGGCTGCTGGTCGGCGGGGTGTTCGTGGCGGCCGGCGCCGCGATGGGCCCGGCCGTCAGCTGGGCTTCGCGAACCCCCGGTGTACGTCCCGCTGACCGGGTTTGACATGATCCACACGGTGTCCAAGATGGGACGGGTATAACCGGTCCCACCTGGGTCTGTTCACTCGTTCTTTGCACATCCGGTACATCTGGTTCGTGCACAACACAAGGACCGCAGCCATCCCTTGCTAGGCTGCATGTCAACCGTTGGGTCTCACCCCGGCAGGTGAGGCCGTCGAAGAAGTGGGGTCACACCGTGAAGAAGCTTGTCGTTCTGGCGCTGATCGCCCTTGGGGGGCTGCTGGTCTGGCGCAAAGTACAGGCTGACCGCGCCGAGCTCGATCTCTGGACCGAGGCCACCGGCAGCGAGAACTGATCGACCTGGCGAGGCGATGAGTGACGTCGTCCCCATCAAGCTGGCGTGCCTGGACCTGGCCGGCACAACAGTCGGTGACATCGCCATGGTCGAGCGTGCTTTCGCCGAAGCGATAGCCACTCAAGGCATCGTCCCCGGGACCGGAGCGTATGCGCGTGCCATGGTGCACGTGCACCGGTCCCGGGGCTGCCCCAAGATCGATGTCTTCCGAGGGATCTTCCCCGACAACGAGGCCCAGGCCCAGGCGGCGAACCTGACGTTCGAGCGCTCCTACGAGGGTGCGCTCGACCGAGCGGGTCTCGTCCCCATGCCCGGCGTCATCGAGGTCCTCGACAAACTCCGCGGCTCCGGCCTGCGCCTGGCCCTGATCACCGGCTTCAGCCGCGTCACCCTGAGCCGCGTCCTCAGCGTGCTCGGCTGGCACGACAAGATCGACCTCGCCATCTGCCCCGAAGACGCCGGCGGCCGCGGCCGCCCCTGGCCCGACATGGTCCTGCACGCCGTACTCCGCCTCGGCATCGAGGACGTACGACAGGTGGCGGTCATCGGCGACTCGGAAAGCGACATGCTCTGCGGCCGTCGAGCGGGTGCTTCTGTTGTGGCCGGGGTGATGACGGGGGTCCACAGCCGGGAGCGGCTGCTCAAGGGAGGCGCCACACACATCCTGGACTCGATCGCGGACTTCCCTGGCTTGATCTTGAGCGAAGACCCGAGCAGGCAGCAGATGGGTGTCGCGGACCGGTAAGCTATCTTCGTCGAGGGGCCTTAGCTCAGTTGGCAGAGCGCCTGCTTTGCAAGCAGGAAGTCAGGAGTTCGAATCTCCTAGGCTCCACCAGCCAAAACACCCCGCCACTGATCATGTGACGGGGTGTTCGTGCCATTAACGTGCCATTAGCCTGCGGGGACCAGCACTCCCGCCGTGCCGTCGTCATCTCCTCTCTCGCGCGTCTTCTTGGCTTTCTTCTGTTCTTTCCTCACGCGTGCACTGAGCGCATCGGCGATCTTCTCGTCTGCGTCGCGTGTGGCGTGCTGGTAGATGAGCGCGGCCCGGTCGCTGTCGTGTCCCATCCGAGCCTTCAGGTCGGCGAGGCTTGCGCCTGACTGTGCGGCCAGCGTGTTGCCCGTGCGCCGGAGATCATGGAAGTGAAGCCCCTGCACGCCCATCTCCTTGAGCGCGTCCGCCCACTTGGCCTCTCGCCGGAAGTTGCCGCCCCGCAGGAAGGCCCCGCGCTTGCCGAGAAAGACGAAGGCGTCATCGGCTTCGTCGACGAACTGGGCGAAGTGTTCGGCCAGGGCCGGGATGATGACCGACGGAATGCTGACTGTCCGCCGACCGGCCCGCGACTTGAGCGGCCCCAGGCGCATCTCGCCGCCGTCGAGTTCGACGAGCTGTTCACGTACGCGCACCGTCCGCTCCTGGAGATCAATGCTGCTACGGCGAAGCGCGATCACCTCGCCCCAGCGCAGGCTCGCGAAGGTGGCCAGCAGCACCAGCGCCTTGAAGCGTTTGTCGGCCATCCGGTCGGCCAGCTCGAAGACCTGGGCCAGCGTGAGCACAGGACGCTCGGGAGTGTGCTCGTTGTCAGCTCCCTTGATCCGGCACGGGTTGCGGGCGATCATCTTGTCCTCGTCGGACGCCGTCATCAGTACGGCCCGCAGCAGCCGGTACGCCTTGGCCGCTGTGGAGACTGAGACGCCGTTGTCGAGGAGTCGTGCGCGCCATGCGCGGATCATCGGTGTCGTGAGCTTCCCAACCGTAACCCCGCCCAACGTCGGCATGATGTGGCGGTCAAGCAGCCATGTGTACAGCTCGACCGTCTTGGGCCGCAGACCCGGACGCTCCTTGATCCACGTACGGGCGTACTCGCCGAGTTCGACCTTGCCGCGATCAGGGTCCGTCCAGTCTCCCGAGATCATCTGAGCTTCGATGAGCGTAAGCGCGCGGTCGGCATCCGTCCTGGTGGCGTAGGTCGTCGAGCCCGTGTGCATCCGGCCGTCCGGTCCGGGATAGCGGATCTGGAACCGGCCAGAAGGAAGCTTGCGGATGCTGCCGAAACGTCGGTGTCCGTCCTTGTTCGCCATTAGGCGGCCCTCCCGGCTTCCATCGGGGCAACGGTCCCCGCGATGACGTAGGCGATCAGTGCCGACTCGCGGATGCGCACAGGTCGGCCGAGCTTGACGAACTCGATGCGACGCTCCGCGATGAGCCGCCGTACGAAGCGAGGCGAGGTGTTGAGGAGGTCGGCCGCCTCCTCCACGTTCAGGAGCTTGTCCATTACGCCGCCTCCTCTCCTATTGCCGAAAGATCTTGGCCGGTAGCTCTGGCTTCGAGCTCTCGGAGGTGCGCCCGCCAGTGCTGTTTCTTGGTGATCTCGCGTAGGAGCCGGACGCCGCTCGGGTCGAGATCCGGGTCACCCGGTTTGATCTGCCTCCAGACGTAGCGGTGTAGGTCGGTCGGCTCGTCGGTTTGGCCGAGGGCTTCCAAGACCCAGGTACGGCGGTCTTGCTTGTGTTCGGCCAGGGTCTTGTTCGACCACTTGCGGGAGACCAGCACGCGACGACCGGCGTACCCGAGGTGTTCGGCCTTGTGGGCCTTGCCACGGCACCGGCCGGGAAGCATGCCTGCCTTGGCGTCCTTGGGCTGGATGCCGTAGCGCAGCCAGTTGGAACAGGTGGGCGCGCAGGGCTCGACGCGCAGGGCCTCGACCATCCGGGCCGCATGCTCTCGGCGGGCCTGGTCGTCCGTCGCGGAGTCGAGCGGTTCAGCGAGACTCTTGGTCAGGTACTTCGTGAGATAGCCCAGCCACTTGCCTGCCGCAGGCGTGCCCGCGAGAACGCTCTGAACGTTGTGCTGTTGACCGAAGCGAGCCACGTGCAGAGGCTCAGCCGTCTCGTCTAGCGCCTCGTCCCAGGTGGGCAGCACTTGTCCGGTGTCGGGGTCGAGGTAGCCGACGCCGTCCTCCCATACCGGCAGGCGGTCACCGTCGAAGACCACGCGGTCGGTCGGTGGCCACCAGACCTGATGGTAGGTGGCGGCGATGATCTGCTTGAGCTCCGCTCGTGGCAGGGTGCCCCTGATGGCCATGTGCAGGTGAGGAGCGAGCCGCTTCTGAGGTTCGACGGTGGCGAAGTACTGCACGTCGTAGCCGGCGACGCGACGGAGGTTTTGGATGAACCGATCGACCAGCCTGGAGAAGTGCAGGGCGTCGCGAGCGGCCTGTGCGTAGTCGTAGCGATCCGGGTTCAGGGGTACGCCGTTTTTGACCTTGCCGTAGGACGGCAGGGTAAGTGTGACGAACAGGGACGGCCGGTAGACCTTGCCATCCGAGCTGGCGAAGGACCTGCCCAAGGTCGTGTTGCTCGTCTTGCGTCTGGGCAGGTCTGGCGCGTCCTGCCGCCGCCTGGTCGAGCGAGAACGCTTGCCAGCCGTACGGCCAAGCACGTTGCCGCGCATGCCCGCCTCATTGATCTCGACGTCGACTCCCTGAATTGCCTCATCCCAGTCGTCGGTGTCCTGATCGGCGGACGCGGCCTGGTCGCGCTGAACCTGTAGATCGGCACGGAACTCCACCAGCCAGCGCTGATCGCTGGTGGGCTCGTCGGGCGTGATGGTGGGCTCCTGGTCGAGGTGCCAGCCCTCACGACACTGAGCCATGCGGAGCTGCCGATTCCTCTTCGCGCAGGGAGGGCACTTGGCTTCCTGCGTAGCGCCACAGGGCACCTCGACGATCTCGGTCTTGCCGGTGTGGGGGTCCAGCCGCCTGAACGGAATGGAGCGGATGCACACGCCGTTCTGCCTGGCGATCTCTTCGAGCACCTCGCGAGCGAGAGGCTGTGCCATCCGTACGGCGCGCGGAGTCGAGCGATCGGTCACGTCGACTCTCCTGTCTCGGAGAAGGCCATCGAGGACTGTCCACACTCGCGGCACTCGACCACAGCACGGTCGGGGTCAAGCGGCGGCGCGGCGCGCCGCCGTACCCCCGGCCCTCCGCCCGCCCGCCGTCCGGGCGTGCGGCCTGGGGGCCGGTCCCGGACGGCGGCGGGAACCGGGCCGGGCACCGCACGCCGGCCCCGCCGTACCGACCGAACCCACCGACCGGGGTTGCCGCACCGCCGCACAGACGCAGCCCTACGATCGCCACTGCATGGCTGGACGCCGTACGTGCTTGGGGGCGATCGACGATCCAGGGTTCGTTCCTCACCCTGGCTCACCGAGCAAGGTGGCTGATCGCGGTTCGGTGGCGGACGGCACGCGGATGCGCGAAGATCATTGAGCTGGCCCATAGCGGATACTGTCAGCTGGAGGAACGTCCGTGATCGACTCAACCTACCGCGAGTGGTTTCACCTGCGAACCCGGCTGGTCGTCGACTTGACGTGGTGTTCCGCCACCAAGATTGACGACGTCCTGGCGGCGTACGACATCTCACCCGAGAGCACTCAGCCGGCACGCTTCAACGCAGACGACGTCGACATGCTCATCGGGCGCCTCGGCAACGGCACCGTCATCATGGACTACCGCGTCGACTCTGTCACCGATGGAGCTCTTCCCATTCTGGCGCAGTACGGCCCCTGCCTGAGCGCTGTATGGATCGATGAAGCCCCAGCGTTGATCTCTTATCGGACGGAAAGCGGCCTGGTGGTCAAATTCGACATGAGTGATTGGGACTGGTACCCAGTTCCTGATCTCGCCAGCGTCGAGCAATGGATCGCCGCCAGCCCAGCAGGTCGGGAGACCTGGGAGAGCAGCTGCGATCTCGCCACGCTCATCACCGCCGAAGCGCTATGCCAGGCTGTGGTCGACGACGAATGGATGCGATTGTGGAACGCCACGTAATTCCCCTGGGGTTCGTTGCAGGTTATTCCCCCAGGTCCTAGCCTTGATCCTTTTCTAGTGGGTGTCGGGTTTGTCTG
>NZ_JBEZYD010000065.1:0-43823 GCF_040638335.1 Nonomuraea sp. NPDC026600
ACGATCTCACCATGCCCGGCCGAGATGATCAAAATCACACCATGTGACGAGACCAGAACGCCCGTCACTTATCGCGCACAGGCTGAATGTCTACGGTAGTAGGTGTTCTGTGTAAAAATTAACATTGGGTATGTGATGAACGCCACACAGCTCGGTAGGAGTTTCATGGCGGCAGAACTCCCGAAAATCTGGATGGCAGCCGGCCAGGCCTGCAGAACCGGTGACGAATCCAGTGATAGTCCACTCGTCATCAACAAATTCCACTTGACTTTTCTATCGCGGACCATAAAAGAAGGCTCTCGACCAGCGCGCTTCCGCTTTCTGTCCAGTACTTATCAAGTACGCCTCGCTCGAGGAACTTGCCGCGCCGTTTTACCGCTTCGACGCCGGGGGATCGCGCCGGCCGGCCGCCACCTTCGGATCCGAAGAGCAACGAGGAGCGGTTCAAGACCGATAGCACCGCGTCGAAGGCCACGGGCTGTTGCGGATCACCGCCTTGGCAGCCGGAGCGGGCCTCTCCGGCGTCGGCGGGCATTTCGTCGCGCGCGGCCGCCAGCGCGGCGGCGCCTGCGTACCCGGCCAGAGTCTGCTGGTGCCGGATGGCGGCCGTCTCCAGCGCGGCGTGCTCGGCGTCGGACAGGCGGAGATTGACCCGTTTGCCGCGCTGTCCCTGGCCTCAGGAGCCAACTTGAAGAAGCGTGAACGATCACTGAATCGTCGTGACGGAGGCGCGCCGGTCCGGCACCGCTGAACCGGCGCGCGTCTCTTTCGTCGGGCCCGGATCACCTCACGCGAGACGGCCGATCACTGGAAGTCGCATCCGGGGTTGGGCGCGTCGACCGACAACGGGGAGCCGGTCGGCAGGACGTAGAGGACCTCCAGCACCACCGGAGTAGAACCGCGGTTGGTGCCGATGTGCACGTGGTCCGCACCGCTCGGCTCCTGGATGAGGCTGCCGCGCGGGTAGACCCCGTCAGACTCGCACGTCGAGTCGAAGTGGCTCAGCGTGCCCTTCTTGACCCGGCCGTAGAGGGTGTCGGTGTGGTAGTGCCACCCGGTGGCCTGACCTGCCGGGATCGTGATCTCGCGCAGGATGTAGTCGGTGTCGCCGACCGTCTTCTGGGCGATGATCGTGCCGACCACGCCGGGTCCCGGCGGCGTCGCCTGCGCGGGCGTGCCCAGAACCAGCGTCGCGCCGGCCGCCATCGTGGCGGCGCCGATCGCCTTCCGTCTGCTGAACACGGAATTCCTCTCTCTCTTTCGATCATGCGCGCTCGGCCGCAGACTTCGGCCGGGCGCTTCACATCGTTGAGATCAGGCGGTTTCGGTGATCGGGCGGTCGACCCACGACATCATGTCGCGAAGCTTCTTTCCGGTCACCTCGATCGGGTGGGCGGCGCCCTCCTCGCGGTACTTGGTGAGCGCCGGCCCACCGGCGTCGTCGTCCGCGATGAGTTTCTCGGTGAAGGCGCCCGACTGGATCTCCGAGAGGATCTTCTTCATCTCCCCGCCCGGACCTTCCCCTGGTCGTCGCCCTGGACGGCGGCTACGTCCACTCCAGCAACCAGACCTCCCGCCGCGACGGCTGGTTCGAGGCCGTCACCGGCAAGAGCACCCCCACCGGCGGCGGCCCCGCCAAATGCTTCGCCTTCGTCCAGACCTACGATCACAAACCCAAACGACGCCTGTACGAAGTCCTGCGCTCCCAAGGCCTGACCGACAACCAGCAGATCGTCTTCCTCACCGACGGCGGCGAGGACATCCGCACCCTGCCCCGCTACCTCAACCCCCAAGCCGAGCACTACCTCGACTGGTTCCACATCACCATGCGCCTCACCGTGCTCCGCCAGATGACCCGCTCCCTACCCACCCCAGGCGACGACCAGGACGCCGAGACCTTCACCGTCGACCCCGACCGAACCGACCAGACGCTGGAGCGGATCAAGCACTTCCTGTGGCACGGCAACACCCTTCCGCGCCCTCGACCTGCTGACCGACCTCGTCGACGACTTCGAACTCCTCTGCGCCGACCAGCCCGACGACAGGCAGCGCGCGTTCTTCTCTCGGGTCATCGAGTTCCGCGGCTACATCGCAGGCAACCGCGAGCAGATCCCCAACTACGGCGAACGCCACCGCTGCGGCGAACCCATCTCCAGCGCCACCGCCGAAGCCACCGTCAACCACGTCATCAGCCGCCGCATGGTCAAGAAACAACAAATGCGCTGGTCGCCACGCGGCGCCCACCTCCTCCTCCAGGTCCGCACCCGCGTCCTCAACAACGACCTCGCCCGCTGGTACCCAGGGCTCAACGGCCAACCAGTCGAACTCGCGGCCTGACTTCCCACGGCTTCTCCCGGTCTCCCCAGTCACCCGATTGTGACCAGCGGCCCCTGATCCGGACTACGAACAGGCCCTAGTTGAAGTCCGCATTGGGGGCTACCGTGTGAATCAATGCGCCCCCGTAGTCATCCTCGACTTCTCCTGGAAAGCGACCCGACTTATGACCGTGAACGCCCGGGACGTAGAAAGCTTCCTCGACGACCTCACGCTCCTCAGGAAACGTCTTTCAAACGTGGAATTCGCTGAGCAAACCGCGAACGGCACACTCCAGGTCGGTTTTCACCTCTCGCCATTTTCTGGCCTCCCCACGTCGCAGGAAATGCGGGACCGCGAACACACGAAGATGTTTCTCACCGAGATCCAGCTAAGGTACCCGGGGATGTCCCTCACCGAGATCCGGCGAAGGTACCCGGGCGTTTTCGCCCGGGACTTCGTCATGGCGTCGGTCAGCGCCATTAACGAGCATTCGACCATTACCGCCAAAATTGTGCGGGAGATGATCACGATGCAGGAAGCCCTTCGCGGCCTGGCGTCCACGACTCCGCCGGTGCCGCCGCCGGCCACGCCGGTCGATGCGTTCCTGACGCTGCTGGCCGACCGGCGCGGTGCCTATACCTGGATCCCTGGCCCCAGCGAAACCTTCACGGAGTGGGTCAACGACCCGTCAGCGCTCGACCATCCGCTCCCTGTCACCGCGCGGATCAACTGCTGGGAAGCGGTGCTGGCCGCGGCCGCCGAGGCCGGTCTCGTGTCGATCGAAGTCCTTCGCGGCAGCTACCTGAGCGACGACGGACAGCGCACTGCCGATCACCTGTTCGACGTCTTCGTCCGCGAGGGAACGAAGGAGGTCAACCACCCGGCGCCAGGGGAGAACGACGTCGATGCTGGCGATGTCATTCTTATTCCGTGCGACAAGCCTATGCATCACGTCGTCGCTGTCGTCACCCCCAACCGCGAGCAGTATCGCCGCATCCAGGTGATGTCGCTGTGGAGCGGTGTCAGCGGCGGGATTTTCGGCTTGGTCGAACTCGCCGACGTCCTACCGCACATCCCGGAAACTTCCACGACGTTGCGGTACTGCTCACTGAAGGAACTGGCTCGGCAGGATTGAACGGCCAGTCGGTCAGCGACCGCGCGGTGACGGGTCGATGATCGGGGCGTGCCGGTCGAGTTTCTCTTCGTTGAGCAGGCGGGTACTGGCGCCGCTCCCATTCGGTATCGGTCACATCACCGCGCGTCATGCAATAGGGGTACCGCCCGCTCGCACTTCGGCGAGAGCCAGTCACTCGATTGTGACCAGCAGCCCCTGATCCGGACTGGGAACAGGCCCTAGCTGAAGCCCCGCATTGAGGGCTAGCGTGTGGATCAATGCGCCCCCGTAGTCATCCTCGACTTCTCCTGGAAAGCGAGCCAACTTATGACCGTGAACGTCCGGGACGTCGAAGCCTTCGCGAACCTCGGGAAGACCCTCGAGGAGTTCTGGGGGTGGATCGAGGACAATCTTCCAGCGCGAGTGGGTTATTACCCCACGCCGAAGGAAGCACAGGAGGAAATGCGGGACCGCGAGCACACGAAGATGTTCCTCGCCGAGATCCAGCTAAGGTACCCGGGGATGTCCCTCACCGAGATGCGGCTAAGGTACCCGGGCGACCCCCACTGGCACCTCGTCACCGGGTCGATCAAAGCCATCAACGCGTATCGGACCATTACCGATGGAATCGCGTATCAGACCATTACCGCCAAAATTGTGCGGCAGGAGATCACGAAAATGGAACGTGCTCTCGGGCTGCCGGACACGACTCCGCCGGTGCCGCCGCCGGCCACGCGGGTCGATGCGTTCCTGACGCTGCTGGCCGACCGGCGCGGTGCCTATACCTGGATCCCTGGCCCCAGCGAAACCTTCACGGAGTGGGTCAACGACCCGTCAGCGCTCGACCATCCGCTCCCTGTCACCGCGCGGATCAACTGCTGGGAAGCGGTGCTGGCCGCGGCCGCCGAGGCCGGTCTCGTGTCGATGGAAGTCCTTCGCGGCAGCTACCTGAGCGACGACGGACAGAGCACTGCCGATCGCCCTCTGAAGACCCGTACCACCGCCGAGCGCCTGCTCGGCTTTCTCGTCAGCAAGGGAACGAAGAAGGTCACCCACAACCTGGAGACGCCAGGGGAGAACGATATCAACGCTGGAGATGTCATTCTGATTGAGGGGAACATGCATCACGTCGTCGCTGTCGTCACCCCCAACCGCGAGCAGTACCGCAGCATCCAGGTGATGTCGCTGTGGAACGGTGTCAGCGGCGGGATTTTCGGCTTGGTCAAACTCAAAGAGGTCCTATTGGACGATTGGAGGTTCCAGTACTCCTCACTGAAGGAACTGCCTCAGCAGGATTGAACGGCCAGCCCGTCAGCGACCGCGCGGTGACGGGTCGATGATCGCGGCGTGCCGGTCGAGTCCCTCTTCGATGATGGTCAAGAGGCGTAAAGACACCGGTTCCTCGCGTATACCTTCCCGTCTCGTTCACCAGACCCGGCCCGTCCGGTCGTGCCGGACCGTCCTGACTTCGTCGAGGCTGCTCCCACCCTCCCCGGCGACTCAGGTCCTGCTCACTGTTGGAGAGTCTGGCTGCGTTCGATGAGGTCCAGGATCGCCTCCTGATGCTGGCGCAGGACGGCGAGGGTCTCCTCGGCGGCTGCCGCGATGGCCTGCTCGCCGGGGGCTACGGGGGGTTCGAGCAGCTGGGCCACGGTGTCGGCGAGGACCTGGTCAGGGTCGTTCGCGCCGAACACGGCGGTGGCCGGGTCGGACAGGGCGACACCGAAGCCGGTGAGTACGGCGTGCGTGGCGTAGGTCAGGTCGGGCAAGGGACGGTCGTGACGGATCAGGCCGTGGCGGTGGTGGATCGGCATGACCGTCTCGCACATGGCGCTGGGTGTGGTGCGGGCGAACAGCTCGCGGTCGCCGGCCTGCTGGGTGAGCAGCCGCAGCAGGTCGGCGTCGCCGCTTTGCACGCGGCGTGCCAGGGGGAGCCGCAGCCCGGTGCGGATCAGCAGCGGGGCCAGGCGGCGCGGCAGCACGGTGGCGGGGTCGGCGGTGATGCGGGCGAGGATCTCATCCAGGAAGGTCAGCAGTTCGCGGGCGAACAGTCCGAGGATGAGGTCCTCCTTGGCGGGCCAGTACAGGTAGACGGTGCCCTTGCCGACCCCTGCCGCGCGGGCGATCTCGCTGACGGTGACCTTGTGCGCACCATGGTCGAGCACCAGTTCCCGTGCGCTGTCCAGGATGCGGGCGGCTTTGCGTGAGTGGTGTTCGATCAGCTGGCTCACCTGGGCTGTCCTGTTCTTCCGTGCTCGGGACGCGTCACACGGCGGCGACGTCGAACTGTTTGTTCTTCATGTCCGCGCCGTTCATTATCCGGCCCATGGTCGGCCCGATGACCGGGGAGCGCATCAGGCGCAGCATCGCGGCGCGCAGGAGCTGCTCCTTGCGGTCGTGGGGGGTGAAGATCCTGCGCATGATCAGCGCGGTGTCCTGCTCGGTCTGGATGAACGGCCGCATCCGGGCCTCCCACGCGTGCAGCGCGGCGGGCAGGTCGCCGTGGCGCTGCAGCATGGTGCCCAGCAACTCGCCTCCGGCCATGCCGCTGGAGGCGCCCATACCCGCGTACAAGGTCACGCACCAGGCGGCGTCGCCGACCAGCACGACCCGCCCCTGGTGCCAGCGCGGCATCTTGACCTGGTTCACCGAGTCGAACAGGACCTCCGGAGCGTGCTCGAACGCCGTCAGCAAACTCTCCAGGAGCGGTCCGGGGGGCTGCGGACCGAAGGCGGCGCGGATGGATTCGAGCGGTGGGCGGGCGAACTCGGCGTCGATGTCGTCGGTGCGGTAGGAGAACAGCAGGCCCGGAGTGTGGTCGGAGAAGGGGAAGATCCATGCCGAGCGTCCAGGCTCGGCCAGGATCAAGCCCTGCTCCTGGTCGAGGCCCTCTATCGGCTTGTCCAGGACGGTGGCGCCGATCATGTAGTTCAGCGGATGCAGGCGATCCTCGGGACCGAAGGCCAGCCTGCGTACGGTCGATCGCATCCCGTCGGCGCCCACCACCAGGTCGAAGCGCTCGGTGACGATGGCGCCGGAAGCGGTGTCGTGCAGGGTGACCTCCGCCGCGGAGTCGTCCTGGGTGATGCGCGTGGGCACGGTGGAATAGCGGATCTCCACATCGGCCGGCAGCGCGGAGAACAACGCCCGCTCGATGTCGCCGCGCAGCACCACCCGGGGCTTGCCGGGCAGGTTGGCCAGGCTCATGCCGACGGTGCGGCGTCCGGCCCGGTTCACCTCGAAAGGGGCGGGCCGCGGGGTACGGTCGCCGATCGCCTCCAGCACGCCCAGCCGCCGCGCGGAGGCCAGACCGGTGCCGAACAGCATGATGAAGTACCCGCCCGAGCGGCGTGCCGGGGCCCGTTCCACCAGCACCGGCTCCCAGCCGACCTGCCGTAGCTGTAGCGCGGTGGCGATGCCCGCGATCCCGAGCCCGACCACCAGCGCGCGGCCACGCCTGACTGCGTCCTTCATGACGACTCCCTTCCTGTCGAGTCACCGCCACCTTAGCCAACGAACTGACCAAATAGGTTCTATTGGTCAGTTTTAATGGTGAGAGGCGCTCCACGCGGGCTCGTCCCAGTCGAGGCGATGCTCGTAGATCCAGCGGCTCGGGTCGTTGCCGGTCCTGGCCAGGTGCCTCATGCCCAGGCTCATGATCACGTCGCGCGGCACTCTGGCCAGCGGGCTCAGCGCCTTCCAGCCGCCGGTACGGTTGCCCTGCTCGACGACGCGCTCGACCCGTTCGCGCCGCGCCCGCTCGTAGGCGGTGAACGCGGACGCGGCGTCGGGGCCGTCGCGCAGGCACTTGGCCAGGACGACGGCGTCCTCGATGGCCATGGCCGCACCCTGCCCGATCGACGGGGCGGTGGCGTGGGCCGCGTCGCCGATGATGATCATCCGGTCGCGGTGCCAGACCGGCACCGTGGGTACGTCGTAGGTGTTCCAGCCCGCGAAGATCTCGCCGGTCGCCGCGATGATGTCGAGCGCGGGCCCGTGGTCGCGCCTGAACAGCTCGCTCAGCCGGGTCCGCCACTCCTCCGGTGTGATCGCCGCCACTTCGGCGGGGGTGAGCTCGGCGGCCTGCGCCGGGTTCGCCGCCCACCACACCTCGCCGTCCGGGTGCACGATGTAGGCGAAGAAGCAGCGCTTGCCGAAGATGGCGTGCATCATGCCGGGTTCCCCGGCGGCGGGGACGCCGCGGGCGTAGCCGCCCGTGTTGAGCAGTCCGGCGTACCGCGCGCCCGGGGCCGCCGGGTCGATGATCTCGCGGGTGCGCGAGCGCAGGCCGTCGGCGCCTATCAGCAGGTCCGCCTCGGCCGCGCTCCCGTCGGCGAATCGCGCCACCACCCCGCCGCCGGTGCTCGTCGCGTCCACGAGCCGCTTGCCGTACTCGATGCGCACTCCTCGGCCGACGGCCTGCTCGCGCAGGAACCGGTACAGGTCGGCGCGCTTGACGGTACGGCTCACCAGGCCCCCTGGTGCGCCCGTGCCGTACGGGAGCTCGCCGATCCTCCGGCCGGAACCGCTGGTGATCGTGATGCGCGGGGTGTCGAAGCCGACCTCGCCCATGTCGAGGTCGATCGCCTGTAAGGCGTCGAGCGCGTTCACCGCCAGCGTGAGGAAGGCGCCCACGTTGTCCGCGGTCGTGTCGTACGCCTCGTGGACCACCGCGTCGATCCCCGCCTTGCGCAGGGCGATCGCGACCGCCGTACCCGCGATTCCGCCGCCCGCGATCAGTGCTGTGTATGTCATACACCGAGTGTATGACATACACTTGGCATAAGCGCGACCATGAAAGCGGGAGACGATGAACGACAAGCTGCCGGCCGGGCTCGACCTGCTCTGGGAGCGGCTCCACCGGCCGGCGCCCGAGCCCAGGACCGGGCTGAGCCTCGGCCGCATCGCGGGGGCGGCGGTGGATCTGGCAGACGCGGGCGGCCTGGAAGCGGTGTCGATGGCCAGGGTCGCCGAGCGGCTGGGGTTCACCACGATGTCGCTCTACCGGCACGTCAAGAGCAAGAACGAGCTGCTGCTGCTGATGCTGGACTCGGTGGCCGCCGTGCCCGCCGAGCTGGACGGGCCCTGCGAGGGCTGGCGGCCCGGCTTGGAACGCTGGTGCCGCGCGCAGTGGGAGATGCTGCGCGCCCACACGTGGATCGTCCACCTGCCCGTCACCGGGCCGCCCGTCACGCCCAACCAGCTCGCGTGGACCGACCGGGCCCTGGCCGTGCTGCGCGGCACCGGGCTCAGCGAAAGCGACAAGGCCGGCGTGGTGCTGCTGGTGGCCAACTACATGCTCACCACCGCGCGGCTGACCGTGGATCTCGGCCAGGCCGCCTCAGGGGAGTCGATCGCCGCCTACAGTACGTTGCTCGGCTCGCTGGCCGACGAGCGGCGCTTTCCCGCGCTGCGCCAGGCGGTCGACGCGGGGGCGTTCGACTACCCGGCGGGCGTCCCTGAGGAGGAGCGGCACTTCGACTACGGGTTCGGCCTGGACCGGATCCTGGACGGAGTGGAGGTTCTGATCAGGTCACGCCTCGACGGGGCCGGGTGAAGCGGAGATCTCAGCCGGAGACGGCACGGGCGAGGCCGTCTTCGATCCGCTGGAGGACTTTGAGGGCTTCGGCCTGCTGGTCGGGGGTGAGGCCGGCGGTGGTGGCGGTTTCGAGCTCGGTCCAGATGTCTTCGATCTGCCGGCGGACGGCCTGACTGGCGGGGGTGGCCTCGATGATGGTGGCGCGTTTGTCGGTGGGGCAGGGCTTGCGGCGGACGAACCCGGCGTGTTCCAGGCGCTGGATGGTGCGGGTCATGGTGGCGGCGTCGGAGCCGAGCATCCGGACCAGGTCGACCTGACGCTGGGGGCCGTGGTCCCACAGTTGCATCATCACCAGCTCCTGGGCGGGGTGCAGGCCGACGCGGCGCAGGAGCTGGGCGGCGAGCATGCGGTGCAGGCGGGCGACGCGGACGATCGCGTGGTTCATCGCCCCGGCCTGGGCCGAGGCGGGCAGCGGCGTACACGCGACATCCACGGTCTCGCCGGAATCCTTCGGCCTGCCCACGCGGAGTTACCTCGCCATCACCGATAGGTGCTCGAACAAGTACAAGTCTAACGCCAACCGCAGATCCCAGTTTCGAGCGTGGGCGCGCGACCCCTGGAATGAACTACGGCAGCTACCTGTTCGGACAGGCGCCCGCCTGACCGCCGACGGCCCCTGCAACGCCCCGGCCGCAGCACGTCCTTCGGCGGCGACCGCCGATCATCCGCCTGACCCGGCGCACGACGCGGTCGTACGAGCTCGACTACGTTTGCGCCGACCGGTACGTGTCAACGGCGATGTGGGCGAATGAGCGGACCAGGGGGCTCTCATGCTCGGTCGCCCAGGCGACGACGAGGGGGCTCGGGGGCATGTCGGTCAGGGGCGCCCAGGTCAGCCCGTCGGGCAGGGCGTGGATGAGCGGTGCGATGCCGACCGTACCGTTCCAGAGGACGGCCTGCATGCATTCGTTGACGGTGCGCACCACCGGGCCGGCCGGCCGCTCGCCGACGGGCGTCGCCCCGTTCCAGTAGGCGCGCCAGACCGGGTCCGTGCCTTCTGGTAGCTGGAACCAGGGACGGTCGGCGAGGTCGGCCAGGCATACGGTGTCGCGGCCGGCCAGCGGGTCGTCCGCGCGCAGGACGACCCCGATCGAGTCGGAACGCAGCACCCGAACGCTGATGCCGACGTCGTCAAAGGGCAATCGGGTCAGCGCCACGTCGGCCAGGCCGTTGCGCAGCCCGGTGGTGGGGTCGGTGAAGTCCGCCTCACGGATCCGGATCGAGACCTCGGGATGGCGGCGGCGGAACGTCGCGGCCAGGCGCGTGCCGGCCTCTTCGGCGCTGTCGGCGAGCGTGCCGATGGTGAGGGTCACGGCGCCGGCGGCTGCCGTCACTCGCGCGCGTGCCTGCTCGGCCTGTTCCAGCAGCGTGCGCGCCTCCGTGTACAGCGCGTTGCCTGCGTGGGTGGGCTCGACGCCGGTGGCCGAACGATGCAGCAGCACGACGCCCAGGTCTGTCTCCAGTTGCTTGATGGCCCGGCTCAGCGGTGGCTGCGTCATGTGCAACCGGGCGGCGGCCCGCCCGAAGTGCCGTTCCTCGGCAACGGCCACGAAGTAGCGCAGCAGGCGGAGCTCCATCATCAGCGAAGATACCAGTACGGTATCGGGCCTGCGGAATCGGTGTTGGACGCCGCGCACGCGCCGGCGGCAGGGTCGGGGCATGCCTTCCGAACCCCTCCTCCACGAGCCGATCGTCGAGATCACCCAGGTCCGGGAACTCGCCCGCGACCTGGTGGTGATCCCGAACCGCCGGGTAGAACTCGTGCCCAACATCGGCGTCATCGGCGGCGACCACTCGGTGCTGGTCGTCGAGACCGGCATGGGTCCGCGCAACGGCGAGACGGTGCTCGCCTTCGCGACCGAGTACGCCAAGGGCCGCAAGCTCTACCTGACCACGACGCATTTCCACCCTGAGCACGCGTTCGGCGCGCAGGCCTTCGCGGGCGAGGCGACGTACCTCGTCAACGACGCGCAGGCGGCGGACCTGGCCGGAAAGGGGCCGGGGTACCTCGAGATGTTCCGCGGCCTCGGCGCGCCGATCGCGCGGGAGCTGGAAGACGTCGAGCTGGTCACGCCGGACGCGGTCTACGACGGCGCGTACGAGCTCGACCTGGGCGGCCGGGTCGTGCGGCTGCGTGCCACGGGCCGCGCCCACAGCAAGGGTGACCAGGTGGTGACCGTGCCGGACGCGGGCGTGCTGTTCACCGGTGACCTGGTCGATGCCGGACAGTTCTCGATCTTCCCGTGGTTCCCGCCGTACGACACCGACGTCTCGGGGCTGCGCTGGATCGAGGTGATGCGCGGCCTGATCGCGACCGACCCGAACGTGGTGGTGCCCGGCCACGGCGACATCTCCGGCCGGCAGTTGCTGGTCGATGTCCGTGACTATCTCGAGCTGCTGCGCGATGAGACCTGGGTACGGCGAGACTCGGCCATGACCCAGGAGACGATCGTCGAGGAGGTCAAGGCGCTGATGATCGAGCGGCACCCGGAGTGGGCCGGCCAGGAGTGGATCGAAAAGGGCGTCGGCTGCTTCTGCGCGGAGCACGCTTGACGTGATCTCGCTGGTTCAACGCCTTCGGGCGAGTGTGACGCCGTCACGGACGGGCAGCATCACGCAGTCCAGCCGATCGTCGTTGGCGACGGCCTGGTTCACGCGGCGCATCGCCTGATGGTCTTCCTCCTGGAAGGCGGGGTCGAGCACTCTGCCCCCGAGGAACACATTGTCGAGGACGAGCAGGCCACCGGGATTGAGCCGTGGGATGATCTCCTCGTAATAGGCAGGGTAGTTGGCCTTGTCCGCGTCGATGAAGGCGAAGTCGAAGGCCGGTTCTTCGGGGAGCGCGCGCAGCGTCTGGAGGGCCGGGCCGATTCTGAGATCGATGCGGTCGTCGACGCCGGCGCGTTTCCAGAAGGGCCGGGCCATGTCGGTCCATTGGCTGCTCACGTCGCAGGCGAGCAGGCGGCCGTCGGCGGGCAGCGCGCGAGCGATGCACAGGGCCGAATAGCCGGTGAACACCCCGATCTCGATGGCGGTGCGGGCACCGGAGAGCCGGACCAGCATCTCCAGCAGCGCACCCTCATCGGGCGAGACCTGCATTCCGGCGGCACGGCCGGTGGCCTCTCGTGTCGTGACAGCCAGCTCCGTCAGCAACTGGTCGGCCGGGGTGCAGTGGGTGAGCAAGTAGTCGTCGACGGCCGGAGCGACGATCTCGAGGGTGTCACCCGCGATCGGGTCGGTCCAGCCGATGCGGAGCTCCTCCTGAGTGGCGAAGCGCAGCAGGTGCCGGGTGACGACGTCCTGCACGCCGCTCAGGGAGTCAGGGTCCGCTGCGGCGGCGATCAGGACCAGTTCCTGCCGGGTGGAGGCCAGCGAACAGGTGCCGTCGCGGAAGGTGATCGTCCCTCTGCCGGCGCCGGTGAGCTCGGTGGTGACCTTGTGACCCATGTGGGAGATCAGCTGCTTGACGTAACGCGCCGGACGATCTGTTGCGACATGTGCCGTTGAGAGGGGCATTCGAGGTTCCTTCCAATCTAAGCGTCGAGAATCCTCAACGCTTTCTTCCCGGGAGTCTGTCGCCGCTCTGGCGAGTTTGTCAAAGCGTCTAAGTTCCTAGACACTTGCGTCATGGAAGCTGAGCCGGACCTGGTGTTGCGCTCTCCCGCGCAGTTCAAGGCGCTCGGGCACCCGTTGCGCCACCGCCTGGTGAACCTGCTACGTCAACGCCCCGCCACGCTGAGCGAGCTGATGACGGCACTCGGTTCGACCAAGGGCACGGTCGGCTACCACGTACGCATCCTGCGCGATGCGGGGTTTGTCCGCCTTGCGGGCACGCGGCAGGTGCGTGGCGGCACCGAGCAGCATTTCGAGCTCATCAGCAAGGGATTCAGGCTTGACGAGGAGCGTGGCGACGGAGCGAAGTTCCTCGTCGACGCCGCTCTGGCGGAGATGTTGCCCGCCCGCCCCGATGACCCCGGGCATACCGTGCTGCGTCATCTCTGGCTCACCTCTGACGAGGCTCGTGCGCTGGCCGAGCGGCTCGACACTTTGGTCCACGACCGGCAGCACGCCGCAGGCCCCAAGACCGAGCCATATGGGCTGCTCCTCAGCCTCTACCGGGCCGACATCCCCCGCCTGCCTCCTGACGAGTAGCGGGGTGCGTTCTTCTCGGCACGATGAGAGGGGCCGCCCCGGTCGGCGGCCTTCTTCGCGTACTCGACCATGGACTCGGGCCGTCAGCGCCACCTCATCCCGCGAGACGTACCGATGCTCCCACCGCACCCCTGGGTGCCGACCCTTACAGGGGGTCCGACAAGCAGTGGATGAGTGGGGTGAAATGGTGGACTTGTAGAGGCCGCTCTGAAAGGCGGCTGCTTCTCGTAAGAAAAGGAGACGACATGTCTTCTTCTGCAATGCAGCGTTCCATGCAGGTCGCCCAGCCTGGCGGGGATATGTCGCTGGTTCAGGTGGATACCCAGGAGCCGGGGCCGGGGCAGGTACGGGTCACCGTCGAGGCGTGTGGGGTGTGCCACTCCGACGTGATGATCACCGCCGGACACATTCCGGGCACCACCTTTCCCGTCACACCAGGGCACGAGATCGCGGGACGCATCGAGATAATCGGCGACGACGTCACCGGCTGGTCTGTGGGTGATCGGGTCGCGGTCGGCTGGTACGGCGGCAGCTGCGGCCACTGCGACGCCTGCAGGGAGGGAGACGGCGTCCTCTGTCCCGAGCTTCAGGTGCCGGGGGCCGCGTACGCCGGAGGGTTCGCTGATTCGGTCGTGGTACCGGCCGTCGCCCTGGCCTCGGTCCCGGACGAGCTGACAGCGGTGGAAGCCGCGCCCCTGGCCTGCGCCGGCGTGACCGTGTACAACGCGCTGCGCCGCAGCTCCGCGCGTTCCGGCGACACCGTCGCGGTCCTTGGTCTGGGTGGTCTGGGGCACCTGGGCGTTCAGTTCGCTTCGAAGATGGGCTTCGACACCATCGCGATGGCTCGCGGCCCGGAAAAGGGGTCGCTGGCTCACAAGCTCGGCGCGTCTCACTACATCGACAGCGCCACCGAGAAGACGGCCGACGCGCTGCGGGCCCGTGGGGGAGCCAAGGTGGTGTTGGCGACGGTGACCAACGCCGCGGCGATGTCCGCGACGGTCGATGGGCTGGGGCGCCGCGGTGAGCTCATCATTGTCGGCGTCGCCATGGAGCCGCTGGACATCACGTCCCTGCAGCTCGTGGACGAGGCCAAGCGGGTGTACGGGCATGCTTCCGGCATCGCGGTCGACATCCAGGACACCATGAGGTTCGCCGCCCAGAGCGGCGTCCGGGCGTGGACCGAGGAGGTTCCGTTGGAGGAAGCCGGTGCGGCGTTCCAGAAGATGGTCTCCGGCCAGGCCCGCTTCCGCATGGTCCTGACCACCGGTAATTGATCGTGCGGCACCACGTCACCATGATGGGCCGCTACTCCTTCGAGCTCCCTGAGCTGCAGGAGTGCAGCGCCGATCGGTGCATGACCAGGTGGGGATGCCCGACGGATGGCGGATGATCGCGAGGGGTGGCGACCGTGAGAATGGTCGGCATGAATCCCGAACTTGAAGCATTCCTGCCGTTGGTCTCCCAGGTCGATCTGACCGACCCGGTCGCCGCCCGCGAGCACTACGCCAAGGCGGCCGCCGCGAGGCCGACACCGGACCTCTCGGACATGGAGGTCGAGGACCATGTGGTGCCCGCCGATCCGGACGTGGCGGTGCGGATCTATCGCCCGCGCCAGGCCCAAGGTGCCATCGTCTGGCTGCACGGCGGCGGATTCGTCATGGGTGACCTGGACACCGAGCACCTCTGGGCCGCCCGGCTCGCGGACGGCTCCGGCGCTGTGGTGATCTCGGTGGGCTATCGCTGGGCTCCCGAGCATCGGTTCCCTGCCGCGCTGGACGACGTCTACGCGGTGCTGTCCTGGGCGGCCGAGAATGCCGCCGAGCTCGGCATCGACGCGGGGCGGATCGCGGTCGGCGGTCACAGCGCCGGCGGGGGGCTCGCGGCCGCGGTGGCGTTGCGGGCGCGCGATGAGCAGGGGCCGCCGATCTCCTTCCAACTGCTCAACGAGCCCGAGCTCGACGACCGGCAGGACACCTGGTCGGCACGGAACTTCACCGATACGCCCTGGATAAATCGCGACGCGGTCACCGCATCGTGGCGGTACTACCTGGGCACCGCGCCGGCCACGCAGTACGCCGCCCCGGCACGGGCCACCGACCTGTCCGGCCTGCCGCCCGCCTACATCGCCACCGCGGAGTTCGACCCGAACCGCGACGAAGGCATCGGCTACGCGCTGCGCCTGCTGCAGGCGGGTGTGTCGGTCGATCTGCACCAGTGGCCCGGCACCTTCCACGGGTCGCAGGCGATCCTGTCCGCCGAGGTGTCACAGCGGCAACTCGCCGAACTCGGCGCAGCCCTGCGCCGCGGCCTGGCCGACTGAGGTCGTCGCGGCCGACAGGACGGTTGGCGGCTGATGGCCTTCCATGCGAAGACCGACTTGGCGGCTGACGGCCTTCCATGCGAAGACCGACTTGGCGGCTGACGGCCTTCCATGCGAAGACCGACGCCGACGTCCATGCCGATCACCGGGAGTTCCACCCCGAGGCATCGAGCCCATACGGACGACCTACCTCATGGGGCGCCCGCACCCGGCCGTCGCACCATGAAGACGTCGATCGGGTCCTGAGCCTCCACGGTGAACCCGTGACGCTCGTACAGCCGCCGGGCGGCGCTGCCCTGTAGGACGTTCAGGCGGACGAGTACGTCGTCGGCATCGGTCCGCTTCAGCAGTGTCCGTAGGACGGCCGAGCCGAGTCCCCGGCCCTGGAGGCCGGGATCGAGATAGAAATGCTCCAGCCACCGCCCGTCCTCGGCCGGGCGCACGGCGACGGAGCCCGCGAAGGCGCCGGCGGCCATGATGACCGATGTGTGCTCAGGAGCGAAGGAGTCCCGCAGCCGCTGCCGGACCCGATGCTCGTCGAACCGTCCCAACCGCTCCAGGTCCGGGCGCATCACCGTCGCTCGGAGCTCCACGATCGCCTCGAGATCCGCCGGCTCCGCGGAACGCAGCGTCCATTTCACGGGATGGTCCGGCACCGCCCGGCCCGTCCTCGCACTCGTCTCCATGGCCCGGAGTATCTCAGTGGCCCGCACTTTCCCGTAAATCATGACATACCGGGCGTCACGCCGGTCGAGTCCGCGGGTACCGAGGACGGCCGGAGCGGCTGCCCGCGACAGGCGCGCGAGCAGCCGTCCAGCAGGTGCCTCTACAGCGTCAGGGTCCATCCGTTGATGAAGCCCGTGTCGCCCTTGGCGAGATCTTCCGCGCGGAGTTTCCAGGTGCCGTTGGCTGCTGAGGCGCTGGCGTTCACCCAGTAACTCTCGTCGATGTTGTCGGTGCCGTCTTTGGCATCGGCGGCGCGCAGCGCGTACACCTTGCCGTCCGGCGCGATCAGGTCGAGCTTCAGGTCACCGCGCCAGGTGTGATTGATCTCGACATGGACCCGGGTGCGGGTGGGGGCGTTGCCGTTGATCCAGTCCAGGACGATGCTGGATTCGGCGGCGCCGGGATCGGGGATGGTGGTGTCGTTCCAGTTGCCGAAGCATGGCAGCCGGATCCACCAGCCGTCGATGTAGCCGGTGTCGAGCCATTCGACGTCCTGCACGCGCAGTTTCCAGGTGCCGTTGGCGGGTGAGGCGCTGGCGTTGACCTGGTAGGTCTCGTGCAGGATGTCGGCGCTGTCGTTGGGATCGTTGGCCTGCAGCGGGTAGACCTTGCCGTCCGGGGCGATCAGGTCGATCTTCAGTTCGCCGCGCCAGGTGTGCATGATGTCGACGTACACCTCGGTGGTGGCGGGCGCGCTGCCGAGCAGGCCGGTGACCGGGATGGAGGACGTCACGGTGCCGTGGTCGGGGATCGCGGTGTTCGTCATGTTCTCGAAGTGCGGGATGGGCCAGGCGCCGGGATTAGGGGCCTTTCCCAGCACGGCGGCGTCGACCTGGATGCGGGGGGTGGTCACGCCGTTGTAGGCGATGGCTTTGCCGGTGGTCTTCAAGGCGGTTTCGAGCTCGGCCAGCGTGGCGTCGGGCAGTGCCTGACGCAGCACGGCCAAGGCGCCGGTGACGTGCGGGGCGGCCATCGAGGTGCCGCTCAAGGAGGCCCACTTGCCGCCGGGGACGGAGGAGACGATGGACACACCGGGGGCGAAGAGGTCCAGCAGCGCGCCGCGGTTGCTGAAGGCGGCCACGCCGTCCTGGTCGGTGGTGGCGCCGATGGTGATGGCCGAGGACACGCAGGCGGGGGCGGCCACGGCGGCGCCGAAGCCGTCGTTGCCGGCCGCGACCACGGTGGCCACCCCGGCGGCGCGCAGACTGTCGATGACCGTCTTGCGCGGGTCGCCGTCGCAGGCCGCGGTGTACTGGCCGCCGCCCAGGCTGAGGTTGGCGGCTATCAGCGGCACACCCTCGTCCTTCAGCTCCAGCACCTTCTCCAGACCGGCGAGCTGGGCGCTGGTGAAGCTGAGCACGCACGGAGCGGCGCCCGCCCCGCACAGGTCTTCGGAGGTGAACTTGCTGAACACCTGGATGGCGACGATCTCGGCGCCGGGCGCGACACCGGCCGGTGGGGCGCCGGTCACGCCCGTGCCGTCGCCGACCGCGATGCCGGCCACGTGGGTGCCGTGGTCGCAGTCCAGCGCGACGTCGGCGCACGGGCCCTGGTCGGTGTCGGCGGAGCCGGGACCTTCCTGCACGGCGTTGCCGTCGGGACACAGGCTGGTGGAGGAGTAGTCGGCGTCGATGGGGGAGAAGCAGGCCTCCTCCAGCACCCGGTCCTTGAGGAAGGGGTGGTTGACCGCGACGCCGGTGTCCAGCACGGCCACCACGCTGCCGGCGCCCGTCTTGCCCGCGGCCCTGGTCTTGTCCGCGCCGATCAGCGGGATGCTCTCGGCCAGTACCGGCCGCACCGGTTTGTCCTCGGTCACGCTGACCACACTGGGCAGCTTGGACAGCCGGTCCAGCCCGGCCTGGTCGACGTGCAGGGTGATCAGGGGGAAGCGGGACAGTTGCTGGACGACCTGGCCGCTGGCGGCCGCGTCCGGCATGTCGGCGCGGGTTTTGCTGACCACGTTCACTCTGATCTTGCCTGCGGCGGCCGCCCGCGCGCTCAGCTGGGGCTCTATATAGGGGGCCGTCGAAGTGGCCTGCTGTGCGGTCGAAGCGGTTGAAGCGGTCGAAGCGGCCGCTGTGGGAGTCGCTGTAGAAGCCGCTGAAGGGGCCTCTGCCGCGTAGGCCGGCCCGGTCGCGATCGCCGTGGCCGCCAGCGCCACGATGAGACAGGATAAGACTGGTAATTTCATGACGTACCGCGCCTTACATAAAGGAGGTGCAGGGAAACGACGCCGGCATGAGGGGGTGGCCGGACAGCGGCCGACGCCGCCATCCGGCCCGAGGAAGGTCCCGGAGGAAGGTCACAGCGCAGGTCTTACGTTGTGCTAGCGCTGTTCTTAGGGCATACCGAAGAGCAGGACGGCCGCGTAATAAACTGATGCGAGCTTCTTGCAGGAGGGCCGCACCAGGAAGAAGTAGCCACCGCACACCTTGTCCTTCAAGGTGATGTAGAAGCGGGTGTCCACATCGGCCTTTCGCCAGAGAGTGCGGTCGAGGTAATACTTGTAGTGCTTCTTCTGGTTGGTCATCAGGCCGTACCCGTAGTCGTGGGAGTCACAGGCCGGTCGGAAGTCGAACCCGAGGGGGCGGTCCGGTCCCGGCTTCGTGCAGTGGTCGTGCACGATGCCCCTGACCTTGAAGCCGCTGGCGGTCCGCTTCCAGTCGGGCTTCTTCCAGCTGCCGCCGTGGAATGCCCAGGCCGAGCAGCCCGACTTCGTGTACCACATCCAGGTCTTGGCGGTGTCACACTTCTTCGGGTAGGACTGCGGGGGATCCACGCCGTCCGGCAGGAAGTCACCGGCCGGCGGCTCGGTGGCGTTGGGGTCGTCGAGTCCGGCCGCGCCCTCGGTCGTCCCGCCGTTGGCCGGCATGTCGGTGCCGGTGGCGGTCACCTGGGGAGCGGCGACACCCGCCGGGAAGGTGAGCTGCCATGCGCCGTTGCTGGCGGACTCGATCGACGACAGGCGTCCCACCGAGTCGTAGGCGTAGGTTCCCTGAGTGATGCCGACGCTGGGGTCGGTCACGGTGCGCAGCAGGCCGTTCGGGTCGTAGGAGTAGCTGGCCTCGGTCTGCGGCGCCTGGGTTCCGTAGGCGACCGTGGCCACCTTGAGCCGACCCGCGTAGTCGCCGAAGGAGGCGCCGGTGGCCGTGGTGGTGGTGGCGTAGGTGAACCTGGTGACGGACGCGGGGTTCTCGCCACGGGCCGGTTCGTTGACGGTGCTGACCCGGGCCTGGGTGTCGTAGGTGATCGTGGACTTGCCGAAGGCGACGGTGCCCACGCTGGTCACCCGCCAGGGGTCGGCGGTCGGTGCCCCGGACGGGCGTGCCCAGGTGTAGGTGAGCTGGATGTCGGCGTCGCTGACGGGGGTGCCGTCGGCGTTGGTCATGGGCTCGTCGCCTGGGTCCAGGGCGCCCAGAACCGTCTTGTACGTCTCGGTCGTCGTGGTGCGCATCGCTCCCACGACCGCGTCCCACTTGGTGGTTTCGGTGATCTTGGATCCGTCGGCGGCCTCGTAGATCGTGATGGCGCCGCCGTCGGGGGTTGAGACGCTGCTCTTGAGGGGGTAGCTGGTCGACGTCCCTTCGTCGAGTTCCGTGACGACGAAGGTGCCGTTCTGGTTCTCCAGTTTCCGGTTGATCTGCCCACCTTCGAACTCGGCCTGCCAGCCCGGCCCGAAGACGCCCAGCTCGGGGCGGGTGGCCGGGGCCGACTGCGGCCGGGCCAGGTCACCGCCAGTCAGAGCCACACCGTGCTTGCGGCTGATCGCACCCGCGGACACGTCCAGCTCGGCGAGCTGGAAGGTCTTGGTGTCGGCGGAGTACTGGCCGGGGCCGATCTCCTGAACGTCAGCCAGCGGGGGATCCGCGAGCACGGTGGCGGACGTGCCGGCGGAGGTGGCCACGGCGACTTCTGGGGCGAGGAAGGGGAAGAGCATCGCCGTGAGGGCGACAGGGAGCGCTAATCGGCGCAAGTGGTGCCTCCAGGTAAAGGCAGAAAGTGATTTGATCACCTGGAGAGTAAGTGTTGGTAAATCGATTTGACAAGGGCTCTCTCCGAACGGGGTTCGAATCGCCTATGAGGCTATGCCTCGGGTGCGATTTATTCATGCGTCTACGCAGGTCGAGGGGCCTTGTGGTGAGTTTATGGCGAATTTATGGCCATGGTGTGGGGCCTTCGATAATAATGACCTCGACGGCAGGCGTGAGGGCTTATTCAGTCATTCACAAATGCGGGACCGTGGGAAAATGGGCGCCGCCGGCACCCCTGGTGGTCGTCCATGGTCAGGCGCTGCAAGGGCGTGGGTGAGACCTCGCCCGGCGGGGCGGGCGCGGGCCTGCTGATCGCAGCCGTCCGCGCCCGCCGCGCTGGTCCGTCACCCCGGCGGACCGGCGGGAGCGGCCTGACGCTCCACTGGGCGGGGACCTGGAGGGTGAAGCGTTCGTGCCCGCGCTCCCGTACCGGGAGATCTGCCCGTCGGTGACCGCGATCCCGGGTTGATCACGAAAGGGTGCCGGGGTCGGAGACTTCATTCCATCCCGCCGGTCGGCGTGGCGATACTGGCAGGCCATCTCGTCGATCTCGGTTTTGAAGGGCTTCCCATGCACTCGCCACCATTTACGCCATCTCCGCCGTTACGTCCGGTACGTGGCCTGGCCAACCTCGCTCTCGGCGCGCTGGCGTTCGACTGCCTCACGGGTCTCGCCGTCGCCGTGATCGACTTGCGGGAAGTGGCGATCATCAACCGGGTGATCAGCGACCCCGACTCCGTCAGCGATGCGGAGATCGAGTCGAGCGACACGATCTACGCCGCGTCCGGATACGTGGAGACGGCGGTCTTCGTCCTGGCCGGCGTAGCGTTCCTGATGTGGATGTTCCGGGCCCGGGCGAACGCCGACCTGCTGGCACCCGGCGAGCAGCGGCACCGCAAGCCCTGGCTGATCTTCGGCTGGATCGTCCCGATCATCTCCCTCTGGTACCCGAAGCAGATCATCGACGACATCTGGGGCGCCTCCCGCCGGATCGACCAGTCACCCCGCTCCGGAGTGATCATCGCCTGGTGGGCGGCCTGGCTGCTCAGCTCCTGGGTGGCCCGCGTGGTCGGCAACCTGCTCATCAAGGCTGACGACCTGGAAGGGATGGCCGCCGCGGCCAAGTTCGACGTGGTGAGCATGGCGATGTGGATGGTCGCTGCGGCACTCGCGGCTACGGTGATCGTCCGTACCACCAACGCGCAGGAAACGCGGCGGCTGGCGCCTTCCGCCGAGCCCGCCTACTGACCAACCCCGGGGTACGTCAGGCCCAGTCCCGCCTGTGGAAGGGCGTCTGATCTGCCGTGAGATGCTGCATTCGTGACGACGACCGAGCCAGCCGAACCGACTCCGCGCCGTGGTCGAGGCCGTCCCGGCTACGACCAGGCGGCGATCCTGCGCGCCGCGGTGGAGCTGTTCAACCGCAAGGGGTACGACGCCACGAGCATGGGAGACCTGGCCAAAGAGCTCGGGCTGACGAAGCCGGCCATCTACCACCACGTCACGAGCAAGGAGCAACTGCTCGGCCAGGCACTCGACGACGCCCTCGACGAGCTCACCGCCGCCGTGACCGCGGCCTCTCGCGACCGGGCCGAGGCGACCGCCTACGAACGGCTGCGCGAGGTGGTGCGGCGCAGCGTCGAGGTCCTCGTGGCGCACCAGCCCTCCGTCACCCTCCTTCTGCGGGTGCGTGGCAACAGCGGGCTCGAGCTGGCCGCCCTGGAGCGGCGCCGCTGGCTCGACGACCGCCTCGCCGCGCTCGTCGCGGACGCGGTCGAGGAGGGCTCCCTGCGTGACACCGTGCCGCCGGCGCTGGTGAGCCGGCTGCTGTTCGGCATGGTGAACTCGCTGGTCGAGTGGTACCGCCCGGACGGCGTGTACGACCTGGCGACGGTCGCCGACGCCATCACCGTCATCGCCTTCGACGGCCTGGCCAAGCACGAAGTCTGAACCCTCTCACCAGGTGTAGAAGCCCTGGCCGGTCTTGCGGCCGAGGTGCCCGGCGGCCACGAGGTCGCGCAGGATCCGCGGCGGCTCGAACCGGGGTCCGAGCTCGCGTGCCAGGTGTTCGGCGATCGCGAGCCGTACGTCGAGTCCCACCACGTCGGTGGTCCGCAGCGGCCCCATCGGATGCCGGTAGCCGAGGGTCATCGCCGTGTCGATGTCGGCCGCGCTCGCGACACCCTCCTCGAGCATCCGCATCGCCTCGAGCGCCAGGCAGACGCCGAGGCGGCTGCTCGCGAAACCCGGCGAGTCCGAGACGGTGATCGGTGTCTTGCCGAGCGCGACCACCCAGTCCTGCGCCCGCGCCACGAGCGCGGGCATGGTGCGGCGCCCGGTGACGATCTCGACGAGGTCGCTCACGGGGACGGGATTGAAGAAGTGCAACCCGAGAAAGTGGTCCGGTGCGGCCAGGCCGGAGGCCAGCCCGTCGATCGACAGGCTGCTGGTGTTGGAGGCGAGCACCGCGCCCGGCGCCCGCTGCTCGGCCAGGGCGAGCACCCGGGCCTTGAGCGCCGCGTCCTCCGGGACCGCCTCGACGACGAGCTCGCAGGGGGCCAGCTCGCCGGGGTCGGTCGTCGTCCGCAGCCGGGAGACGGCCTCCTGGAGCGGGACATCGAGCCGGTCTTTGGCGTGGGCCTTGGCCAGGCTGTCGGCCACCCGGGTCCTGGCCTGGTCAGCCGCCTCAGGGTTGTTCTCCACGACGATCACGTGGCTGCCCGAGGAGAGGAAGGCGTGCGCGATCCCCGACCCCATCCGCCCGCCGCCGAAGACGCCCACCGTTCGTGGCAGGGTCATGACCTTCGCTCCTGCCGCCGGTCCAGGAATGCCGTCATGCGGGTGTGTTTCTCCTCTGTCTCGAACAGGATCGCCTGGGCGACGTCGTCGATGAACGGGTGCGCTGCCCGCGGGGCGTGGAAGACGGCCTTGGTCAGCCGGGTCGCCAGCGGCGCCCGCGCGGTGATGCGGTCGGCGAGCCGATGGCCGGCGGCGAGCAGGTCGTCGGGCTCCACGACGTCGTTGAGCAGGTACACGGCCCGCGCCTCCTCAGCCGTGAGGATGCGGCCCGCAAGCAGGATCTCCTTGGCCAGGGGTTCGCCGACGAGTTCGGCCAGGCGCCAGGCCGCGCCGGCCGCCGCGATGATGCCGAGGTCCGTCTCCGGGTTGCCGATGCGCGTACGTGGTGTGCCGATCCGGAAGTCGCAGGCGTAGGCGAGCTCGGCGCCGCCGCCCAGGGCGTGCCCGTCGACGAGGGCCACGGTCGGCATCGGCAGCCGGTGGATCCGGTCGAAGATCTTCGAGTTGATGCCCCGCAGCGCGTCGTCCCGGTTGCGTTCGCGGAGCTGGGCGATGTCCGCTCCGGCCGCGAACGACGGCCCTTCGCCGGTGAGGAGGACGACGCGCGGCTCCTCTTCGACGGCGGCGCACGCCTGGTGGAGCGCGGAGACCAGCTCGCGGTCGATCGCGTTGCGGACCTCTGGTCTGTTGAGCCGCCACACGACCCGGTCGGCCCCTTCTTCGACGATCAGAGTCATGGCCGCTCCAGCGGGAGAGCGCCGCCGGAGACGAGGAAGGCTTGGGTCACGAAGAACTCCTGTCAAAGGGAACGAGATCAGGCGTCGTAGTCGACGGTGACACTCTCGCCGACCGGGAACGTCTGGCAGGTGAGCACGAACCCGGCGTCCACCTCGGACGGTTCGAGGGCGTAGTTGCGGCGCATGTCGACCGCGCCCTCGCGGACGACGGCACGGCACGTCCCGCAGACGCCGCCTTTGCACGCGAACGGCAGATCGGCACGCGTAGCCTGGGCGCCGTCGAGGATGGTCGTCTCCCGGGAGACGGTCGACGTCGCCCGCAGCCCGTCGAGCACCGTCGTCAGTACGCTGGTCGCGCCGGCCGGCGTCTCGTCGGCCCGCCGCGGCCGCGGTGGCGGCGCGTCGACGTAGAAGAGTTCGATGTGGACGTTCCGCGCGGGGACGGCGAGATCGGTGAGCACCGCCCGCGCGTCCTGGATCATGCGCAGCGGCCCGCAGAGCCAGACATGATCGAACACCTCGACCGGCACCAGGTCGGTGAGCAGGCGGCGCAGCCGGTCGCAGTCGAGCCGGCCCGAGAACAGCTCTACTTCGCGTGGTTCACGCGAAAGGACATGGACGAGCTGGAACCGGGCACCATAGCGGTTCTTCAGGTCGCCGAGTTCCTCGGTGAACATCACGGTACGGCTCGTGCGGTTGCCGTACAGAAGCGACACCTGCGCGCCGGGGTGGGCCAGCACCGTCGAGGCGACCGACAGCATCGGGGTGATGCCCGACCCGGCCGCGATGCACAGGTGCCGTTCTCCCCGCGCCGGGTCGGCCCGCCAGGAGCCGGTCGGAGTCTGCACCTCGATCCGCGTCCCCGGCACCACCTCGCGGACGAGCCAGGAGGAGAAGAGCCCGCCCGGTATCTCGCGGACCCCGATGCGCGGCGCGGCGCCGGCCGGCGCGCAGATCGAGTAGGACCGCCGGTGCTCCCGCCCGTCCACGAAGCGGCGAAGGGTGAGCGACTGCCCCGCCTGGAAGGCGTACGCCTCACGCAGTTCGTCGGGCACGGCGAACGTGATCGCCGCGGCGTCCTCGCACAGGTGGTCGACCGCCGCCACGGTCAGCGGCTGGAAGGTGGCGGACGCCCGGGTCGGCGCCGGTCCGGGCGCGAGCGTGGTCATCTCATATCTCCTTGACATGCTCGAACGGCTCAAGGCAGTGGGTACAGGTGTAGAGGGCCTTGCAGGCGGTGGCGCCGAATTCGGAGGTCAGCCGGGTGGCCGTCGAACCGCAGCGCGGGCAGTTCGGGGCGGGCCGCCTCGGCCCGAGCGTGAGCGCGATGGGCCCGGACGTCCGCCGGGCCGGGCCGGGCGCGGACAGGCCGGCCTCCCGAAGGGCGGCCCGGCCGCGTTCGGAGATCCAGTCGCTCGACCAGGGCGGGTCGAGCACGACGCGTACCTCGACGTGGGGGAAGCCCGCGTCGTTCAGGTGGTGGACGAGGTCGTCGCGCATGGTGGCCATGGCCGGGCAGCCGGTGTAGGTCGGGGTGATCGAGGCGATGACGATCTCGTGGCCGTCCGCCGTCCGCTCCACGTCGACACCGCGCAGTACGCCGAGGTCGGCGAGGGTGAGCATCGGCATCTCGGGGTCACGTACCTGCCCGGCGACCTCGACGGCGTTCACCAGCGCCCGCTCGGGTGTGCGCGTGCGACCACCTGCATCTCGGCGATCAGACCGGCGAAGTCCTCGGTGTGCGTGCCCGTCCGTCCGCCGCCCGCCAGGGGTGGGCGGTCCGGGCGGGCGACGCCGCTCACGGCGAGTACCTGGTCGAGGACGGCGTCCACCTCGCCGCGCGTGGCGGCGGGGTCGACGCCGACGCCGGCGCGAGCGAGCGAGAGCTCGACGGGGTGCGTGGCGACCAGTTCGGGCTGGAGCGGCCACAGGGCGCCGAGTGCTGTGACGAGCCTGCTGCGTGATTCCTCGGTGCCCTGTGCCAGGGTGAGGAACCAGCGGGCCGCCCAGTCCCTGTGGTAGGTGACCTCCTTGACGCCCTTGCCCGCCACCGCGGCCAGTACCGTGTCGCCGCTCGCCCGCAGCCGCTCCAGCAGCGCGAGCCGGGCCACCGAGAACAGCAGCAGGCGGACGACCACGTGCCCGAAGTCGCCGTTCGCGACCTCGGCGAGACGCACGTTGCGGAACTGCCCGGCGTCACGGAAGAACGCCAGCGCGTCCTCCGCGGGCACCGGCGAGCCCTCGGGGAGCGCGGGCAGGAGACCGGGGTCGGCGGCGGCCGCCCGCGCCAGGAGCAGGCGCGCCTGCCCGAGGAGGTCGAGGGCGATGTTCGCCAGCGCGATGTCCTCTTCGAGGTCCGGCGCGCGGCTGCACCACTCCGTCAGGCGCTGCGACATGATCAGGGCGTCGTCGCCGAGCATGAGGCAGTATTCGCCGAGTTCGGTGTGGTCGACGCCGTCGGGCACCGTCGTGTCGACGCCGGCCAGCGGGTCCTCGAAATCGGTGCCGAACGCCCACTGGGAGGAGTCGCCGCCGAGCAGGCCGTCGTAGATGCTGCCGTGTTCGTCGCTCATGGTGATGGGTGTTCCGATCGTGTGGTGCTCACATGTGCGGGACGTTATCGGGAATGTCGTAGAACGTCGGGTGCCGGTAGACCTTGTCGCCGTTCGGCGCGAACAGCGGGTCCTTCTCGTCCGGGCTGGAGGCCGTGATGACGTCGGCCCGTACGACCCAGATGCTCACGCCCTCGTTGCGCCGCGTGTAGACGTCACGCGCGTGCCGTACGGCCATCGTGTCGTCCGGGGCGTGCAGCGACCCGACATGGACGTGGTTGAGGCCCCGCTTGCCGCGGACGAAAACCTCGTAAAGCGGCCATTCCCGCCGATCGCCGCTCATCGCGCGGCCTCCTCGACGGACGAGCACGCGCCCGCCCCGACGGGCCGGTCGGCGAACGCCGTCGCGGCCTCGCGTACCCAGGCGCCGTCCTCGTGGGCGGCGCGACGGTGGCGCAGCCGCTGGGCGTTGCACGGACCGTCCCCGCGGATGACGGCGGCGAGCTCCTCCCAGTCCGGCTCGCCGAAGTCGTGGTGCCCGCGTTCGTCGTTCCAGCGCAGGCCAGGGTCGGGCAGCGTCACCCCGAGCGCGTCGGCCTGCGGGACCGTCATGTCCACGAACCGCTGGCGCAGCTCGTCGTTGGAGTTGCGCTTGACGCCCCACGCCATCGACCGCGCGCTGTTGGTGGACTCGGTGTCCGGCGGGCCGAACATCATCAGCGCCGGCCACCAGAACCGGTCGACCGACTCCTGGACCATGGCCCGCTGGGCGTCGGTGCCGCGCATCATCGTCATGAGCAGCTCGTACCCCTGGCGCTGGTGGAAGGACTCCTCCTTGCAGATGCGGATCATGGCGCGGCCGTACGGTCCGTAGGAGGTCCGGCAGAGAGGAACCTGGTTGCAGATCGCGGCTCCGTCGACCAGCCAGCCGATCGTGCCGACGTCGGCGTAGGACAGCGTCGGGTAGTTGAAGATCGAGGAGTACTTCTGCTTGCCGGCGAGCAGCAGGCCGGTCAGCTCGGCGCGGGAGACGCCGAGGGTCTCGCACGCCGAGTACAGGTAGAGGCCGTGCCCGGCCTCGTCCTGCACCTTGGCCAGGAGGATCGCCTTGCGGCGCAGGGACGGGGCGCGTCCGATCCATTCGCCCTCGGGCTGCATGCCGATGATCTCGGAGTGCGCGTGCTGGGCGATCTGGCGTACGAGCGTCCGACGGTAGGCCTCCGGCATCCAGTCCCGCGGCTCGATCCGGTCGTTGCGCGCGATGGTCGCTTCGAACCCGGCAAGCAGCCGCTCCTCCGCCTCAGCTGTCATCTTCCCTCCAAAGCTTCGGTCATATTTACTTATCACTCGGTCAGTAATACGGTTGCACGGGTCGGGGCTCCTGCGCAAGAGGTCCCCCCAAGGGAGGAGACAAGGTGAGCGCGATTCTGGAGAGCTACGCCGCCGGACGCTGGTTCCGGGCGGCGGACGACGGGGAACCCCTGCTCGACGCCGCCACGGGCGAGGAGGTCGCGCGCGTCTCGAGCCGGGGCCTGGACGTCGCCGCGATGGTCCGGCACGCCCGGGACGCCGGCGGACCCGCGCTGCGATCCCTGACCTTCCACGAGCGGGCGGCCCTGCTCAAGGCGCTGGCCAAGCACCTGTCCGAGCGCAAGGAGGAGCTGTACGCACTGTCCGTACGGACCGGCGCCACCGCGCGGGACACGATGATCGACGTCGACGGCGGCATCGGCACCCTGTTCAGCTACGCGAGCAAGGGCGTCCGCGAGCTGCCGAACGACACGGTCGTCCTCGACGGCGGCCTCGAGCGCCTGGGCAAGGGCGGCACCTTCGTCGGCCAGCACCTCTACACCTCCCGTCCGGGCGTCGCGGTGCAGATCAACGCCTTCAACTTCCCGGTCTGGGGCATGCTGGAGAAGCTGGCCCCGGCCTTCCTCGCCGGGCTGCCGACGATCGTCAAGCCCGCGAGCCAGACCGCGTACCTCACCGAACTCGCCGTCCGCCGGATCATCGAGTCAGGCATCCTGCCCGAGGGAGCGCTCCAGCTCGTCGCCGGCGGCGCGGGCGGGCTGCTCGACGAGCTGACGGTTCAGGACTCCGTTGCCTTCACCGGCTCGGCGCACACCGCGGGCATCCTGCGCCGCCACCCGAACGTGCTCGACGGCGGCGTCCTGCTCGGTGTCGAGGCCGACTCCCTCAACTGCTCGATCCTCGGGCCCGACGTGCGGGCGGACGACCCGGAGTTCGACCTGTTCGTCAAGGGCGTCGCCACCGAGATGACGGTCAAGGCGGGACAGAAGTGCACGGCCATCCGCCGGGTGCTCGTTCCCGAGGCGATGGCCGGCCAGGTGATCGAGGCGCTCGCCGCCCGCCTGGCCAAGGTGACCGTCGGCGACCCGCGCAACCCTGACGTGCGGATGGGCCCGCTCGCCAGCCTCGGCCAGCGCGACGAGGTACGCAAGGCCGTCGAGGCGCTGACGGCGAGCGCCGAGGTGGTCTACGGTGCTCCCGGCTCCGGGGCGTCCCTTCTCAACGGGGTCCCCGGCCCTTCCTCGCTGGACGGCGACCCCGAGCGCGGCGCGTTCATGACCCCGCTCCTGCTGCGCGCCCGTCCCGGCGCCACCGAGCCGCACGACGTGGAGCCGTTCGGGCCGGTCGCCACCGTGCTCGCCTACAACGGCCTGGACTCGGCGATCGGGCTCGCGGCGCGCGGCAAAGGCAGCCTCGTCGCCTCCGTCGTCACCCATGACCCACAGGTCGCGCGGTCCGTCGTGCTCGGCCTGGCGCCCTGGCACGGCCGGGTCCTCGTCCTGGACAGAGACGACGCCAAGGAATCCACCGGGCACGGTTCGCCGTTGCCCGTCCTCGTACACGGCGGCCCAGGACGGGCCGGCGGTGGGGAGGAGCTCGGCGGCGTCCGCGGGGTCCTACACCACATGCAGCGCACCGCCGTCCAGGCCTCCCCGGACCAGCTCACCGCGATCACCGGACGGTGGACGACGGGCGCCGCGCGTACCGAATCGGGCGTTCACCCCTTCCGCAAGTCGCTGGCGGAGCTGCGCGTGGGCGACACGATCGGCTCCGCGCCGCGGACGGTGTCGCTCGCGGACATCGAGCACTTCGCCGAGTTCACCGGAGACACCTTCTACGCGCACACCGACGCCGCGGCCGCCGCGCGAAACCCGCTGTTCGGCGGCATCGTCGCCCACGGGTACCTCGTCGTGTCCCTGGCCGCCGGGCTCTTCGTCGACCCCGCGCCCGGACCGGTCCTGGCGAACTTCGGCGTGGACGGGCTGCGCTTCCTCACCCCGGTCAAGGCCGGCGACGCCATCGACGTGACGCTGACCGTCAAGCAGATCACCCCGCGGGCCGGCGCGGACTACGGCGAGGTCCGCTGGGACGCCGTCGTGACCAACCAGGACGGCCAGGCGGTCGCCACCTACGACGTGCTGACCCTGGTGGCCAAGACCTGGCTGGCGACACCCGCCGAGGAGTCCTGACATGGACACCGCCTCGACCACTCCTGGCGCCTCGACCACTCCCGGTGCGTCGACTGCGCCCGCCGCCCCAACCGCGCCCGGTGCGTCGACCACTCCCGGCGTCTCGACCACTCCTGGCGTCTCGACCACTCCTGGCGTCTCGACCACTCCTGGCGTCTCGACCACTCCTGGCGTCTCGACCACTCCTGGCGTCTCGACCACGCCCGCCGTCCCGGCGGCTCCGGTCGTCCTCGAGCGTGACGGGGCCGTGGCCGTTCTGACGCTCAACCGCCCGGATCGCCGCAACGCGCTCGACGCCGCCCTCAAGACGGCGTTGCGCCGGAGCCTCGAGGAGGTCGCGTCCGATGCCGCCGTCCGTGCCGTGCTGCTGACCGGCGCGGGGAACGCCTTCTGCGCCGGTCAGGACCTCGCCGAGCACGCGGCCGCTCTCCGCGCCGACGCCGGCCACGCGTTCGACACCGTCGAGGAGGACTACGCGCCGATCATCCGGCTCGTGGCCACGATGGGCAAGCCGGTCGTCGCCGCCGTCAACGGCACGTGCGTCGGCGCCGGGCTGGCCCTCGCGCTGGCCTGCGACCTGCGGGTCCTGGCCGAGGAGGCCGTGCTCGCGACGGCGTTCACCGCGATCGGGCTGACGTGCGACTCCGGGCTGTCCATGACGCTCGCGCGGGCGGTCGGTGAGGCCCGGGCCAAGGAGCTCGTCCTGCTCGGCGAGTCCTTCAGCGCCCAGCAGGCGGTCGCGTGGGGAATCTCGGGACGCGTGGTCCCCCGCGCGAATGTCGGTACGGCGGGCCGTGAGCTCGCGGCCCGCCTCGCGGCCGGGCCGACCGCCGCCTACGCCGAGTCCAAGCGGTTGATCGCGCAAGCCTGGGACCAGGACCTCGGGACGGTGCTCACGACCGAGGCCCGCGCCCAGGCGCGCCTGGGCCGGACCGCCGACCACGCCGGAGCGGTCGAGGCGTTCCTCACCAAGCAGCAGCCCGTCTTCGAGGGGCGCTGAACTCCCGCCCTTCGGCACGGTCATCGCCCCGGCCACCTGCGAGGTGACCGGGGCGAACACCGCCACTTCCCTGCACACCCGCTCTTCCCGAACGCCCGCTCTTCCTGAGCGCCAGGCGTTCCTGAACGCCAGACTTCTCTGAACGCCCGACGGGGCTCAGCCGTGGGCCGCGCGCTGTGCCGATGAGGCGCGGGCGAGGTCGACGGCGGTCCATGCCATGGCCGTGGCGCCGTCGAGGACCGCCCTGTCGGCGGCCGGGGTGGCGCAGGCCGCGGTGAACTCGGGCTGATGGTTCACCGCGGGCAGGCAGTCGAGCCCCAGCATGGGATGGATGCTGGGCACGACGTGGGAGACGTTGCCCATGTCGGTGGCCGCACCGGCCGGGGGACCGCCGGGCAGATCCGGGAAGACCCGCCCGAGCGCCTCCGCATTGGCCCGGTACAGGCCCAGCATGACCGCGTCGGGCCGCAGGTCGGCGTAGTCGGGGGCCGGCGGAGTGACCATCAGATCGCACCCGGTGGCCAGCGCCCCGGCCTCGAAGCAGCGCCGCACGCGTGGCTTGAGCTCGGCCAGTGCCTCCAGAGTGGAGGATCGGACGATCCACCGGCCGTGGCTCGCGTCGGGGATCACGTTCGCGGCCGTACCCGCCTGGTTGACGATGCCGTGGACGCGGTCATCGGCGCCCGTCTGCTGGCGCAGCAGCCCGATCGCCACCTGCGCGATGGTCATCGCGTCGGCGGCGTTGACGCCGAGCTCGGGGTACGCGCCGGCGTGGGCCGGCTTCCCTCGGTAGGAGACCTCGAACTGGGCGACCGCCGAGCCGGGCATCGCCGCCATCTCGACGGCGGCGGGGTGGACCATCATGGCGGCGTCGAGGCCCTCGAACGCGCCGCGTTCCAGCATGAGGATCTTGCCGCCGCCGCCTTCCTCCGCCGGCGTGCCGAGGACGGTCACGGTCAGCCCGAGATCGTCGGCCAAGCCGGCCAACGCGGCTCCGGCGCCGACCGCGGCGGCGGCGATGACGTTGTGCCCGCAGGCGTGCCCGATGTCGGGCAGAGCGTCGTACTCGGCGCAGATGCCGATGTGCAGCGGACCGGTGCCCACTGTCGCGCATACGGCCGTGGGCAGGTCGTAGCAGCCGTGCTGGACGTCGAAACCGGCGGCGCTCAGCGCGTTCGCCACCCACGTGCTCGCCAGCGTCTCCTCGAAGGCGAGCTCGGGGTGGGCGTGGATGCGGTGGGACAGGTCGATCAAGCGGCCGTCCCAGGCGCCGACGGCGTCGGCGGCCTGCCGCTTGGCGCCCAGGACCGCAGGCGTCACGCGCTCGGAGCGCTCGGAGCGCCCGGAGCGCCCAGAGTGCCCGAAGCGTCCAGAGTGCTCGGAGCGCCTGGAGCGCCCGGGGCGGCTGGGGCGGCCGGGGCGACGTGGATCGAGACGGGCCGGGTGGCCGCGTCGTAGGCCGCCCGGGACCCGGTCGCGCCCATGCCGCTGTCGCCGGCCGGCTCGTACAGCCGCTCGGGGCCGCCGCCCTGCCACTGGTTCACCCAGACCACCCCGGCGGGGATGCCGCGCGCCGAGACCATGTGCGCGGGGTCGTTGGTGTACACGGTGGCGGCGAGGCCGAAACGCGTTCCGGCCGCCTTCTCCAGGCCCTCCTCGAAGGAGGAGACGACGGCGACCGGGGCGAGCGGGCCGAAGGTCTCCTCGGTCATGACCAGCATGGAGCCGTCCACGCCGGTGAGCACGGTGGCGGGATAGAAGAAGCCCTTGCCCTCGGGCACGGTTCCGCCCGCGCGGATGGTCGCGCCGCGCTCGACGGCGTCGTTGACGTGCCGGACCACGATGTCGCGCTGACGCCGGTCGACCAGCGGGCCCAGCACCGTGCTCTCGTCGTGCCCGTCTCCGAGGGCGAAGGTGCCGGCGACGTCCACGAGGGCGTCGACGAACTCCTCGGCGATCTCGCGGTGCACATAGATACGTTCCATCGAGGTGCAGATCTGGCCCGTGTTGACGAACGCGCCGAACGCGACCGCCGCGGCGGTCGCGACCGGGTCGACTCCCGCGTCGACGACCACGGGATCCTTGCCACCGAGTTCGAGGATCGACCGGTGCAGCAGGGCCCCGCTCTCCGCGCCGACCCGGCGTCCGGCCTCGACGGAGCCGGTGAAGTGCACGAGCCCGATCCGCTCATCGGCGACCAGCGGTGCACCGGCCCGGGAGTCGCCGAGGACGAGGTTCACCACGCCGGCCGGCAGGTCCATCAGCTCCAGCAGCCGCACCGCCGACATCGGCGAGCGTTCGGACGGCTTGAGCACGACGGTGTTGCCCGCGGCCAGCAGCGGGCCGAGCGCCCCCAGTGCCATGGGCACCGGGAAGTTCCACGGCACGATGATCGCCGTGGCGCCGAGCGGTCTGCGCAGGATGGTGGTGCCGCTCCCGTCCGGACCGGTGATGGTCTCCTCGAACCGGTAGTCCAGGGCCTCGGTCACCGCCGCCTTGAACCCCTGCGTCGCGCCCGCGATGAAGGTCCGGCCGAGGGCGACGGGCTTGCCCATCTCGCGGCATTCGATCTCCGCCAGCTCGTCGGCGTGATCGGCGATCGTGTCAGCCCACCGGCACAGGCGCGCCACGCGTTCGGCGACCGGCAGCGCCGCCCAGGCCGGCTGGGCCTGGGCGGCCGCGTCCACGGCCTGGCGGACGTCCTCCGGTGAGCCGCTGGGGCAGCGGGCGACGACCTCCTCGGTCGCCGGGTTGATCACCTCGTGGAAGGCGTCACTGCGGGAGTCCTCCCAGATGCCGCCGATCAGGTTCTGCAGGGTCTTCACGAAACGGTGCTCCTTCGCCAGAATCCGGTCAGCCGAGACGGTCGGCCATGAGCTCGCCGACCATGATCGATGCCAGGTTGGTGTTGGCCCGCGGTACGGACGGGAAGATCGACGCGTCGACCACGCGCAGACCGTCGACCCCGAGGACACGGCAGGACGGGTCGACCACCGCCGTGGCGTCGCCGGGTGCTCCCATCCGGCAGGTGCTGGTGCCGTGCTGGGCGTCCACCGCGGTGGCGAGGAGGTGATCGTCGAGTTCGGCGTCGTTGGCCAGCACCGCGAACAGCCGGCTGTTACTGGTCTCGACGGAGCCCGCGATGATCGGGGCGACCTCGGGGCCGCGCGCCAGCTCGACCAGGGCGCGTACCCCCTGACGCAGCCGCTCCAGGTCGCGGGTGTCCGACAGCATCCGCTCCCGGACCTCGGGCTGGGCCTCCGGGTCGGCGGAGGTCAGCGTCAGTACGCCGCGCGAGTGGTTCTGGTTCAGCCACACGCCCAGGCCGCCGGCCGGGAACCGCGTGTCGGCGGCCTCCATGGACAGGACGTTCTGGTTCAGGGAGACGAACATCATGTCGTGGGGGAGCCCCCCGGGCCCGCTGGTGTAGCGGACGCAGACATTGGTGTGGCGGTCGTCGGCCGTCTTGATGGCGGCGTCCGTGGTCAGCGGCAGCTCGACGACGATCATCGGATGGTCCTGCATGCCGAGGCCGACCGGGAGCTCCCGCCGCACCGCGATCCCCAGCCGGCGCAGGTCGGCCGCCGGGCCCATCCCCGACCGCATCAAGATCGCGGGGGAGTGGATCACGCCCGCGCTGAGCACGATCTCGTCCGCGTACTCGGTCGTCGCCGTCCCGTCCACGATGGCCCGGACGCCGACGGCGCGGTCACCGGAGAAGACGACCCGGTCCACCAGCGCCTCACCGCGTACGGTGAGGCCGGGCAGCGACCGGGCCGGTTCGAGGTAGCCGTCGTTGACCGTGACCCTGCGCCCGGCGCGCGAGTTGATCGGGTACGGCGAGACCCCGCTCGCCTGAGGCGCGTTCACGTCGGGAGCCCAGGGGTGTCCAGCGGCGAGCGCCCCGGCGCACAGCGCGGCGTCCACACCGCCCCACTGTTCCCGCGGCATGCGGAAGATCGGGGTCGGACCACCCTTGCCGTGGTACGGCTCGTCCCCGAACTCCTCGTCGTCCTCCAGCTTCGCGAAGTAGGGGAGCACGTCCTGCCACGACCAGCCGGCGCATCCCGCCGCGGCCCAGTCGTCGAAGTCCTCCATCGGCGGACGGATCGCGATCTGCCCGTTGATCGACGAACTGCCGCCCACACCCCGGCCCCGCCAGTACGGGCCCTGCGGCTGCTTGTCGGTCCGGGAGGAATGGACGCCCGCCCAGACCAGGCCCTCGGTGGCACTGGGGTCCAGCAGCGCGCGGACGGGGTTCGGCGACCGCCACGCCTCGTGCATCCGCGCTGAGCGGTAGTCGGGTCCGGCCTCCAGAAGCAGGACGCGCTTCCCCCGCTCGGCGGAGCGGGCCGCGAGCGTCGCGCCGGCGGAACCCGCACCCACGACGATGATGTCCCAGCCCGTGCCTGTCACGGCGAACCTCCTGCGTTCGGCTCACGGAGCGCGGCTCCGGAAATGCCCGGACCGCTGTTAGCCGGTAGACTGCCCCCCAGCGGGAAGTTCAGTCAATAGTGAAAGTTCATTTTTTTCTGAACGGATGGTGTCCGTTGGTGCTCAGCCCTGTCGGTGACGAAGCTCTCGGCGCTGCGAATCCGCTGATCGACGACTTCGGCCTGCACATCGGCCGTGCCATGGGATGGCCGCCGATGGCGGGGCGCGCCGCGGGCGTCCTGATGCTCAGCGAGGCGCCCATGACGATGGTGGACCTGCAGAACGCCCTCGACGCGAGCAAGGGCTCGGTCTCCGAGATGACCCGTCTGCTGGTGCTCAGCGGAACCGTGCGGCGCTTCAAGGAGCCCGGCTCCCGCCAGTACGTGTACGAGTGGCGCGACGACGCCTGGATCGGCTGCCTGCACCACCAGCTCGAGCAGACGGTCGAGCTGCTGGCGCTGGCCGAGAACGCGCAGACGCACGCGGCCGATCTCCCCGAGCCGCAGCGCGGGCGCCTGAGGGAGATGCGCGACTACTACACCTTCATGGTGCGGCACATCGAAGCGATCCTCGAGGAGTACAGGGCGGCCCGGGAGAGCTGACCGGCACCGCTCAACTCTCCCGCGCCGCCCACTCCGTGCCCAGGCCACGGGCCTCCTCGAAGACCAGCCACGTGCGGGTGGCGCGGACACCGGGGATGTCCTGGATGCGCTCCAGCACCACGTGCCTGAGCACCTCGTTGTCCGGCGTCCTGACCAGCACCAGGACGTCGTAGTCGCCGCCGACCATCGCGAAGTGCTCGACGTACGGGGTCTCGCGGAGCCTGGCCGACACCGAGCGCCAGGAGTTCTGCTCGATGGTGACAGAGACGTACGCGCTGGTGCCCAGGCCCGCCTTGTGCGGGGCGAGTTCGGCCGTGAACCCGGTGATCACCCCATCGTCCATCAGCCGCGTGATCCGGGCGTAGACGTTGGCGCGGGAGATGTGGACGCGCTCGGCGAGGGTGCGCATCGAGATCCGGCCGTCGCGCAGCAGTTCGGCGATGATCGCGCGGTCCACCCCGTCCAACTGGCTCGCCGAACGTCCCGGCAAGCCACCCACAACGCCCTCATTGGCTGACAATTGGCCCTCCCCAAGTCCTGATTTAACCCATTTGTCGCCCATCATGCCTGATGTCTTGAACAGATGGCTCTGGAAGAAGACGCTTCTCTTGTCAAACGTCCAGAGAAAGTGAGCGTCGCCATGTACTCGAGGACGAGTCGCCCAACGGTCGACGGCCTGCTTCCCTCACCCGTGCCGGTGCGCTTCGTGGCCGAGGACGGCACGGCCGTCCAGCCGCCCGCCGGTTACCCGGCGCCGGCGGACGAGCGGCTGCTGGAGGCGTACCGCCGGATGGTCCTGGGCCGCCGCTTCGACCGTCAGGCGACCGCGCTGACCAAGCAGGGCCGGCTCGCCGTCTACCCGTCCAGCCGCGGGCAGGAGGCCTGCCAGATCGCCGGAGTGCTCGCGCTGCGCGAGGACGACTGGCTGTTCCCCACCTACCGGGATTCGGTGGCCCTGGTCTCCCGCGGCCTCGATCCCGTCGAGGTGCTCACCCTGCTGCGGGGCGGCTGGCACTGCGGGTACGACCCCGCGGCCACGCGGGTCGCGCCTCAGTGCACCCCGCTGGCCACCCAGACCATTCACGCGGTGGGCATGGCCGAGGCCCTACGCCGCAAGGGCCAGGACGCCGTCGTCATGGCCTTCATCGGCGACGGCGGCACCAGCGAGGGCGACTTCCACGAGGCGCTCAACTACGCCGCCGTCCTCCACGCCCCCGTCGTGTTCTTCGTGCAGAACAACAAGTACGCGATCTCGGTACCACTGGCCAAGCAGAGCGCGGCTCCCGCGCTCGCGTACAAGGGGATCGGCTACGGCATCCCTTCCGAGCAGGTGGACGGCAACGACCTCGTCGCGGTGCTGTCGGTTCTGACCGCGGCCGTGGCACACGCGCGGGTCGGCGGCGGCCCCTTCCTGGTGGAGGCGCACACCTACCGCATGGACGCCCACACCAACGCCGACGACGCCACCCGCTACCGGGAGACCGACGAAGTCGAGCGGTGGCAGTCGGCCGACCCCCTTGCCCGCCTGGAGACCTACCTGCGCGAGCGCGGCCTGCTCGACCCGGAGGCCGTCGCCTCGGCGCACCAGGCCGCCGAGGAGTTCGCCGCGCGCCTCCGCGACGAGATGAACGCCGACCCCGAGACGGACCCGTTCGAGCTGTTCGACCACGTCTTCGCCGAGCCCACGCCCCAGTTGCGCGAGCAACGGGCACTGCTGGCGTCCGAGCTGACCGCCCCGGAGGACTGAGATGACCGCGATGACGATGGCGAAGGCGCTGAACGCCGCGCTGCGCGACGCCCTGCGCGAAGACGAACGTGCTCTCGTCTTCGGCGAGGACGTGGGCCCGCTGGGCGGCGTCTTCCGCGTCACCGACGGGCTGACCAAGGAGTTCGGCGAGGAGCGGTGCTTCGACACCCCGCTGGCCGAAGCGGGGATCGTGGGCCTCGCCGTGGGCATGGCCATGGGCGGCTTCCGCCCGGTCGTCGAGATGCAGTTCGACGCCTTCGCCTACCCGGCCTTCGAGCAGATCGTCTCCCACGTGGCCAAGCTGCGCAACCGCACGCGCGGGCGGCTGTCGCTGCCGATGGTGATCCGGATCCCGTACGCGGGCGGCATCGGTGGGGTCGAGCATCACTGCGACTCCAGCGAGGCCTACTACGCGCACACTCCGGGGTTGAAGGTCGTGACCCCCGCGACCCCCGATGACGCGTACTGGCTGCTGCGCGACGCCATCGCCGACCCCGACCCGGTGATCTTCATGGAGCCCAAGCGGCTGTACTGGTCCAAAGGCGAGACCGCGCTGGAGGTTCGGCGCGCCGCGGGGTTCGGACGGGCGGCGGTGCTGCGCGAGGGGCGCGACGCGACGCTGGTCGCCTATGGGCCGAGCATCCCGGTGGCCCTCCAGGCCGCCGAAGCCGCGGCCCAGGACGGCCTCGCTCTGGAGGTGGTGGACTTGCGGACGATCGTCCCGTTCGATGATGCGACCGTGGTGTCCTCGGTACGCAAGACGGGTCGTTGTGTGGTGATCCAGGAGGCTCAGGGGTTCGCGGGAGTGGGTGCGGAGATCGCGGCCCGCGTACAGGAACGCTGCTTCCATTCGCTGGCCGCGCCGGTGCTGCGCGTCTCGGGGTTCGACATTCCGTACCCGCCGCCGATGCTCGAGCACTCGCATCTGCCGGACGTCGACCGGGTTCTGGACGCCGTAGATCGGCTCCAGTTCGGCGACGAGCCCGACGTCTTTCACCTGGCGGGGGAGGCGTCATGACGGACATCGCTTCTCGGCAGGTGTTCCGCCTGCCCGACCTCGGCGAAGGCCTGACGGAGGCCGAGATCGTCGAATGGAAGGTCGCCGTCGGCGACACGGTCGAAATCGACCAGATCGTGGTCGAGGTCGAGACCGCCAAGGCGGCCGTGGAGGTACCGGTCCCGTACGCCGGGATCGTCCTGAGACTCCACGCGGGGGCGGACACCGTCCTGTCGGTGGGCGAACCCCTCATCGAAGTCGGCCCGGTCATCGAAGTCGGTCCGGCGGACAACGTGGACGGGACGGCGCCCGCCGCGGAGCGCGACGTGGACCCGGACGCGGCCCGTTACCGCGAAGAAGAGCAGGCAGGCTCTGGCAACGTCCTGATCGGGTACGGCACCGGCCACACCTCCGGCACGCGCAGACGGCGCCGCGGCGTCTCTCGGACCGCCAACCGAGAGGCCCCTGATTCCGCTTCCCAACCCGCAGCCGAACCGGAGTCTACGGCCGGCCACGCACCCCGCGTGATCTCTCCGCTTGTCCGCAGGACCGCCCGCGAGCACGGAGTGGACCTCGCCACCCTTAGGCCCACCGGACCTTGCGGAGTGATCCTTCGCCGCGACGTCGAGCGGGCCATCGCCGCCAGCGTCGGCGTCAGCGAGGCGCCGCTGGACTCCGTGGTGCCGCCTGCGCCCGTGCCCGTGCTCACTCCTCCGCCCTCGGTGACCGGAACGGCATTGACGGCGGAGCGCATCCCCCTGCGCGGCCTGCGCCGGGTGGTGGCCGACAAGCTGACCCGCAGCCGCACCGAGATCCCCGACGCCACCACCTGGGTGGACGTCGACGCTACCGGCCTGCTCGCGATCAAGGACGCGTTGCGACAGACCCGCCCAGATCTGGGCATCGGGTTGCTCGCGCTCCTGGCCCGGATCTGTGTGGCCGGCCTGCGGCGGTTCCCCGAGCTGAACTCCTCGGTCGACACCACCCATGCCGAGATCGTCCGGCACGGCCACATCAACCTCGGCTTCGCCGCGCAGACCGATCGCGGCCTCGTCGTGCCAGTGGTCCGGGAGGCGCATCTGATGACGACCGCACAACTCGCCGCCGAACTGACCCGGCTCACCGGCCTCGCCCGCTCGGGCAGGCTGCCTCCCGCGGCGCTGACCAGCGGCACGTTCACGCTCAACAACTACGGCGTCTTCGGCGTGGACGGATCCACCCCGATCATCAACCACCCCGAAGCGGCACTCCTCGGCATCGGCCGCATCATCGACCGGCCCTGGGTGTCCGACGGCTTGGTCGTGCCCCGCAAAGTCACTCAGCTGTCCCTCACCTTCGACCACCGAGTCTGCGACGGCGGCGCCGCCGGCGGCTTCCTGCGCTACGTGGCCGACTGCGTCGAGAACCCCGCCATTCTGCTGGTCCACGTGTAGCGAAAGGGACGTGCCAGGACCACGGTAAGCCGAACTGGGATAGGGAGGACAAGGGCCTTTACATGCTCAAATGCCGATGAGCCGGACACGATGGCCACACAATCGAGCCATGTCATCGACATCCGAGGTGAGCATGGCCACAGGGCCGGGCTGGCGTAGCGCCATCTCGGCGATCGTCGCGTCGATCGCATACTTGTGGCCGTGCAGACCTGCCGTCTTGAGCAGATCTGCGGACGCCTTCGCCGCACCCTCGGTAACCGGCTCGACCTTGACGCGAGAGAGTACCCATTGCAGCCGAGGCATGTTCACCCGCGTGTGGCTGACCTCCACGATGGTGTTTGCGCCGATCACGAGATCGGCGCCCACGGTGTGAAACACCTGGAACATCCCGAGAATCTTGCGGTCCTGCGCGATCCAGGCGGAGAGTCCCTGGGAATCCAGAACCACGGTCTGGATGTGCTCGATCACACCGTGCTCGCCGAACCGCCGGGGTCCGTCTCCCCGAAAATCCTGGTGTGAGCTTCGATCAGCTCCTCGTCGGTAAACTCCCCGTGCTCCTCCTGGTGACGCACGAGCTCGGCACCGAGAAGTTGGTGCCGCAGTTGGCGTGCCACCGCCTCGGCGACAAAAGCGGAGACGTTGTCGGTGAGTTTCCTGAGCTCGGCGACCTGGTCATTCGGCAGTGTCACCGTGATGAGCGTCGTATCCGCCATGGAGCAAGCATACTGCGGTATGCGCGCCGGGCCTGGCCTTGCTTGGATCTCCGCCTGCCGTGGGGCGCGGAGCACAGTTATCGCGGACGCTGTTGGCGAAGGCGAGCTGCGGCACGACGGATCTCCTGCAGGTAACGGGGTTCGTGATGGCCGATCCCATGCTGATTCGATGGTGCCGAGTCGGTCGATTTTCTCAGGCGACAGGCCGGTGAGCGCGACGACACTTGACGTGAGTAAGCCGTCCAGCACCTTCATCGACTCGATCGTGCCCGACGATCCGGACCGGCTGGAGCGGGGCCCAGGCAGCCGCTGCACACAGGCCAGTGAACGGCTATGACTGGTTCGTGGCCACGACGTAGACCAGTACAGACTCGTCGGGAAGCAGGGCTGACGCGGCGCTGTCGCGCGCTGTGCGAAGGCGGTTGTCTTCCAGCCAGAGGCGCGCCCACTGTGCCTCGTCACCAGACCTCGGGCGATAGCTTGGCGCGCAGGAGATCAGGACGGGGTGGCGATGCGGATCGAAGCGAGCCGGGCGGAGACGGCGGGGCTGCTGGCCGCGGCGCGGGCGGGGGACCAGGAAGCGTTCGCCCGGTTGGTAGGGCCGTTGCGGGAGGAACTGCGGGCGCACTGTTACCGGATGCTGGGGTCCGTGCACGACGCGGAGGACGCCGTGCAGGACACGCTGGACCGGGCCTGGCGCAATCTGGGGCGATTCCAGGACCGCGGGTCGATCAGGCCGTGGCTGTACAAGATCGCGACCAACCGGGCGCTGACGGGCATCGAGCGGCGCGGGCGGCGCGAGTTGCCCATCGACCTGAGTCCCGCGAGTGCGCCGGTGGCGGAGGTGGCCTGGCTGGAGCCGTACCCCGATCGGCTGATGAGCTGGACGGCGGAGCTGGGCCCCGAGGAGCGCGTGGTGGCGCTGGAGAGCGTGGAGCTGGCGTTCGTCGCCGCGTTGCAGCACCTGTCGGCCCGGCAGCGGGCGGTGCTGTTGCTGCGCGAGGTTCTCGGATATGCCGCGTCCGAGACCGCCGGCCTGCTGGACACTACGGTGGCGGCGGTCAACAGCGCTCTGCAGCGGGCCAGGAAGGTGCTCGACGGGCTGCTGCCCGAGGCCACTCAGCAGCGGACGCTCGGTCAGGCGCAGCGGGAGGTGGCCCGCCGGTACGCCGCCGCCTGGGAGGCCGGTGACATGGACGCCATCGTGGCCATGCTGACCGAGGACGCGAAATACTCGATGCCGCCGCTCGCGGCCTGGTACCAGGGCCACGACCGCATCCGCGCCTTCCTGGCCGCGGGGCCGATGGCGCACCGCTGGCGGTTCCTGCCGGCTCGGGCGAACGGGCAGTTGTCATTCGGCACGTTCAGGTGGGACGAGGGGCGGGGCGTCTACGTGCCGGCTGGCCTGGACCTGCTCGTCCTGCGCGGTACACGGATCTCCGAGGTCGTCTCGTTCCTGGAGGCCGATTTCGCGGACTTCGATCTCCCGGTTGAGCTGGGGAGCGATGAGTTTCCGGATCGGCCCGGGTTGTAGTCCTGACGGACACATCAACCTGGAAGGACTGGAGCCATGCTCACCGATGAGGAGCAGATCCGCACGCTGATCGAGCGCTGGGCCGAGGCGGTGCACGCCGGCGACCTGGAAGGCGTCGTCGCCGACCATGCGGACGACATCGTGATGTACGACGTGCCGCCGCCCCACCAGGGCGTTCGCGGCATCGAGGCCTACCGGAAGACGTGGCCCGACTTCTTCCGGTGGCTGGCGCAGGGGGCCCTGTTCGAGATCGAGACGCTGGACGTGAACGCCGGCGGCGACGTCGCGTACGCGTACGCGCTGCTGCGCTGCGGCATCCCTGAGGAACTGGCCGGCGAGCCGGACACCCGGCTGCGGCTGACGCTCGGCCTGCGCAAGCAGGACGACCGATGGGTCGTCGCGCACGAGCACCACTCGTTCCCGATCGTGGATCGGGACGCGGCGGAGCGGGAGGTGCGCCGGGTGCACCAGCGCTGGTACGACGGCACCGCGGCGAAGGACTTGGACGGCATGATGGCCGCCATCGCCGACGACATCGTCTCGTACGAGCACGAGACGCCTCTCCAGTACGTCGGCGTGGAGGCGGTGCGGGCCGTTTGCGCGAGCGGCCTGGAGGCAGCCGGTGACGCCGTGGTCAGCCTGGACGTGCCAGACCTGAAGATCCTGGTACGTGAGGACCTCGCGGTGGCGTGGGGCCTCAACCGGGTCCGGGTGGAGGCGGCGAACGGGCAGGGCTTTGACAGCTGGTCACGGGGGACGCGAGTGTTCGAGCGGAGGGGCGGCGAGTGGATGATGGTCCACCAGCACCTGTCTGTCCCGCGCGACCCGGTCAGCGGTAAGGCCAAGACAGACCTGCGCCCCTAACCGATTCGTTCCGAGCCGTTCGCCGAGCTGGCAATCCCGGACGATTCGGCGAATCGCGACCCGCAGCTCTTTCGTGAAGCCTCAAGCGCCTGGAGGCGATCACAGAAAGAATGTGTCGGTGAGCAAGACGATCACCTATGCCATCACCTATGCGAACGAGCGGTGGGTGTCGCGTTGCCCCACCGGGGAGGTGGAGGGAGTCGGCGTGGCCAGCTCTTTGTCGCAGTTGGAGTGTGACTTGGCGGAGATCCACGCCTGGGCTTGGCCTGAGAGACCGCCCGGCGTGGGGTTCATCTTCGACCTGCCCGAGGACGTGGCCAGGGTGGTAGCCGAATACAGCTGTGAGAAGGAGCTGGCCGGAGCTCGCACCAATCGCCACTGCTTCGCCACCCGCTCGGCGCTCTTCTACGCAGGACCGCTCGCTCGCGAAGCTGGTCGTTCTCCGCAGACGAACCAGACGGTCTTCCCGTCCGGCGAGGGATCGACACCCCATCGCTCGGAGTAGGCCGCGACGATCGCCAGCCCGCGGCCATGCTCCATGTCCGGATCGGCCTGGAATGTCAACGACGGCTGAATCTGGACCCCCTGGCGTCGTCTGAATTTTGACCCCTTGATGTGCTTGATTGTTATTGGTCGTTGGTGTGGCCAGCTGT